>JBBQJG010000071.1:0-20631 GCA_038325725.1 Polyangia bacterium | reverse complement strand
CGCCCCCTGCTCCCCCGTGTGTTTCTGGGGGCTAATATAAAAACTTTTTTCCCCGGTGACGCCTGGGCGGGCCCCGCGCGCGCGACCACCACCTCGAGAGGCGCGGCTTCGCCGCGCCGGCCCTTCTCGCGGAGACATCTTCAGGGCGGGAGGGGCGAAGCCCCTTCCGCTTGCGCTAGGCGCGTTCGAGGTACGTGTAGCCGGCGAGGCCCTCTTCGTACATGCGCAGCATCGAGCGCGTCTCGTCGAGGGTCATGCGGTTGGCGCGCACGGCGAGCTCGGCGAAGCGGCGCACGCGCGCCACGAGATCCTCACGCGCGTAGCTGACGTACTTGAGGACGTCCGTGACGGTGTCGCCCATGACGACGTGCTCGATCTGGTAGCCACCGCCCGCCGCGAGCGAGACGTGCACCGTGTTCGTGTTGCCGAACAGGTTGTGCAGGTCGCCCAGGATCTCCTGGTACGCGCCGATGAGGAACACGCCCAGGTAGTAGTCCTGGCCGTTCACGGGGTGCAGCTCGAGCACCGACTTGACGTCCCGGCGGTCGATGAAGTGGTCGATCTTGCCGTCGCTGTCGCACGTGATGTCGGCAAGCACCGCCCGGCGCGTTGGCTCTTCGCCGAGCCGGTGGATCGGCATGATGGGGAACAGCTGGTCGATGGCCCAGATGTCGGGCAGCGACTGGAACATCGAGAAGTTGCAGAAGTACGTGTCCGACATCGCGCGCTCGAGGCCGTCGAGATCCTCGGGGACCTCGCGCAGCTCGCGCGTCATCTTGAGGATCTTCTGACAGATCGCCCAGAAGATGTCCTCGGCGACGACGCGCTCGTCGAGCGAGAGGTTGCCGAGATTAAAGAGCTGCAGCGCCTCTTCCTTGTACTCGACGGCGTCGTGGTAGGCCTCGAGCAGGTTCTTGCGCGAGATGTCCTTGTACGTCTCGAAGAGGTTCTTCACGACGCGAGGGGCGTCCTTGGCGACCTTGTCGGGCGCCTTGCCCGTGTCGAACTCGCCGACGCCGAGAATGTCCATGACGAGCATCGAGTGGTGCGCGACGACGGCGCGGCCCGATTCCGTCACGATCGTGGGCGCCGGCACGCCCGCGGCGTCCGAGATCTCTTGGAGGGCGAACACGATGTCGTTCGCGTACTCCTGCGTCGTGTAGTTCATCGACGACGCGAAGTTCGTCTGCGACCCGTCGTAGTCGACGCCGAGCCCGCCGCCCGCGTCGAAGTATTTGAGCGGCGCGCCCAGCTTGGCGACCTCGACGTAGAAGCGCCCCGCCTCACGGAGCGCGTTCTTGACGGCGCGAATGGCCGAGATCTGGCTGCCGAGGTGGAAGTGCAGCAGCTCGAAGCAGCTCAGAAGGTCGTTCGCCTTCATGAAGTTGATGGCCTCGACGACCTCGCGGGTCGACAGGCCGAACTTCGAGCGATCGCCGCCCGACGCCTCCCAGCGCCCCGAACCTTTGGAGGCCAGCTTGACGCGCACGCCAATGCGCGGCCGCACGCCCATCCTCTTGGCGACCTCGGCGATGTGGGCCAGCTCCGAGAACTTCTCGACGACGATGAGCACCGTGCGGCCCAGCTTCGAGAACATGAGCGCGGTCTCGATGTACTCCTCGTCCTTGTAGCCGTTGCAGATGACCAGCGCCTCTTCGTCATCGAGCATCGCCATGACGGCGAGCAGCTCGGGCTTCGAGCCGGCCTCGAGCCCGTAGTGATACGGGCGACCGAACTGGACGATCTCCTCGACGACGTAGCGGTGCTGGTTGACCTTGATCGGGTAGACGCCTTTGTACTGACCCTTGTAGCCGTACTCGGCGATCGCGCGACGGAAGGTCTCGTTGAGCTCGACGATGCGGCTCTTGAGCACGTCGGAGAAACGAATCAGCAGCGGCAGCCCGATCCCGCGGCGCGCGACCTCGTCGACGAGCTCCTTCAGATCGATGTGGCCGTTGTCGGGGCCGCCGGGCGTCGCCTGGACGTTGCCCGCCTCGTTGATCGAGAAGTAGTTGTTGCCCCAGTACTTGACGCCGTAGGTCTCGGCCGCGTCGCCGATGTTCCACTTCCGCGGGATGCCCCCCGTGCTGCTCATGGAGCGTACGTTGAAGAAAAACGCCGGCAGACGCTAGCGGAAATGCGCGCGCTTTAGAAAATCAGAACTTCAGCTCGAAGCCGACCGTGCCGTAGACGAGGGTGTCCTTCTCGAAGAGCGCGCTGTTGACCTTGTCCTGGAACGCGAGCCGCGACGGCGGCGTGAGGCCGGGGACGAACTCGACCTGCACGAACACCGACGTGAGTCGATCGATGGCGGCGACCGCGGCGAAGCCGATGAGGAACCGCTGCCCGTTGATGCGGCGGTCGGCCGGGCCCGGCCCGAGCACGGCGGCGGCGCTCCCGGCGTCCTTGCAGAAGTCCGATTGCCCGACGCCGTTGTCTTTCTCGGCCTGGGACGGACAGAAGCGATCGGTGTACAGAGACCAGCGCGCCGACACGGACACCGTCGCGACGTTGCTGAAGGCGAGCGACGCCACGGGCGCGAGGTCCATGAAGTAGGTGTTCCGGCCGTTCGAGCCGAAGCCGCCGCCGATGTTGGCGCGCGCCGCGAGCGAGAGCGGCCCCGCCTCGACCAGCTGGAGGCGCCCGTGGGCGGAGAAGTCGTAGATCTGGAAGAACGTCTTGAACTCGACGCCCAGGTCGAGGCCAAGCGGCTTGACGTTGAAGGCGCCGACCGTGGCGCGCGCCATGAAGTAGTACGGGTAGCCGATGCCGAAGTCGGTCGTGACGCCGCCCACCGGGTTGACCTTCGCGCCGATCGACGACATGCCGGCCTTGCGCTTGGCCTGCTGCTCGGGCGTCGGGCCCGTCGGCAGCTGCTTGAGATCGATCGAGAACACCTTCTCGCGGCCGCCCTCGACCTTGATCGTCTCCTTGTGGGCGTAGTAGCCCTTGAGGTCGACCTCGAGGACGTGATCGCCCGCGCCGACGCCGTCGCGCTGGATGGGCGTCTTGCCGAAGACCTCGCCGTCGACGCGCACTTGGGCGCCCTCGGGCGTCGACAGCACGCGGAGCGAGCCCGTCGCCGACACATCGGCCACGAGCGCGACGGTCTGGTTCTCGATGAGCATGACCTCGCGCTTGAAGTCCGTGTAGCCGTCCTTGTGGACGACGACGAAGTGCTTGCCCGGATCGAGATCACTGCGGTCAATCGGCGCGCGCCCGAGGCTCGAGCCGTCGACGAAGACCTCGGCGTTTGGGACGGCCGACTGCACCTTGAGCGTCGCGTGCGGGCGATCGGCCGCGGCGACCTCCATCTTGAGCTGGACGAGGGCGCTCTCGCCGGGGGCGACCCGCACCGTCTGCTGCACCGTCTTGAACTTCGCCTTGCGACCCTCGACGAAGTGCTCGCCGGGCGTGACGTTGGCGACCGTCGCGGGTGAGCGGCCCTTGTCCTCGCCGTCGACGAAGACCTGCGTGTCGACCTCGCTCGCGATGACGCGCAGGCTGCCCGCGCCCGCGCCCGCGGCGCCGAACGTCGCGGCGACCTTCGTCTGCTGGCCCGACACGACGGTGACGTTCTGCCGCCACGGCGGGACGCCCTCCTTGCGGACCTCGACGACGTGATCGCCGGCCGAGATGTTCTGGACGATCGCGGGCGAGACGTCCTTGCGAACGCCGTCGACGTAGACGTCGCCGCCCGCGTCGGACGTCACGAGCAGCGCGCCCGATGGCGCCTCGGCTTTCACGAGCGAAACGTCGCGCGTGCGGCGCTCGCCCTCGGCGAGGTCGAACCAATCGCTCCACGGCTTGAAGCCGGCCTTGTTCACCTCGACCTGGTGGCGGCCCGCGATGAGCTCGAAGGCGTTCGGGATCGTGCCGCGTCCGACGCCGTCGATCTTGACGTCGCCGCCCGCCGCCGTGCCGTCGGTCGTCGACTGCAGATCGAGCTTCGCCATCTGCGGCGCGCGCTCGAGCGTGAAGGCCACCGTCTGGCTCTTCTTGACGTCGACGGTCTTGTCCTGGGGTTTGAAACCCTGCAGCTCGACGACGAACTTGACGCCCCCGCGCGGCACCTTGACGGTGAGGGGCGTGTAGCCAGCGATGCCGAACTTCTTCGGGTCGGGCGAAACGCCGGAGTCCCAGTAAACGGCCGCCTGCTGGGGCGAGCTATCGACCTTGACCTTGTGCGACCGACCCTTGACGGGCGGGCGCACCGACTGCGCGTGGGCCGTTCCCGACAAAGCGATCACGACACCGAGAGCAGCCAAGCCAGCCGCAGGAAAACGAATCATGCGCGAAGGGTACCGGCGGACGCTCCGGCGCGTCAACGCCCGTCAGTACCCCATCAGTAGACGAAGACGTCGACGAATTCGCTGGCGTCGAGCCCGGCCCGTGCGGCGTCGACGCGCACGAGCCCGTCGGCGAAGACCACGTTCGAGAGCGCGGCCGAGCCCCCGGCGAGCGGCTCGGCCCAGGTCTCGGTCGTCCCGAACGTCTCCGTCTGCCGCTCGACGAGCCGCACGCGCAGGTAGTCCTCGCGCCCGACGACGGACGGCTGGGCCACCGCGAGCCGCGCGCGGCGCCGCGCGGGCCACGGGTCGCGCGGCGTCTCGCCGCCCAGACGCCACAGCATGGGGCGGATGAACGCGTCGAACACGATGAGCGACGACGTGGGGAAGCCGGGCATTCCCACGACGGGCTTTCCCCCCGCGCGCGCGAACAGCGTCGGCTTGCCGGGGCGGATGTCGATGCCGTGAAAGAGCACGCCGGGCGCGGGCAGGTCCAACATCGCGTCGGCGGCGACGTCCTTCGTCCCGACAGACGAGCCGCCCGAGAGCACGAGCGCGTCGTGCTCGGACAGCGCGCGCGAGACGGCCTCGCGCAGCGCCGCGACGTCGTCGCGTACGATGCCGCCGTAACTGACGACGCAGCCGGCGGCCGCGATCTGCGCGCCGAGGGCGTACTGGTTCGCGTCGCGCACCTGGCCGGGACGCGGCGTCTCGCCGGGCGCGCACAGCTCGTTGCCCGTCGAGAGCACGGCGACGCGGGGCCGCCGGAAGACCTGCACCTCGGCGGCGCCGAACGTCGCGAGCGCCGCCAGATCCTGCGCGCGCAACCGGCGCCCCGCGGCGAGCACGGCCGCGCCGCGCACGAGGTCCTCGCCCGCTTGGATGACGTTGGCGCCCGGCTTCACGGCGCGCCCGATCTCGACGGAGCGGCCCGTACCCTCGCTCTCACCCGTCGACGACGTGTGCTCGAGCATGACGACGGCGTCGGCGCCCTCGGGCACGAAGCCCCCCGTCGAGATCGCGACGGCCTCGCCCGCGGCGACGGCCCCGCGAAAGACATCGCCCATGGGCACGGCGCCGACGAGCTGGAGCGAAACGGTCGCGAGCTCGGAGGCCGCCTGCGTGTCGGCGGCGCTCACGGCGTAGCCATCCATGACCGAGCGCCGGCCCGACGGCAGGTTCTCCGTCGCGAACAGCGCCGTCGCGAGCACGCGCCCCCCCGCCTTCGCGATGGGCACGCGCTCGACGCCCACGGGCGGCGTCTCCATCAAAATCCGCCGCGCCTCGTCGGCGGCGATGAGCGTGAGTCCTCGAATCATCGGCAACTCAGACCGGCAGGACGGAGCGGCGACGCGGGTAGCCCGTCGTGCGGCGGCCCGTGGCGTTGGCGAAGCGGCGGATGAGCTCGGCGCGCAGATCGTCGGCGGGCGTGATGGCATCGACGTGCAGCTCGCTCGCGAGCTTGAGGACATCGATGTCGGCGCGGTACTGCTGTCGCAGCTCTTCGATATAAGCGGCGCGCGCGGCCTCGGGCTGGGCGGCGATCTTGTTGGCGTAGACGGCGTTGATGGCCGCCTCGGCGCCCATGACGGCGATCATCGCCTGCGGCAGTGCGATCGTCGCCTCGGGCTCGAAGCCGGGGCCGCTCATGGCGTAGAGCCCCGCGCCGTAGGCCTTGCGCAAGACGACGCAGATCTTCGGCACGCTGGCGTCGGCCATGGCCGAGATCATCTTGGCGCCGTGGCGGATGATGCCCTGTCGTTCGACGGCCTTGCCGATCATGAAGCCGGGCACGTCGGCGAGGAACAGCAGCGGGATGCCGTAAGCGTCGCACAGCCACACGAAGCGCGCGGCCTTGTCGGCCGAGTCGACGAAGAGCACGCCACCCTTCCATTTGGGTTGATTGGCCACGATGCCGACGACGCGGCCGTCGAGGCGCGCCAAGCCCGTGACGAGCTCGCGCGCGAAGAGCTTCTTGATCTCGAAGAAGCTGCCCTCGTCGACCAGCGCGTCGATGACGGCGGCGACGTCGAAGGCCTGGTTCTGGTTGACGGGCATGACGTCGTCGATGCGCTTGGCGTCGGCGCGGGGCGCGCGCGGCGCCGAGATCGGTGGCGCGTCGGTGCCTTTTTGCGGCATGTACGCGAGGTAGTCCCGCGCGGCGGCGATGCAGGTCTTTTCATCCGGGGCGAGCAGATCGCCGCAGCCCGAGACCTCGCAGTGCATGCGCGCGCCGCCCATCTCCTCGAGCGTGACCTTCTCGCCGATCACCATCTCGGCCATGCGCGGCGAGCCCAGATACATCGACGCGTTCTTCTCGACCATGAACACGACGTCGCAGAACGCCGGGATGTACGCGCCCCCGGCGGCCGACGGGCCGAACAGCAGGCAGATCTGCGGCACGGCGCCCGACAGCTTCACCTGGTTGTTGAAGATGCGGCCCGCGTGGCGCCGCCCGGGGAACATGTCGATCTGATCGGTGATGCGCGCGCCCGCCGAATCGACCAGATAGAAAAGCGGAATCCCGAGCCGCCCCGCCGTCTCTTGAATGCGCACGATCTTCTCGACCGTGCGCGCGCCCCACGAGCCGGCCTTCACCGTCGAGTCGTTCGCCATGATGGCGACGGGACGTCCGTGCACGCGGCCGACGCCCGTGACGACGCCGTCCGCTGGCAGATCGGGCGCCGCGGCGTTCGCGAACAGGCCGTCCTCGACGAAGTCCTTGCCGCCTTTTTCGTCCGGGTCGCACAAAAGCGCGATGCGTTCGCGGCAGAACAGCTTGCCGGCGGCGGCGTTCGCCTCGTGGTACTTCGGCGAGCCGCCTTTTCGAACCTTCTCCGCGAGCGCCTTGAGCTCGTCACTTCGCGACATTCCGGGGACTCCTATTTTCCTTTGAACACGGGCGGGCGCTTCTCGGCGAACGCCGCGAGCCCCTCGTTGCGATCCTCGCTCGGCAGAACGACCGCGTAGCACGCGCGCTCGAGCGCGAGCGCGTCCGGCAGCGACAGGCCGATACCGCCGTCGATGGCGCGCTTCGCCTGCGCGATCGCGAGCGGCCCGGCCCCGGCGAGCTCGGCCGCGAGCTTCGCCGCGGCCGCCGCGAGCGCGGCCGCCGGAACGACGTCGCCCACGACGCCCAGCTCCCGCGCGCGCGCCGCGGTGATGCGTCGGCCCGCGAGGATGAGCTCCTTGGCGACGGCGACGCTCGTGACGCGCGCGAGCCGCTGCGTGCCGCCCGCGCCGGGGATGATCCCGAGGCGCGTCTCGACGAGCCCCAGCTCGGCCGTGTCGGCGGCGACGCGGAAGTCGCACGCGAGCGCGAGCTCGAGCCCGCCCCCGAACGCCGCGCCGTTGATGGCCGCGATCGTCGGTTTGGGAAAAGCCGCGATCGCGTCGACGACGACGTTGAGCGCGCGCAGGAACGACTGCGTCTCCTCGAGCGTCATCGCGCGCCGCTCCTTGAGATCGGCGCCCGCGCAGAACGCCTTTTCACCGGCGCCCGTGACGATGACGGCGCGGACGTCGTCGTCGCCGCGCACGCGCGCGAACGCGTGGCCCAGCGCCCCGACGAGCTCGCGCGACAGCGCGTTGGCGGCCGTCGGTCGGTTCAACGTCACGACCGCCGTCGCGCCCAGGACCTCGAGCCGCACGGGCCCGTCGGACGCGTCCTCGCTCATGGTCAACCGGCGGCCCGCGCGCGGGCGCCGACGGCGGCGCGGTAGAACTTCGACGGCATCTCGTGGCCCACGAGCGTCGACGCGAGCCGCGAGCAATCGACGAGCTTGTCCAGATCGACGCCTGTCTTTACGCCCATGCCCTCGAGCATGTAGACGACGTCCTCGGTCGCGACGTTGCCCGACGCGCCCGGCGCATAGGGGCACCCGCCCAGGCCGCCCAGCGCGGCGTCGACGGTCGTGATGCCCATCTCGACCGAAACGAGGATGTTCGCGAGCGCCGTTCCGCGCGTGTCGTGAAAATGCACGGCGACCTCCGGCACGGGGATCTCCGCGAGCACCCGCGCGAGCACGTCGCGCACCTGGCGCGGCGTCCCTACGCCGATCGTGTCCCCCAGCGACACCTGGTAGCAGCCGAGCGCCCGCAGCTCGCGGCACAGCTCGACAGCCTTGTTGGGATCGACGGCGCCCTCGTAGGGGCAGCCGTACACCGTCGACACGTAGGCCCTCACGCGCAGCCCCGCCGCGAGCGCGGGCGGCACCGTCTCGCGAAACGCCACGAGCGTCTGCGCGATCGTCTTATTGATGTTCTTCTTGTTGTGCGTCTCTGACGCCGAAAGAAAAACGGCGACCTCTTTCATGCCCGCCGCGAGCGCCGAGTCGAGCCCCTGCTTGTTGGGCACGAGCGCCGAGTAGACGACGTCCGGCTTGCGCGCGATGCGCCGCGACACCTCGGCGCCGTCGGCGAGCTGTGGGATCCACTTGGGGTTCACGAAGCTCGTGATCTCGATGGCGCGCAACCCCGTGTCGGACAATGCGTCGATGAACCGCACCTTGTCGTCGGTCGGGATCATGCGCGACTCGTTCTGCAACCCATCGCGCGGGCCGACCTCATAGAGGGTCACATCAGCTGGAAGACGCTCGAACACCGTCTGCCCATTTTACCACGCGCGTTGCGCCCTCCGCGCGGATCGCCCCGTTAAGCTTTCGGCTTCGGCCGGGGCAGGTCGAAGCGGTCGCGCGTGCGTGTATAGAACGCGCCGCCCATGCGCCCCACGGCGTCGAGCCGCTCGGGATCGATGCGCCCGTTGACGAGGATCTCGTCGCGCACGTGCCACAGCAGGATCTCGCCGATGATGATGGCGGTCTCGGCGCCCGCCTTCCCGACCTCGACGATCTGGTGCAGCCGGCACTCCATGGCGACCGGCGCCTCGGCGACGCGCGGGGGCTTCACGCGCTCGGACGCCATCTTCGTGACGCCCGCCAGGTCGAATTCGTCGGTGCCGTGCGGGACCTCGAGCGAGGTCGTGTTCATGGCGACCGCGAGCGCGTCGGGCACGACGTTGATGACGAACTCGGCCGTGCGCTCGATGTTGGTCCACGTGTCCTTCTTCGTGCCGGGCTCGACCTTGCCGCGCCGGCTCACGCAGATGATGCACGTGGGCGGCTCGGCGCTCGCGCCCGTGAAGAACGAGAACGGCGCGAGGTTCGCCGTGCCGTTCTCGTTGTCCGTCGACACCCACGCGATGGGACGCGGCAAGATCGTCGCCGCTATCCAGTGGTAGGCGACGTCGGCCGACACCGTCTTCGGATCGATCTTCAAGCGACCAGCCTCGCGCACAGCTCGTCGGTGACGTCGTCGAGGGTCTCGACGACGACGTCGGCGGCCGACAGGTCGTAGCCGGTGAAGTTGCCGGCGCGCACGCCGACGACGCGCGCCCCCGCGGCGCGCGCCGACAAGATGCCCGGCGTCGCGTCTTCGATGGCGATCGACCGCGCGGGCGCGGCCCCGAGCCGCTCCATCGCCATCGTGTACGGATCGGGCGCCGGCTTGCCGCGCGGGTAGTCCTCGGCGCCCATGACGAAGGTGAACGCGTCCGCGACGCCGAGGCTCGCGAGCGCGTCGTCGACCTCGCCGTGGCTCGCGCCCGAGACGACGACGAGCTTCGAACGCCGCGCGAGCCGCCGGACGACCGCGACGGCGCCCGGCAGCGCCCGGTAGCCGTCCACCTCGAGCAACGCGCGCTTCTCGTCGACGGCCGCCGCGATGAGCGTCGGCATCGGGACGGCGAGCGCGTGATTGCCGACGATGAGCGCGTGAATCTCGTTCCACGAGTGCCCGATGACGAACGCGCGCTCGACGTCGGTGAGCTCGGCGCCCCACCGGCGCGCCGCGAGCACGACGGACTCGACGTTCTCGCGCTCCGAGTCGACGAGCGTGCCGTCGAGGTCGAAGAGGATGGCGTCAGGCGCGATCACGACGCGCCCTTCTACCTTGCCCGCGAAGCCGAGGCGAGTGCCGCCGCGCCCTCATTGCGGCGACAAGGCGCTCGTCGGCACGAGGGCCTTCGGCTCCATCGCGCTCTGCCAATACAGGTGCACGTTCGCGTCTCCGCCGTTCTCGAAGTACTCGAACGTGATGTCGGTGGGCTGCCCGGCCACGAGGGGGACGGTCTGGCTGACGTCCTCTGGCACGGAAGAATGCCTGATGAAGTGATCGATGATGGGCTTGGTGCCACCGACCCACAGCCGCTCGCCGTCGTCGCTCGCCGCGAAGAAGGTGTACGTGTCCGTAAAGCGCGCCGTGATCTTGCCGTGCCACCGCACTGAGAAGTTGTCGACGTTGAGCCCCATAGGCGCGCCGCCGCCCCAGTCGAAATTGATCGCGGGATCCGCGCGCGTGAAAGCCAGATCGGTGAGGTTCGTCGTGCGGAAGTACTGCGCCGTGAGCCCGCCGCAGGCCCCATTCCCACAGACGCTCGGCGAAGCACAGTCCGCGTCGGCGGCGCACGTCTTCCGGCACGTCGACGTCGACGCGCACGTGTAGCCCCCGCACGTCTCGGCGACGGGCATCTGACAGTGACCCTTGCCGTCGCACGACGCGGTCGCGTGCAGCGTCGCCGTCGAGCAGCTCGCGGCGACGCAGAGCTTCCCCGCGGGGTGCAGCCGACACCCGCCCGCGCCGTCGCACGTGCCGTCGGCCTGACAGGTCGAAGCGTCGGTCGCCACGCAGGTCGCCGCCGGATCGGGCGCCTGCCCCGCCGGGATGAACGTGCACGTGCCCGCGCTGCCCTTGAGCGCGCACGAACGACACCCGCCGTCGCAGCCCGTCGCGCAGCACACCCCGTTCGCGCAAAACCCAGACTTGCAGTCACCCGCGTTGACGCACGCCGTGCCGAGCGCCAACGCCCCGCACGTGCCGTTCACGCAGGTCGCCGGACTCTCGCAGTCCTTGTTCTCGACGCACGACGTGAGACACACGAGGTCGGTGTCCGAGCAGAAGAACGGTTCGCAGTTCTGCGTCGCGGGCGGCGTGCAAGCTCCCAAACCATCGCAGCGGGAGACGAGCGTCAAAGTGAACCTGAAGCACCCAGCGGCTTTGCAGACTTTACCCGCGGAATAGAGCTGACACGCACCCGCGCCGTCACAGAAGCCCGTCTGATGGCACGTGCTTTGGTCGTCGGGGGCGCACTGGTCCCGCTCGTCGGTGCCCTCCTCCGCCATCGTGCAGCGACCGATGCTCCCGGGGCGCTTGCAGGTCTGGCAGAGGCCCGTACAGGCCTCGTTGCAGCACAGGCCGTCGGCGCAGGAGCCGCTCTGACACTCGCTGCCGCTCCGGCACGGGTCACCGTTGGCGACGTGCGCCGTGAAGCCACCGTCGGCGTTGCGGGTCGCGCCCGGCGGGTAGCTCACGTTCACGCACGACGACTCCAGCGCAACAACCGCCAGCACCGCTATCCCCACGCGAGCCGCGAGCACGACCTGCAACCATCGACAGGCGTCGCCCTGGCCTTGATAGGCGCCTTTTGAAGAAGGTTTCTGGCGCATCGACCCGCAGGAGCTCGTCGTTCTTATGTACCACGCTCGGGGAGAATCCGCGGGGGCCCTGATAGAGTCCGCGAAAACGGCCGGGGTGGCGAAATGGTAAACGCGGCGGACTTAAAATCCGCTGCCGCGAAAGCGGCTTGTGGGTTCGAGCCCCACCTCCGGCACGAATGTAAGTCTTTCGCCGAACCGCGCTGTTGCATCGTCAAAGCGGGCTTCGCCAATCGACGTCACGAAGCCCGTGTTAAAATTTCTCCGTAAATTTCGGTCAGAGGCAGGTCTGTCGACGGGGATTCGTAGCCGACCATCGATAAAGAGACTCCTCGACTGAGATTGCCGGCGGGAATGACCCAATCTTCCTAGCGACAGCCCCTCGTCAGACAACAACCCTGGAACCCACCGCTCGTCGCCGACGTCGTACGTCGCCGGGGCGGCCCAAGGGGGAGAAGCACATGAGAGCGCGTTCGACCTGGTCCCTGGCTTTGTTCGTGGTGTCTCTCGGCTGCGCCGGCGCGGTCGGGAGCGGCGGCAACGGCTCAAACAGCACGGCCGGCGCAACCGGCACGAACCCGGGCACGGGAGGCAGCTCCACCGGCGGGACCGGGGTCTCCGGTACTGGCGGGACCAATGTCGGCGCAGGCGGCACCGCTGGGACCGTGACGGGGAACGGCGGCACCGCGGGCGCGGCCACCCTCCCGGGGTCGGCGCTTCAGTCATCCCAGGTCTTCCGCCTGACGAACTTCGAGTACATGAACTCGGCGGCGGACCTGCTCGGTCTCCCCGTGAACGTCGTCCTCGAGGGTGACGGCGCGTCCGACGGTGGCTTCTGGGTCGGTGGCCCCGCCTCCGACAACAGCGTGCGCGCGTATCACACGGCGGCGATCACCGTCGCCACGGCGGCCGTCTCGCCGGCGAACCTCGCGCGCGTCGTGCCGTGCAGCGCCACGCCGAACGCCGCGTGCGCGGGGACGTTCATCGACACGTTCGCCCCGAAGGCGTTCCGTCGCGCGATCGAGCCGGCCCAGAAAACCGCTCTGCTCAGCGCCTTCACGACGATCAACACCAAGTACGGCTTTCCCGCCGGCATCCAGACGATCATCGAAGCCATCCTCCAAACGCCGTCGTTCCTCTATCACCTCGAGACCGAGGAGCAGGCGATGGGCGCCGGCAAGAAGGCGGTCACCGGGTACTCGATGGCGAGCCGCCTGTCGTACCTCCTGTGGTCGAGCACGCCCGACGACACGCTGCTCGCGCACGCCGCCGGCGGCACGCTCTCGACGGCCGCGCAGGTGCAGGCCGAGGCGACGCGCATGATCGCCGACCCGCGCGCCAAGAACGGCGTCCGCTACTTCTACGAGCAGTGGCTGCGCGTCACCGACCTGCCGGCCTCCAAGACGGCGCCGTACGACGCGACCTACTCGTCGTCCATGATCAACAGCATCCGCACATCGTTCGACCTCCAGATGGACGACGCGCTGTGGGCCGATACGGGCTCCGTCACGTCGCTCCTCACGAGCCGCACGGCGTACGTCAACCAGGAGCTCGCGCCCATCATGGGCGTCACGGGTGTCACCGCAGCGACGATGCAGAAGGTGCAGGTCAACGCGACCCAGCGCGCCGGCATCCTCACGCACCCGGCCATCATGTCCGTCTTCGCGACCGAGAACACGAGCCACCCCATCAAGCGCGGCGTGTTCGTGTGGGGCAAGGTCCTGTGCAGGCCGCTCCCCGATCCGCCCGCGAACGTTCCGCCGTTCGTCGCGCCGGCCCCCGGTCAGAGTCTCCGTCAGGACTTCGAGGTCCTCACGAAGGATCCGGCTGCTTGCCAGCCGTGCCACATGCGCATCAACCCGGTGGGCTTCCTCTTCGAAAACTACGACGCCATCGGCCAGTACCGCACGATCGACGACAACAAGCAGCCGGTGAACTCGGCCGTCACGATCGTCGGCACGGGTGACCCGGCGCTCGACGTCGCGACGACGAACGCCACGCAGTTCCTCGATCGCCTCGGCACCGACGACACCGCCGTGGGCGCGTGCATGATCACGCACCTGTATCGCTTCGCCGCCAAGCGCGCCGAGGCGCTGTCGGGCGCCGACACCGCCGACATCACGAAGCTCCAGACGACGTTCAAGACGTCGCAGCAGAGCTTCAAGCAGGTCCTGCTCGGTCTCACGCAGACCGAGATCTTCCTCAATCGCCTCAATGTTCTGTGAACTGTGAAAGCCCAGAGGAAACGATCATGAGCAAAACCTCGACCTACAGCCGCCGGCGATTTCTCCGGGACATCGGTGTCTCGGCCGCCGCCGTCCCCTTCGTGGTCGGCCTCGACAGCCTCTACGCGCACGCCCAGGTCCCCCTCATCCCGAAGCGCCGCCTCCTCGTCATCTACACGCCGAACGGCATGCTCTATTCGAACTGGCGCATCCCGATGTCGTCCCCCGAGATCGACATCTCGACGGGGAAGGTGCTGACGGATCCGGGCAATCTGCTCACGCCGCTCAACGAGAACGCGGCGCGCCTGCTGGTCCTCGATCGCGTGTCGTGCGTCGGCGCGCGGCAGACGTACCAGACGGCGACGACGGCGCCCGACAAGATCAACCACCCGGGCGGCCACCAGAAAGGCCTCGGCAACCTGATGACGGGCCAGGTGCTCCTCGGCGGCGTCAGCACGAACGAAGACGCCGGGCTCGCCAACGGCGTCTCGCTCGATCGCGTGCTCGCCAACCAGATTTTCAACGGCAAGAGCAAGTTCCCGACGCTCGAGATCGGCGTCCAGGTCGACGAGAACACGACGAACCGGTACGTCGACAAGCGCATCAGCTACGACGGCCCACGCATGCCGCGCGCGCCGCAGAACGACCCGTTCGTGTTGTTCAAGAGCGTGTTCGGCTCGGGGACCCCGGGCATGAGCAACCAGCGCGCCGACATGGACAAGAGCGTCCTGGACGCCGTGCTGTCCGACTTCACGCGCCTCGGCACGAAGGTCTCGAGCGCCGACAAGAAGCTGCTCGATCAGCACGCGACCTCGGTGCGCAGCATCGAGACCCAGCTGGCGACGGTCGTGAACTGCGGCAGCGTCACGACACCCTCCGCGGCTTCCACGGGCACGATCGACATCAACGACCCGGTGGCGACGCACAAGTGGGCGATGCTGCGCGACAACTTCCAGGACGTCGCCCGCCTCCAGCAGAGCATCATGGTCCAAGCCGTCGCCTGCGGCCTCACGAACGTCGTGACCTTCATGTACGCCAACAGCGAGACGGACATGCAGTTCCCCTGGCTCAACGTCCTCAAGGGACACCACGGCATGTCGCACGCGCGCGACGCCGACCTCGTCAAGGTCGACCAGTACTACGCGGGTCAGGTCAACGGGCTCATCAACGCGCTCAAGGCCATCCCGGACTCGGGCGCGGCGGGCTCGATCATGGACAACTCGCTCATCCTTTATGCCAGCTGCCTCAGCGACGGGGCTTCACATCACAGCGACAACATGATGCTCACGTTGGCCGGCAGCAACGGCGGCTACTTCCGCCAGGGCAAGCTCATCCGCTACAACAACACGTTCACGGCGGACGCCGTGAAGGATCAGAACACGATCGGCACGCCGGACAAATCGAACAGCGATCTCATGGTCTCGATCATGAACAGCTTCGAGTCGGCCGTCGGCAAGCCGCTGTCGACGACGTTCGGCGACCCGCGCTTTTGCAACGGCCCGCTGCCGAGCCTCAAAGCGTAGCCGCGCTGGCGACCACCGAGCGCCCCCGCAAGGGCCAGACGCAGCAGAAAACCGAGGTTCGTGAGGGCGGCGCCGTTCGTGAGAGCGGCGCCGTTCGCACGTGCGGGCACGGCGAGCCCAGACGCATCTGCGACGTATGCCTCGACGCGCGCGACGGGCGCGGGCCGTGGGCCTCGTGCTCGCGCGCGTGCCTCGATGAGCACAGGGCCGAGGCCCACGCCGACGCGGGAAGCGCCGGCGCCGCTGCCGCCCGCGAGCGCGCCGCGGGCTACCAGGCGCGCGTCAACGCCAACGTCGCGGGAGATCGCGCCCTCTTCGCGCCTCACCGCGCGCGCGTCACCGCGCTCATCGAAGGGGCGGGCCGTGGCGGGAGCCTGTGCGTGCTCGGGGCTGGCAACGGGTCGGATCTCGACGTGCCGAAGCTCGCGAAGACGTTCAGCGAGATCCACCTCGTCGACCTCGATGGCGACGCCCTCGCGCGCGGACGCGCCGCCCTCCCCGCGCGCCTGCGCGAGCGCGTCATCCTGCACCCCGACGTCGACCTCACGGGCCTCATCGATCACCTCGACGACTGGGGCGACGCCTTCCCCGCCGAGGCCGAGTTGGGCCGCGCCGCCGTGCCCGCCATCCAGGGCGTCCTGACGAGCCTCGTGACGCGCGCGGGCCGGCGCTTCGACACCGTCGTGTCGACGTGCGTGCTGAGCCAGCTCGCCGTGCCGTTCCACCGCGCCTGGCTCTTGCCGGCAACCGCGTGGGCGAACCTGCATGCGGCCCTGACGGCCATTCACCTCTCGACGCTCTCGGGCGCGACGGAGCCGGGCGGCACGGGCATCCTGATCTTCGACGTGCTGTCGTCTAAGAACGCGCCTGCGCTGCGCAAGCTCGCCCCGTCCGAGCCCGAGTCCATCGAAGCTTTCACAGAGGCGCAGCTCGCGAGCGGGAAGACGCTCGACCCGGATCCTTCGTCGCTCCTACGGCAACTGCAGTCACCCGGGATGGAGCGCATCGTCGAAGGTCCGCGGCTGACGCCGCCGTGGCCGTGGAACATCGGGACCGAGACGCAGCTCGTGTACGGCCTCGTGTTTCGGCGGCCGTAGCGCCTCGACTGCGAAGCGACATGTCCGCGCCTGTGCGGCGACGAGCGCCACAGGGGACAACGCAGCGTCCAAACGTCCGACCTTCGCGGCCAATCGCTGGCGCGCGTCTGCGCTGCGGTCACAGTTTGATCATGGCCAGCTTCGGCCACCTCGCCGTCGGACTTCTCGTCGGCCGCCTTCATGGCGGGGCCGGCGCGCAGCCGTCGTCGCGCACGTCGGCCGGGACGTTGCTGACCTTCGCCGTGCTCGCCGAGCTTCCGGACGTTGACGTCTTCGGCGTCCTCCTGGGCACGTCGGACGCGAGCCTGGCCGGTCACCGCGGGGGCTCGCATTCGTTCTTCGTCGCCGCGATCCTCGGGCTGGCGACGGCGTCCTTCGCGCGGCGCCTCGGGTGGCCCCTCGTGCGCACGGCTCTCGCGGCGACGCTCGCCGTCGCGAGTCACGGCGTGCTCGACGCGTGCGGCGAGGGAGGGCGCGCGATCCCCTTGCTGTGGCCGCTATCGGACATGCGCTTCGTCTCCCCGTGGCGCTGGCTCCCCGACGCGCCCCGCGGCCTCAAGATGCTGTCGCGGCCCGGCCTCGTCGACTTCGCCGTCGAATTCGCCGTCTTCTTCCCCCTGACGGCCTTCGCGCTTTGGCCTACGCGTTCGCCGCGGCCCCGACGCCGAACGCCCGCCGCCGGCGTGCCCGTGCGGGCGGCGCCCTCGCTCGCCGCGAGCGCCGTCCGCCGGTGATCCGCCTCACCGCGACCTGACGACGGCGCTCAGAGCTTGACGGTGCACCCGTCTCGTTCCCAGACTTGGGGCCATGTCGACCTCGCGCCTCCGCCGCTCGTTCGTAGCCGCCGTGGCCCTCGGTGTTCTCGCGCCGCTCGGCGCCTGCTTCCAGGACGGCAGCGGCGCGCCGAGCTCGCTGCTCGGCGACCATCAGCCTCCAGGCTCGGGCGCTGCGGGAACCTGGGGTGGCTCGCTGCCTGATGATGGCGGGCAGGACGGTGGCGCCGATGCGCGCAGGGACGCGCCCGTGCGCGACACGGGCGTGACAGATGCGCGCCCGAGCGACGCCGGAGGGAGCGACACGACGTCCACCGACGGTCCCTCGACGCCCGCAGCGTGCACGGCGGGGGCGACGGGGGCGTTCGCGCTGGCGTGGACGGTGGCCGGACCCACGGGCGCCGACGGCGGCGTCGCGACGTGCGACTCCGTCGGTGGCAAGGACGTCGCCGTCGACGTCATCAACCTCGTGACGGGCGCCGAGTCGAGCACGACCGTCGCGTGCGACAAGCTGGCCCTCACGACGTGCCCGCTCCCGCGCGGCAGCTACGCGATCGCCCTCGCGCTCCGCGACGCCGCGGGCACGACGCTCTCCGAGACCATCGCCCCCGAGCTCGTCGTCGAAAACGGCCAGACGGCCGCCCTCGGCCCGCTTCCCTTCGAGGTCGGTGGCCTCGCGGCAACCATGGGCCGGGGCTTCGCGCTCACGTGGTCGATCGAAAACGCGACGTCGGGCGCGGCGCGCACGTGCGCGCAGGCGGGCGCCGCGACGGTCCGGGTCGACACGAGCGGCAAGACCTTCGACCTGCCGTGCGCGCCGGGCGCGGGACGTTCGCCGGCGCTCACGGCGGGCGAGTACTCGGTAAAGCTGAGCTTGCTCGATGCCCTCGGCGCGCCGCTCTCTGTGACGGGCTCGATGATCCTCCGCATCAAGAACGGACAGCTCATCTTCCTCGGCGACGCCGTCTTCGACGTCAATTGACGTCGCTCGAACGCAGACGAACGCCGTGTTCTGACGTCATTTCAGCGATGGCACAGATCGAGTACCCTCCGAGGCGATGATGTTCGCCAAGGAGAGGGAGCGGGTTCGGAGTGCGACGCGGGCGATTCGTGCGCTCATGGTCATTCCGCGCGGCGAGCTCACGAGCTTCGGCTCGGTCGCCGAGCTCGGCGGCGGCCTGCAGGCGCTCGCGCAGCTCGCGCTCGCGCCGCTGCGCCAACTTCCCGACGTCGCGGCGCGCATGCCCGGGACGCTGCGCGATCTCGGCGAGCGCGTCGCCGCGATCCCGGGCGCCCGACGCCGCGCGCCCGCGTTCGCCTTCGCGGCGCAGGCGCTGGCGGCGAGCGTGCGCAACGACGCGACGATGCGCGAGCGTTACTTGAACCTCCTCGCGGCGTCGATGGACGACGCGCGCGCCGATCGCGTTCATCCGGGCTTCCTCGAGGTGCTGCGCCAGCTCACCCCCGACGAGACGCGCATCGTGAGCCTCTTCCAGCACGACGGTCCGTACCCGATCGTGAGCGTTCAGTCCCGCTACAAGCACGGCGCCGTCATCTCGACGACCTTGCGCCACTTCAACCTGCTGGGCGAGCAGGCCGGGTGCGAGCACCCGCGCCGCGCGCCGCTGTACGTCGACAACCTCGTGCGCCTCGGCATCGCCGAGCTGCGCCGCGTGCGGCTCTCGGACGACACGCGCATGTTCCGCGCCGTCGAGCAGCACCGCGACGTGCTGGCCGCCGTCGCCCAGATCGAGACGCACCCGCCCGCGCTCGCGCGCGCAACGGACGCCGTCGTCGCCGACCTCCAGCGCACGGCCCTGTACGTGACGGCCTTCGGTCGCCAGTTCTACGAAGCCTGCGAGTATCGGCCCGAGCCGTCGTGAGCCGCGCGCCCGCCGCCGCCGCCGCTTTGGCCGGCGTGCTGGCCGCGCTGGTGTGCGGTTGTGAGGGCGCGGCGCCGCCCCCCGCGCCGCCGCCACCAACCGCCCTCTCGCACGGCCTCGAGCTCGAGGACACGGGCTGCCCCCCGCTGCCGCCCATCTCCAGCTTCGTGGGCCGCGAGGACGGCGCACTCCTTCTCAACCGCGTGTTCGCTTATCGCGCGACGGGGACCAACCTCTACTACCTGCAGCAGCTGCTCTCGTACGCGCAACAGGACCAGGATCGAGACGCGCTGCGCGCCGTCGGTGAGGTGCTCGACGATCTCGTGTGCCTCTCGCTCCCCGTGGCGCGCATCTGGGGCTTCAACGACAGCGCGAAGGATCCGTCGTCAATTCGCCGCAGCCCGCGCGAGGGCTTCCGCGAGGAGGGCCTGCGCGGGCTCGACCAAGCGGTGTGGGAGGCCAAGCGGCGCGGCATCCGCCTCATCATCCCTCTCGTCAACAACTGGAACGAGTACGGCGGCCTGTCGGCCTACGCGGCCTGGGCGACGGACGAGCTGCGCGGCACCTACGAGCACGACGACTTCTTCAAGAACGTGCGCCTCCGCCAATGGTGGAAGGACTACGTGTACATGCTCGTGAACCGCGTCAACACGTTCACGGGCGTCGCCTATAAAGACGAGCCCGCGATCCTCGCCTGGGAAATCGGCAACGAGCTGCGCTGCCAGAGCTGCCGCGGCACCTCGGCGCTGCCCGACGCCATCGAAGAGCTCGCGACGTTCCTCAAGCAGCTCGCGCCCGACCAGCTCGTCTCGGACGGCGGCGACGGCTTCGACGACGATCCGTCGCTCTACGAAGGGCTGTCGAACTTCTACGCCGTGCGCGGCGACGAGGGCGCGAGCTTCTCCAAGCTCGCGCGCATCGAGGCGCTGGACCTGCTCAGTTACCATTTCTACCCGCGCAACTACGGCTTCGAGGGCCCGCGCGACGCGGCCGTCTGGATCGAGCGGCACGGCGCCATCGCCGCCGTCACGGGCAAGGTCGCCTACCTCGGCGAGGCGGGCTTCATCGCCCCCGACGCCGAGCGCGCGCGCAGCTATGACTCATGGCTCCGCAACCTTTTCGCCCTCTCGGGAGGGCAGCTGGGGCTGTTCTGGCAGCTGTCCCCGGCGGCGCGCACCAACAACGATGGCCTCGCCGTCTACTCGCGCCGCGACAATGCGACCGCTTGGATCCTGGGTCGTTGGGGCCGCGCGCTGCGCTGAGACGAGCGCGTCGCGCCAGCGGAGTGTCGGTCGCCAGGCACATGGGGCCAGGGGCCGACGTTTTCGCCAGGGGGATGGGGCCACCGAAT
>JBBQJG010000070.1:0-20682 GCA_038325725.1 Polyangia bacterium | reverse complement strand
AGCTGGGTATCACCCCGTTACGATTCGAAAATTCGTTCTTCTGCAATCGCTGCGGCGCGATGGCGTCGCAGAAGACCTGCCCGCACGCCGAGACCGATCGCGTGAACCTGTCCGGCACCAGGGTGCGCGAGATGCTCAAGGCCGGGCAGGAGCCGCCGGCGGAGTTCTCCCGTCCCGAGGTGGCCAAGATCCTCATTGATGCTATGAAGGCGTAGTGAACCAAGCGGGGAACGCCGAGCTCGACACCAAGCTGACCCGGCTGCGCGAGATCGTGCGCGGCTATGGGTCGGCGTTGGTGGCGTTCTCGGGTGGCGCCGATTCGGCGCTCGTGCTCAAGGTCGCTGCCGACGAGCTCGGGGACAAGACGCGGGCGATGACCGCGGTGTCGCCGACGATGGCACGCCGCGAGAAGGATGAGGCGGTCGCCTTCGCCGCCACGCTCGAGGTCGCCATCGACGTGGTCGACTCGCACGAGCTCGAGCGGCCGGGGTTCGCGCAGAACCCGACCGATCGCTGCTACCACTGCAAGGCCGAGCTGCTCGAGCTCGCCGGGCCGCGCGCCCTCGCGCTCGGTCTCACGGAGGTCTTGCTCGGCACGAACCTCGACGATCTCGGTGACCACCGACCCGGCCTCGCCGCGGCCGACGAGCGCGGCGCGCGCCACCCGATGGTCGACGCGGGCCTCACGAAGGACGACGTGCGCGCCCTGTCGCGCGCGCTCGGCCTGTCGACGTGGGACAAGCCGCAGCTGGCTTGTCTATCGTCGCGCTTCCCCTACGGCACCGAAATCACGCCCGAGCGGCTGGGGCGCGTCGACGGCTTTGAAGACGGCCTGCGCGCCCTCGGCTTCCGCCAGCTGCGCGTGCGCTACCACGGCGACGTCGCCCGCCTCGAGCTCGAGGTCGCCGACATGCCGCGCGCCCTCGCGCCCGACACGCGCGCGGCGATCGTGACGCTGGGCCGCCGCCACGGCTTCACCTTCGTGGCGCTCGATCTCGCCGGCTTCGCCTCGGGCTCGTTGAACCAGCTCGTCGGCCTCGGCCGCCGGCGCCCGCCCGTTCAATAGCGATTCCTGGCGCCCGCGGGCCAGGCGTCAGCTGCCGGTCCAGTAGCGGATCGGCCCCGTATCGCTGTGGACGAACTGCGAGTGCGGATAGAAGCCGACGCCGCCGAGGCGGAGCGACTTCACGAAGTGCAGCACCACCGTCGTCGCGACGCCGCGGATGCGGAAGTCGACGGCGTTGCCCTCCATGTGCTGGCTGTGGCGCGCGACCTGGTGGCCCTTCTTGCGCAGCATGAGGTTGTACTTGGGCGAGCGATAGCCCGAGACGACCTCGATGCGTTTCGCGTCGAACTTACCCGCGACCTTCGCCAGCACGTTGAGCAAGCGCGTGTCCATGCGCGTCGCCTGGTTCGTGTAGTGATCGCGTAGAAAAGGAAAGAAGCGCGCCGCGAGCGTTGCTTCGGTCTGTCCCGGCATCAGCGGCAGCGCCTCGCGCGTCCAGACGTTGTAGAGCGTCGTGAGCGGGAGGACGCGCTGACCGACCTTGCCGCCCGGATCGACGCCGAGCGCGGCGGCCGTCGCCGCGAACATCGTGGCCCCGCGCGCCTTGGGTCCCTTGGCCGCCTTCTTCGCCGACACGATCGCCCGCGCGAGCTCGTCGTCCGTCGTGTGGCGGTCGGGCCGCGCGGCCTTCTCGCGCAGCCAGTCTTCCTTCTTCGACAGCGTCAGCGGCTCGCCCGGCGCGAAGTGCTCGGCGCGCGCCAACCCTGGATCGAAGATGCTCGGATCGCGAACGACTGAATCGAGAGCGGCCGGGTCGTCCGCGAGGCTCGCCGCGCCAAAGGACGCGCCAGCGTCCAGAGGCAGCGCGAGCAGCGTCAAGAGGGCGAGCACGCTCCCAGTATATCGCGTCCCGGGCGATGCGACGTTTTTCGAGTGAACCGCCCTCAATGTTTCGGGCTCGCCGGACGGTCTCGCGGGGCCCGCCTAAGGCATCTCGCAGTCGATCTCGGGGGCGCCCAGCGTGTGGCACTTGAGGCAGGCGCGGCGGTTCTTCTGGGACAGCGCCCGGCAGCGCGCCGTGCCCCCGAACCCGGGCCCGTGCGGAGATACGTTCATGCCGCGCGTGGGATCGGTCGAGTGGCAACCGAGGCAGCTCTCTTCCCGGTGGCAGGACGCGCACGCCCGGATGTTGCGCCGCGCCTGCTGTGCGTGGCCGCTCGTCGCGCCGCCCTCGCCGACCCAGCCCGGCGGGTGAAACTGCTTGAGCTGGGTGCCCGTGCCGAAGGGGTTCCGCGGCTGCTGTCCGCGCACGCCCCCTTCGGGATCCGCGGCGACGCCCGTGCGTTGGTGGCAGCCCACGCAGAAGCTCTGCGCGCGGTGGCACGACGAACAGTCGGGCGTGTTCCGGCGCGCGTCCACGCCGTGCAACGAGACGTAGTCGGACGGATGAATGTCGAACGGGCGCACGACGCCCCCGTGGCAGTCGACGCACTCGCTGCGCTTGTGGCACGAGAGGCAATACCCCTCGTCGCGCCCCACCTGCGCATGGTCGCGCGCGAACATCGGCCCGTGCGCGTCGAGACCCCGCAGCACGCCCGAGGGGACGAGCTTGCCCGTTCCCGCCGGCCCCAGCGCCGCCGTCGCCGCGCTCGCGAGCGACGTTTTGAGGCGGCCGTCGGGCTCCGTGAGGTGGCAGGCGGCGCAGCGGCTCGTGGCCTGCTTGCCGTCGTGGCACCCGAGACAGAGCGACATCTTCGGCAGATCGTCGCGCGT
Source organism: Polyangia bacterium (assembly GCA_038325725.1). GTDB lineage: Bacteria > Myxococcota_A > Polyangia > Fen-1088 > Fen-1088 > DASZFV01. The sequence continues at coordinate 17,903 of JBBQJG010000070.1, read as the reverse complement.
CGCGAAGGCCTTCGTCGCGACGTTCCCGTGGCACAGCTCGCACCCGACGCCGCGCGTGACGTGCATGCGGTGGTTGAACTTCAGGTTGGGACGCGGAAGCTCCACGCGCGGCGGCGTCGAGAAGGTCGCGCCACGCGGCATCCACCCCGCGGTGTCACCGACGTGGCAAGCGTCGCAGCGCGCGGCCGGTCCGCCCGTGGGCACGAGCGTCGGGCGCGCGCGATCGATCTCGTGGCACTGGCGGCAGGCCCCCTCGCCCGGAATCAGGTTGTCCGCCGCCGACGTCGACGTAGACGCCGACGCGTGGCACGTCTCGCACTTCACGGCAAGCTTGAGGTGACGTGCGTGGTCGAAGCGCAGCGGGATCACCTGCGCGGGAAAGATCAGCGCTGACGGCGGCGGCTCGGGCACAGCGCCCCGAACGACGACCGGCATACGTGGCGCCGCGTCGACGGGGACGCCCCCGTCTCCTGCCCTGCCGGGCGACGCGCCCGCGAAGCCCGCGAGCGCGCCCACGACGCCCGCAGCGACGACGACAATCCCCAGGACGAAGCGAGAGCTCGTCAATCTCATGGCGCTCATAGCGACGCGTTCATCTCGAGGACGGCGAGCCCCCGATATTGCCCGAAGTAGAAGGTGCCGACGTTGTCCTCGACGAGGACGTGCAACCTCACGCCGTCACCCACGCGATAAAGAGCGCCCGCTTGCGCGCCCACGACGAAGCCGGTGTCAGTGTCCGGGTGCTGATCCGAGCGCCACACGTAGCCCGTCAGCCGGCCCTCGAGCTCGACGGCGCGCGCGGGCAGCGCCCAGCGTCCAGACAGATCGCCGCCGACTTTTCGTCCGCCGAAGCCGTCGTCCCAATAGCCGTCGCCGCGCAGCACGCCGCGCGCGCGCCGCCAGGCGAGGCCCGCGCTGCCGCCGCCCGCCCACCGCGCCGACGAAGTGCCGACGGCCGGCGCCTCCCCCGGCGCGTCGTCGAAGTGCCGCGCGAACGCCCGCGCGTACACCTTGAGCCCCTCGCCGAGGCCCAGCTCCCAGCTGCCGCGCAGATCGCGGTACGCACCTGACGCGAAGACGTTCCAGATCGAATCGCCGTCGAAGGTGGGCGCGAGGTACGCCATCTCGAGGCCCACCCACTGCCGCGTCGACACGCGCACGCGCAGCGCGATCTGCTCGTCGTCGAGCGTCGCGAGCAGCAGGTTGTAGCGCAGGCCCCCCGTGAGGAAGAGCGAGCGCCCCACCCGCGCGCTCGCCGTCGCCGCGACCTTCTCGTCGTTGACGCCGCTGTCGGGCTCGCCCGGCAGGCGATCCGCCGTCGCCGACCACAGGCGCCGATAGGCGACGCGCGCCATGACGGGCTGATCGCCGTCGGCCCCGTAGACCAGGGCCGCGCCCGCGAGCGGCCTCAGCATCGACGCCTGCCCCGGCCGCGTCACCGGATCCCGCGAGCCCGCGCTCGTGCCGTCGAGCTCGTACACGGGCGACGCGACGGGCAGCTCGCCGCGCACCTCGGTGCCGCCGAACGCCTCGGCCGCGACGACGGGCGTCGCGCGCACGAGCGCGCTCGCCCCGTCGAACGCGTAGAAATCGACGAGGTCGAAGTGAATCTGCCGCCCGAGCTGGAAGTCCACGCGCCCCCCCATGCGCCGCCCGCCGACGAACGCGTAGAGCACGTCGACCTGGCTCTGCTGCAGCTCGTGGATCTCGTCGGTGCCCGTCGGTCGCCCCAGCATGTAGCCGCCGAAGTCGGTGTCGAAGCGCAACGATGCGTCGACGTAGACGACGTTCTTCTCGGGCGCGCCCGAGGCATCGTCATGCCAGCGCTCGGGCTCGAGGTTGAACACGCTCAGGTTCAGCGACTGCGTGAGGCGGCGTCGCGACAGCAACACGTTGCCGCCCGTGGGCGCGTAGCCACGCACCTGATACCCCTGTCCCACCGTGCGGAGATCGAGAGAAAAGTCGTAGGCCATGGCCCTCGTGGGCCACGCCGCCCAGACGGCGAAGCCGACCAGCGCGACGCGCCAGCGGGCCCCGCGCGTCACTGGGGCTCGACTTGAATGTCCAGTCGCTCGGGCACGGGCACGGGCTTCTTGCCGCGCGCCCGCGGCGCGGCCTTCTCGGCCTCACCGACGATCGACAGGCTCGTCGGCGCCATGCCCGCGTCGACGAGCGCCGACAGCACGCGCGCCGCGCGCACGGCGTGCTGCTCGCCCGCCGAGTGAAACAAGCTCTTGAGCTCCTTGGGCGGCGCCGCCGACGACGCGCGCGACAGGATGTACGCCTTCGCGCTCACGCCCTTGAGTGAGCCCGCGAACACCTTGAGCGCGGCCACGCCGCCCTCCGAGACGTCGATGCCGTTGCCGTCGATGACCTTGTCCGCCGGGAAGCTCACGACGAGCGTGCCCTCTTGAACGGCCACCGTCGCGCCGAGCCCCTCGAGCCCCGGCCGCAGTTGCGTGATGAGCGCGTCGACGGCCTCCTTGCGCTTCGTGTCGGCCGCGGTCTTCTCCTTATCAGCGTCGGCATACTTCGCGAGCGCTGCCTTCAGCTTGTCGCGCTCGGCGGTCGTCTCCGTCACCGTGGCGCGCGAATCGCTCAGCTCGGCCGTGCGCGTTCCGAGCGCGCTCTGCATGCGCTGGTACGGCACGAGGAAGACGTAGCCAGCGAAGCCGACGCCGGCCGCGGCCACCGCGAACCAGAACATCGCCTTCCATCCGCCACTGGACCGCGCCGGAGCGACGGCCATCGAACTGTCGAAGGTTGACCGGGCCATCGGGAGGGCGAAGATAACGCGGAGCACGCGCCAGTTTCCAACCTTCGTTTCCTCAATGAGTGTCCCCAGGTGCCGGCGCCTGACGCTCTGACCTGCGACGTGTAGGGCACTAGGCGTCCAAATGCCCTCTTGACAGTCTTCCCACGACAGCGCTAGCGTTGTAGGTGGACGTAAGCGCGCTTTCTTATTTTGTTTATTACTATGCGTGCTTACGGGGTGAGGCGGGGGTGGAGACCGGTCGTTCGGGCTTGAGCCCGGATGCACGATTTTGAAAACTGGAAACCCGAAGGAGGTCCGCGCCGTGCCACTTCAGTTCATCATTGGTGACAAGGCCGTTTATCCATCCCAGGGCGTCGCCGAGATCGTCGGCATCGAGAAGAAGGAGGTCTTCGGTCGCATCCAGCAGTTCTACGTGCTGCAAGCGATGGACAGCGGCCTTCGCATCCTCGTCGCCGTCGACAAGGCGGACCAGGTCGGCCTCCGGCGCGTCGCGCGCGAGGACGAGATCGAGGAGGTCCTCGACATCCTCCGCGACAAGGAGATCCACGTGGACCGCCAAACGTGGAATCGGCGCTACAGGGGCTTCATGGAGAAGATCAAGTCGGGCTCCCTCTTCGGGGTCGCCGAGGTCTTCCGCGATTTGTATCGCCTCAAGGGCATGAAGCCGCTGTCGTTCGGCGAGCGCCGCATGCTCGACACCGCGCGCGGGCTCATCGTTCAGGAGCTGTCGGTCGCCCGGGCCGCGGACGCGCAAAAGGTCGAGCAGGAGCTCGAGACGATTTTCCGCTGAATTCGAGGGGAGCAAGCTCCCCCGAGCCCCGCTGAATTCGGGGGAGCAAGCTCCCCCGAGCCCCCGAGGCAGAGCGCTCGTAAAGGGCGCGCCGGGACGGTAAAGCCGCGCCGGCCTATTTCCTAGAGGCGCCGGTTTTTGCGCAGCGAACCTCGGCGATGTTAAGCTGCGCTCCTTAGCCTGGCCCCCATGCAAATCCACCTCGCAAAGTCGGACATCACGACGATGAATGTCGACGCGGTGGTCAACCCTGCAAATTCGCTTGGGATTATGGGCGGCGGCGTCGCGGCGGCCCTATCGCGTAAGGGCGGGCCCAGCATCCAGCGCGAGGCGATGTCGCTCGCGCCGATCGCCGTGGGCGCGGCCGTCGTCACGAACGCGGGCAAGCTGTGGGCGAAGCACGTCATCCACGCGCCCACGATGGATCAGCCCGGCGAAAAGATCGGCGTCGAGAATGTGCGGCGCGCCACGCGCGCAGCGATGCTCGCGGCGGCGCGCAACGGCTTCGAGGTCGTCGCGATCCCCGGCATGGGCACGGGCCTCGGCGGCGTCGACCCGGCGGATGCCGCGCGCGCCATGGTCGACGAGCTGCGCGCGCACCGCCAGGCGAAGCCCAGCACCGTCTACCTCGTCGACATCGACGACGAGATCCTGATGTGCCTCGAAGAGGCCCTCCGCCTCGCCGTTGGCTAGTTGGCTAGTTGGCCAGTTGGATAGGGAGCGCCGCTCGCGGGGCTGACGCCGGGTTGTCGACGCCGCGTTAATGGAGTGACGTCAGGCGCCGATGTAGCCTCACCATCGTGAAAATCCTCGTCACGGCCAAGCGGGTGCCGAACCCTGAGCAGAAGTTGAAGCTCGCGGGCGGCCAAATCGATCTGTCGGCGGCCAGCTGGCAGGTCAACACCTTCGATGAGTACGCCGTCGAGACGGCCTTGCGCCTCACTGAGAAAGGGAAAGGCGGCGAGCGCTCCGGCGAAGTCGTCGTCGTCAGCATCGGGCCGAAGGACGTCTCGCAGCAGCTGCGCGGCGTGCTGGCCATGGGGGCCGATCGCGCGCTCCTCGTGGGCGCCGAGGACGCCGCGCTCGACGCCGATTCGGTCGCGCGCATCTTGAAGGCGGTCGTCGAGCGCGAGAAGCCAGACCTCGTCGTGCTCGGCAAGCAGACCGTCGACGGCGATTCGAACCAGGTGGGCCAGGTGCTCGCCGGGCTGCTCGGGTGGCCGCAGGCGACGTTCCTCGCGAGCATCCGCGCGGAGGCCGACGGCAAGACGGTGACCGTCACGCGCGAGGTCGACGCCGGCGTCGAGGAGAAGCGCGTGCGCCTGCCCGCGGTCGTCACCGTCGACCTGCGCATCATCGGCAAGAAGGCCGTGCGCAACGACGCGCTCGCGCCGGCCGAGGCCGAGTGGGACGAGACGCCGCGGTACGCGTCGCTCAAGGGCATCATGGCGGCCAAGAAAAAGGAGATCAAAGAGGTATCCCTCGCCGAGCTGGGCGTCACGCCCGCGCCGATGTTCAAGGTGAAGGCCTACGAAGCGCCGGCCGCGCGCAAGGCGGGCATCAAGGTCGCCTCGGTCGAAGAGCTGGCGTCGAAGCTCCACAACGAAGCGAAGGTGATCTGATGGGCGCCGTCGTTGTTTTCTGCGAGGTCTCTGACGATGGGAAGAGCGTGCGCTCGGCGTCGCTGCCGGCGCTGGCCGCGGGCGCCGAGCTGGCCAAGCACCACGGCGGCGGCGTCGTCGCGGTCGTCATCGGCAACGGGGTCGGTGCGGCCGCGGCCGACGCCGCTCGCTATGCAGAGAAGGTGCTCGCGTTCGAGGGCGCGGCGCTCGCGGCGCCGCTCGCCGAGACGTGGGCACCGCAGCTCGCCGACGCCGTCAAGCGCGCGGGCGCGACGGCGCTCGTCGCGACGGCGACGTCTACGGGCAAGGACGTGCTGCCGCGCGCGGCGGCGCTGCTGGGCGCGGGCATGGCGTCCGATGTCATCGGCGTGCTGGGCTCCAAGGAGCTCAAGCGGCCCGCCTACGCTGGCAACGCGCTCGAGGTCGTCGAGGTGGGCGGCCCCGTCGTCGTCGCGAGCGTGCGGCAATCCGCGTTCGCGCCGGCCGTCGCTGGGAATGCCGGCGCCGTCGAGACCGTCGCCGTCGGCGCGGTCGACGCGCTCGGCGCCGAGCACCTCGGCGTGCGCGGCACGAAGAGCGCGCGCCCCGAGCTGGGCGACGCGAAGATCGTCGTGTCGGGCGGCCGCGGCATGCGGGAAGGCGCGAACTTCAAGCTCCTCGAGGAGCTGACGGATCTGTTGGGCGGAGCGCTCGGCGCGAGCCGCGCCGCCGCCGACGCGGGCATGGTGCCGAACGATCTGCAGGTCGGACAGACCGGCAAGGTCGTCGCGCCGAACCTGTACATCGCCGTCGCGATCTCGGGCGCGATTCAGCACCTCGCGGGCATGAAGGGCTCGAAGGTCATCGTGGCGATCAACAAGGATCCCGAGGCGCCGATCTTCCAGGTCGCCGACTACGGCCTCGTCGCGACGTGGGAGCAGGCCGTCCCCGCGCTCATCGCCGAAGTGAAGAAGCTCAAGGCGTAGGGCGCCGCCGGGCGCCGTGGGGCATGATGGCCGCGTTATGCCCTTCGCGCGCCTCACTCACGGCGGTCGCATTCACTACGCGGAGCGCGGCGAGCCGCGCGCCGGGACTCCGCCCGTGCTGCTCGTGCACGGCGCGGGCGCGTCGTCGGCGATCTGGATGATGACGATGGCGCGCGTCGCGCGGCGCGCGCGGGTCGTCGCGATCGATCTGCCGGGCCACGGGCCGAGCCCGCTGCCGGAGGGCGGCGTCGCGGGATTGTCGATCGGCACGTATCGAGACGCCGTCGGCGGGCTCGCGGCGACGTTGTGTCTCGGGCCGAGCGTGCTCGTCGGCCATTCGATGGGCGCGCTCGTCGCGATCGAGGCGGCGCTCGCGTGGCCCGACAAGGTGCGCGGCCTCGTGCTGTGCGGAGCGGCGCCGCGCCTGCCCGTGCGCGACGAGCTCCTCGAGCTCCTGCGCCGCGAGCCCGCGCGCGCGCCCGCGTGGATGGCCGAGCACGGCCTGTCGCCCCACGCCCGCGCCGCCGTGCGACGCGGCTTCGTCGCCGCGGGCATCGTGACGGATCCCGAGGTCACCCTCGCCGACTTCGAAGCTGTGCGCGCGACCGACCTCGGCGAGCGCGTCAGAAGCCTGACGTGCCCCGTCCAATGGCTCGACGGCGCGGACGACGCCATCGTCGCGGCGGCGGAGGGCCGCCCGGGCGACGTGCGGAGGATCGAGGGCGTGGGGCACCTCGTGCCGATCGAGGCGCCCGAGGCGATCGCGAGCGCGGTGGCGGCGCTGGTCGATGCGTCCCGCGAGGCGCGCTGACGTCGCGCGCCTCGCGCCGCGAAAAAGACTCGAGCGCGGAGACTCAAGTCTCCGGGGCGACGCTCCGATGGTACGCATGTGGACCACCTATGGACGCGCGTGCGGCGAATCGCGTTGGTGGCACTCGCGCTCGTCGGTCTCCCAGTCTCTCCGAATAACTGAGCCCGCCGAGCCGAGCCCGCGTCAGAACGCTGACGTCCGCCGCTCGGCTCAAGGTCTCGCGCGGGGAGCCCGATGCCAGAGACGATGTCTTTGGTGGGATCTCGCGGACGCGTTTTTCGAAGCGCCGTCGTCACTGCGCTCCTGGCGGTCTCTGGCGTCGCGAGCGCCAACGCGTGGGTGAGATGGTCGACGCGCGGCCACACCTATGCCTCCGCGGGCAGCGTTCCCGCGCACAGCGTGGCGATCGTTCCCGGCGCCGCCGTCGACGTCCGCCGCCAGCGCCCACTCGGGAGCCTCACGGGGCGGCTCGAAACAGCGCTCTCGCTCTACAAAGCTCAGCGCGTGAAGGCCATCCTCGTCTCGGGGCTCGATTCGGAGAACGCGCCCGAAGTGAGCGTGATGCGGGGATGGCTCCTCGCGCGCGGCGTTCCCGCGGCGGACATCTGGACCGATCCCAACGGCACGAGAACGCGCGAGACGATGTTGAATGCGGCCTCGCAGTTCAACATCTCCGACGCGATCGTTTGCACCCAGGCGCTCTACGTCGACCGCGCGGTCTATCTCGCGCGAAGTGCTGGCATCGATGCGGTCGCCGTCGGTCTCACCTCGTCGGTCTCGCTCTCTCCGCGCGGCCGCGGTGCCGAGGCGCTGAAGACGGCTCTCGCGCTCGTCGAGTCTTACACGCGCCCGACGACGCCCGCCTCGACGAGCCTCGTCGCGGCGCGCTGACGCGACCTACTATCCGGGATCGCGTCCCAGCCTGCGCAAGATCCCGCGCCGCACGAGGCGTTCGACGCCCCGAAGGCGCAGCGACCAATCATCCGGAGTCAACGTCGCGAGCGCGAGACCCAGGAGGCCGGACGGATCCTCGAGCCGCGCGCGGCGCGCGGGATCGAGGCGCCTCTGAAGACGAACCAATCCTGGCAGCAGTCGGCTCGAGCGAGTCAGGCTGCCGCAGAACCGTCGAAAGAGCGCGGAACCCCGCTCGTCCGCCATCCACTGGCTCACGCTGCGCAGCGCGGTCGACAGGCTCGCGTCGCGCGCGCGCGCGACGAGCACGTCCCACTGCGGTTCGAGGCGCGCGAGGAACCGTTCGAAGTCCGCGGGCTGGTGAGCGTTCGCGTAGGTGTAAGCCTTCTTGGTGACATTCGTGACCAACAATAGAAAGTGATCGACGTCGTCGATGCGCAGCGTTTCGAAAGCGAACGTACTTCGATCGACGGACGCTCGGGCGAGAACGTCGGAGACGGAAAGGCTCGACAGGTCTCGACGGCCGAACTCGCCGTGCGCTTCGACCATGAGGCGGTCCACCTCGAACTCGAGATCGCCCATCTCCACCGACCGCACGCGGATAGGCCAGCCCCGCGCGACGACGGCGGCCTCGAGCGCCGGCAGGGACTCTCGTGGCACCAACAGATCCAGATCGCGATACGGGCGCTCCGAGAGGTCGGCGTAGAGCCAACGCGCGAGGACGACGCCCTTGACGGGCGCGACGGGCACGCCCGCGGCGCGCGCGACGTCGAGCACCTGCCGCAACACGTTCACCGCCACGGCGTCGATGAGCAGTCGACGAATGCGTTCGTTTTCGGAGGTCATCAGCCGAGCGCCTCTTCGTAGATCGTTCGGTATCCCGAAACCATGCGTTCGAGCGAGAAGCTCTGCTCGAGGCGCGCGCGGGCCGCGGCCCCCATCGAAACGCGAAGGCCTTCGTCGCCGAGCAAGCGATTGAGGGCCGCCGCGAGCGCGTGCGGTTCACTGGGCTGCACCTGCAGCCCGGTGACGCCGTCCTCGTTGACGAGCTGAACGCCCGAGGGTAGCCGCGTCGTCACGAGCGGCTTCCCGAACAGCATCCCTTCGAGCAACGTCATGCCGAAGCCCTCGGCCCGCGACACCGACGGCAACACGAGAATGGAGCAAGCCTCAAGATATGCGTTGAGCTCGCCCTGCGAGACGGCCCCGACGAGCGAGACGCGCGGGCCGAGCCCGAGCTCGTCGATCTTCCGCTGGGTCTCGGCGCGCAGCGGACCGTCTCCGACGACGACGACGGGCGCGTCGACGTCGCGCGCGCCGTCGACGAGCGTCGAGAGCCCCTTGTAGTAGACGAGCCGGCCCACGAACAAGACGAAGCGTCCGTGGCGTCGTCGAAGCTCGTCCGCAAACGTTCGCGCGGCGGCGTCGAGGTGATAGCGCGCCGGCGGGATGCCGAAGGGAACAACCACGCACTTGTCGCGCAGCGACGGGAGCACCTCGGAAAACTGGATGTGATTCTCCGTTGGAACCACGATGCGCCGACAGCGCGCGAGGATGGCGTTCCTCACGGGCGCGTACAGCGGCCTGAGCGCGCGCTGTCGATTGATGTCTGCGTGGTACGTGACGACGACGGGGAGGCTCCGCGGCAACAGCGCGGTCGCGAGCTCGGCCAGCGGATTCGGCATGTGCAGATGCACGACGTCGAACGACCCCGCGAGCTTCGCGAGCGTCACCGGAAGGAGCAAGCTCATCGGCTGCGAGAGCAGTTTGCCGAGCGACGGCGATCGGATGACCCGCACGCCGGCCAGGACTTCGTCCGCGCCACGCGCGCTCTCCGAGGCACACAGCACCGTCACGGAGTCCCCACGCGCGACGAGCCCCTCGGCGAGAGTCTGCAGGACGGTCTCCATCCCGCCGATCGTCGGCGCGTAGAAAGACGCGACCTGAAGGACTCGCAAGGTTGGCGATACTGGCATGGTTTTGATAAGTTTTTAGGGCGTCTCCGGCGCCTCCCCGATGACCAGACCTGATCAGCGCCTCGTCCAGCGGAGCGGGATCGAGACACGGGCGCTCCCGGAGGGAGCCATGCTCGTCGACATGGACACGGGGCGCTGCTACCGGCTTAACCGCGTAGGAGCGGAGATTTGGTCGCTGTTGCAGCTGCCCCTCTCGTCGGCGGAGATCTGCGCCGCGGTCGCGGCGAAGTACGACCGAGAGGGCAAGCTGGTCGAAGCGGACGTCGAGAAGCTCGTGGCTCACCTCGTCAGCGAGCGGCTGCTCCAGCCCGCCGCGACCGAGGGGAAGCGTTGATCACTCCCGAAGCCTTTCGCGAGCGGTTTGCGCTCGCTACCTATTCCGACGGCGGGGTCGTGGCTGATCTTACGACCGGCGGCTACGCGCGCGTCAACGCGACGGCAGCTCGCATGTTCGAGATGCTGTCGCGCGCGCGGGACTTCGACGCCGCGCTCGACGCCATCGCCGCCCACTTCGAGATCCCGGTGGCGCGAGCCGCGAGTGACCTCGGGGCGCTGCTTCGAGCCTTGGCCCGCGAAGGCGTTCGGACCGAGGCTCCAGACGATCTGCGCTATCGGCTCGCAGCGGACGGGGGTTACGAGCTGTGGCACGGCGAGCTGCTGGCGCTTCATGTGGACGCTGCGGGCGAGCGCATGTCTCTCCGCGCGCCGCCCGAGACGCTCCCGTTAGACATCTACAAGTACGTCAGTGACCTTGCACCGAAGGTCATGTTCCTCCAAGGAACGGCCGTGCTCCACGGGTCGAGCTGGCACGACGGTCGCCAGGTCATGGGCCTGTGTGGGAAGAGTCGCGCCGGAAAGACAACCACGGCGCGCACGCTCGCGAAGCACGCGGGGACGCTCGTCTCTGAGGACCTCCTTGTTCTAGGCCCCGATTCGTCTCATCCCGCGGTCATCGTCGGTGCTGAGGCGAGGTTCACGGAGTGGTCGAGGGCGGCCGCGCGCGACCTTCGAAGCCAGGGCGCGAGCGTGGACGCGAGTCCACTGCGGGACGCCGCGATCGGCGAGGCATTGCCCTTGGAACGACTCTGGTTCCTCGACGCCCAGCGCCGCGGTCCGGCGTTTCAGACGACCGAGCTCTCGCGCGCAAGAGGGCTCGTCGAGCTTATGGCGCACGGTTTCTTGGGAGCCGCCGGCCACGCGAACTGGCGCCATCACCTCACGACGGGCCAGGCCTTGATCGGCGGGCTGCGGTCATTCGAGGTCGCCCTGCCCGACGGGCTTGAGCGGCTAGACGCCGCAATGCAGATCTACGCTACGAACTCGGCGTCGTAGCGCCCGTTGCCGTCAGGCGCTGACGCGAGCCAGATGTGGCCTGAATTCGGCGTTCCGTCCGCCTGCAGCCCAAAGTGCAGCGGCTCCTGCGCGGCCGCCGCGTCGAGCGCAATCTCGATGAGCACGCGTCGAAAACAGTTGGGGCCCCGGGGAAAGCACCGGTCGATGAAACGAATCGCGCGCTTGAGGTGGGCGCGGCCAGCTTCGTCCCGCGCGGCACACCTTGCGCCCCTGGCACGAACGGAGGCGATCAACTTGCGGGGCGGGGTGCTCGACCTCCGCCGCTCAATGGACAGGGCCACGGCGGCGACCTGAAGTAGGTCCGCGAATACGTTGCCATTCACGCGCACAGATTTATATCCGTCCCAGTGCCAGAGACATTCGTCTCGTCGCATTGAGAACCGCTCAGGTGCGCAAGCAGGTCATGGAGATTCCCGACCGACTCCAACCGCGGCGCCTCGTATGAGGCGTCAGTCGATTCAGAGCCTTTTCTCCCGCGCCCCATCTCAGATTCCGACTTGATCATCGGCTGTCGAGCTCCTTGCATAGCCTGAGTCCTAACTCGGGTCAGAATACCCTAATCGGGTCCGCAGCCAAGCCTCAAGGGTGGCAATGCGCCAGATCCTCCACCAGTCGCGGGTCTGGACTTTGGCCGGGCCTGCCACGACGCGCAAGAAGCGGTTAGCTGCGGCACGGTTCACGTATCGTTCTGAGGCCCAAGGCCCCTGGGTCAAGAGCCGTTCGATCCGCGGGAGGGCCTGGAGTACCCGGTTCTTGACGACCGGCGTCAGCTCGGCTTTCACCAGATTGTCGACAATTTCGGGAGGCAGCATGGAGCGAAACGCCTCTCGATGGATCCGAGCGTACTTGACCGGTCCGGGAAGGCAGGTCGCCGGGATGCTGAAGACGAAGTCGACGAGCTCTCGGTCCAGAAAAGGGTACCGGTACTCCTTGCCGAGCGGCATCGCTTTGGCCTGCATCGATCCGATCGAGCGGCGGCCCTGCGGTCCCGTCAAGCGCTTCCAAATGTTTCGACGAACGTGCGAAGAGAACCGGAAGTCGGTGGCATCGTCCGTGGCGATTTCCCGAGACAGCCGATGGAACTGTGGCGAGAGCCACTCGGGCACGTCGGCGGTCGTTCTCGCCCGAAACCGCTGGACGCTGGTCGGCAGAAACTGTGCCGCCACCATCCGCACTCGCCCCAACACCGTCCTCACCCCTGCCCCCGGGGGGCTGATCGATCCCCATGCTCCTCGCCACGCACCGCGAGACAGCAGATCCCTCGTGAATCCGAACACGGCCATCAAGTCGTCGCCAGCTATCCCGGACAGTATGACGGTGGCGTTGTGCCGCTGAGCGATCTCGATGTCCCCTTCCGTACCGGAGGTCGTCGTCATCCGCGAACCAGGCGCTTCGCGCGCCGGCGCGACGATATCGATCGGGTTGGAGCGAGTACCGTCCCAGCGTTCGACAGGGAAATGGATGTGTCGAGCGACTGTATCGATGAGTCGACTCTCGTCGCCTTCTAGGCCGGGATAGACCGCGGAGGCGCCCACGAGCCCTGGCGCCACTTGATGCCCGGCCAATAGCAATCCGTCCGCCGCGGTCGCAATAGACGGCGAGTCCAGTCCCCCACTGACATGAATGACGACCGGGTTTTCCGACCGAATCCTGCGCAGAACCGACTTGCGGAAGACCGACCGAAGCTCCTCGAAGACCTCATCGCGTGACCTGCCCTCCAGATCGAGGCGCGGCGCCGGAGGAAACCAATAGCGCGTGGTCTTCCGGTCGACCGCGGTCATGGTCAGGACGTGACCGGCGCGAACTTCGCGGATTTCGCGAAAGAAGGTCGCTTCCTGGGTCTTGAATCTCCACAGCAGGTATTCGACGACCATCCCGTCGTCTAGGTCTGCTTGCTCCGAGAGCGTGCTGATGAGATTGGTCGTATGGCTCGCGAAGCAGCACCCCCGCTTCGTCGTTCGGTAGAACAGGGGGCGAACGCCAAACGGGTCCCTCGTCGCGAGAATCCTGCGTTGTCTCGCGTCCCAAAGAATTAATGCAAAGTCGCCAACGAGCCGATCGGGAAAGAGGTCTCCCCACTTCAGGTACGCCCGGATTAGAATCCGGGCGGCCGATTCCGCGGGTCTTGCGCCCAACTCTGCTTTCAGTTCGTCGAGATTGTCGATCCGCGCATCGGCCGCGATCGAGATCGACTCGAACTGCGCGACGGCATCACGCCCGCCCTGCACCGCCGCTCCGAGAGAAATCGCGGAGAGCATGGAAACGTCCTGCTCTCCGACCGCACTTCGATAGCCGTCGAGCCCAAAGACCCGAATGGACGCCTCGTCGGTCCCGAGGTTCTCCGTCCAGTCCACACATCCGACTATTGGTACCAACTTCGCATTCCGTTCGGACGGCTGGTAGTAGAGTCGCCGACCGCGTTGCCATCTATCGCCGGGTCCGTCTGGCCGTCATGGACGATGTCCGCAGAACCGTCACGGCGGACGTCGACACTTCCGTGCGACGACGGCGACGAGCTGCTACCTCCCAGCACCGCCGCGAGTGGCATGATGACCGCGAGAAACGACCGCAACCCTCCCCCAAATCTTCCCGTCAACACGAACTCCGATAGTGGCCAAGACGATTACGCATAGTCCAGGGTCGGCACGTCGAACCGACGCGCCACCCAGCAAACAAGACTCCCAACAGCCCTACCAATAAACAGCAACTGCGAAGGGCGCGTTTACCTGCCGAATCGCGAAGTCGGGGTGGGCGTCTCCGTTGATGTCGGGAATCAGCGAGCCGCCGTTGGTCCCCAGGTTCCAGCCCGTCGGGAGGGGGATGGTGACCTGAGCCGTCGCCGTCATCTCGACGGAAGCCGGCGGGGCGGGCAAAGTCGCGCCGTCCTGGATCGTCATGACGACTCCGTTCTGGGCGGTCAGCAAGATGTCCGGCGTCGCGTTTCCGATCAGGGAGAGCTTGACGTTCTGCCCGGATAGACCGCCGCCGAGGACCACCGGACCGACCAATCCCGCGCCGGTGTGGGACATCGTGATTCGATCGACAAAGGGCCCTGTCGTCGGGGTGCCTGATTCGATGAAGCCCGTTCCGTGCATCGTCGGGAAGTCGATGTTGTCGAGCGGGTTCCCGACGCCCACGTTCGGGAACAGTCCGATGATCGGGCCGAGGTTGGATACGAAGGTGCCGATCTGTGTTCCGCTCTGCGGTCCGGTGATTATGTGATCGGCAGTCGTCGCCGCGATGACGCCCGGCCCGCTCTGGCCGTGAAAAGCGTAGACGCGTCCCATATTGGCGGTAGCGCTCGAGGCCGTGCCGGGAGCGCCAACGATCAAGGTCGTCCCGCCGGTCGTGTTGTAGTAGTGCCCGAGTCCAACGATCGCGTTCCCGAAGAAGGGCCGCCCCAACGACGCGTCACCGTTGATCGTGAGCGAATTCGTCGCGTCCGGCGTCAGGCTCGCGAAGCCCGTCTTCTTGCCGGGAATGATGACGACTTTGCCGACAAACGTGTTCGTGTTTCTCGCACCAATTGCGAGATCGTCGATGTGGTCCACGTCGTCGTCGAAGTCGCCCAGGCGAGCGAGGGAGGAGCCGAAGGCCTGACCGGCCCCTCCGGTTATGACGTAGTCGGCGTCCGTGTCCGCGAGATTCAGATTCGGGGGCCAAACCGCTCGGCCCTTGAAAATGTAGACCTTCGCCGTGTTGGTCGGATCCGAGATCGCGATGTCCGGGAACGTGTCGCCGTCGATGTCTCCGATTTGGCAGACGGCCGAGCCGAAGCTCGCGCCCGAGCCGGTGAACGTCACGTCGGGCGTCAAGGCGGGCCCAGTGGGTAGGAACGTCGTGGGAGATCCGAAGTAGAGGTAGGCCTTCCCTGAGCCAAACGTACCAACGAGCAGGTCGGCCAACCCGTCGCCGTTGAGATCGCCTTCGCCGTTGATCGCGAAGCCGAACGAGTCGCCTGCGGCGAACCCGGCAAGCTGTTTGCGATTGAACGTCGCCTTGACCGCCGCATTGGTGAACGCGATCGCGCTCCGGTTGCCGGCGGCGTCCACCGACGCCACGGCGAAGAAGTAGTCGTTCTCGATGTAGAGATCCCGCACCTCGATGCCGTCATCGGGAATCGTCATCGCCGTCGGTGGCGTCGGGGAGCCGCCGTAGGTCACGGCCGTTGAAACGGCGGCATTGTCGAAGACCGCCGCCGTGTCGATCTTCACCTTCGCGTAGCGCACTTGGTAGCCGACGACCGGCGCCCCGTTGTCCGAGGGCGCCTTCCACGCCAACTGGAACGACGTCTGCCGGCGATCCGCCACGACCGCGCTCAGGAGCGTGGGCGCGTCCGGCGCGCCCAGGTCGACGACGATCGTGAGCGTTCCGGTGCCCACGCCGTTGCCCGGGATGTTGTCGGTCTGCGCCGTGATCGTGACGTCGCCGTCGAGCAGCGTCACGCCGGTCAGCGTCGCGTTGCCGTTGGAGTCGAGCGGCGCGACGCCGAGCGTGACGCCTCCCGTGGAGAAGGTCACGTTGCCCGTCGTGATCGGCAAGCCGCCGACGATGGCGTGAACGGTGAGCGAGCCCTGCCAGCCTCCCATGCTCGCGTTGGCGTCGTCGACGCAGTTCGCGGCGACGCCCGTCGACGGGCACAGCCGCTTGGTCGAGTCAGGCGCCGTGAAGATGACGACGGGGGCCATTCCCGCCGTGATGGTGCACGGCACGGGCTGCAGCGCGGTCGCGTTGCCGGCGGCGTCCGTCGCGACGCCCGTGAGGTTGCTCTGGCCTTCGTCGAAGGACACAGAAGTGAACGTGTCTGAGCCCCCGGAAAAGACCGGCGACGACAGGATCTGGCTGGAATTCGCGCCGGCGATCGTCAGCGTGACGTTCGCCGTGTCGCTCGCGAGCACGATGCTCGTGTCGAAGGTCGCGAACGCCTGGTGGAAGCTGCCGCAGAACGACGTCGGCGACGTGATGGCCACCGTCGGCGAGATCGAATCCACCCAGACGTCGAGCACGGGGCTGCTGCCCGTCGTCGAAGAGGCGTCCGTGAGATCGACGCGGAGCTGGGTCGCCGACGCGAGCACGCCCGTCATCGCGTTCTCGAGGCTCTCGGGCAACGTGACGCCCGTGAACTTCACGACGAAGCCGAGGCCCGACGGGCAGCCATCGAGCGCCGTCGCCGGCGTCGTCACGGCACCCGCGCTCAGCACGGTCAGCGACGTGTCGACCGTGTGGCCCGTGAACAGCGATGCCGTGCCCGCGCGGCTCGTGCACGCGACGACGTCCGTCTGCGCGCCCGAGACGCCCGCGTTCTGATCGCGGAACGGCTGCGGCGCGTTCGCCGCGAGCAAGTGGCGCGACGAATCGTTGAACGTCGGCGCGTCCGTGATCGGCGAAACGATCTGCACCGACGGCGTCGACGACGAGCACGTCACGCCATTGATGACCTTCGACGTCGGGTTGCCCGCTGTGTCCGTCAACGTCACGGTGATGTCGAAAGGCGCGTTGCCGGGGCACGGCAGGTTGGCGCACGTGTCGGCGCCCACGACCGTCGCCGGCACGCAGATCGGCGAGCCGCTCGTGACGAGGCAGTAGTTTGCGGCGCGCGTGCCGAGCGCGGGGCTCAGGTTGATGGCGTCGGTCGACGTCGTCTGCGCGCACACGGGGAACGCGCCCGACGTGAGGCCACCGGGGCCGATGAAGGCGCCAGACTGCGGCCTCGAGATCGTGAGGTCGGGTGCCGTCGCGTCGACGGTGTACATGCCCTTCGACGACATGCCGACGACGGCGTCGTCGTCCGTGCAGCGTGCCTGAACTTGGTAGGTGGCATCTGGAGGCAGCGCGACGCCCGCAAAGACCGCCTTGCCGCCCGCCGCGTGTGCCGTGATCGTCGTGACGACCGTGGGCGTCGTGACGTTGTTGATGTCGAGCGACACGATCTGGTTGTCGGTGATGTTGGTCGTGACCTCGAAGGCGGCCTCGTAGGGGGAACCGGTCGCGCTCACGCGATCGCCGCCCAGCGTCGCCGAGACGCCGTTGAGCGCCGGGTGCGTGCCGCTGATGATCGGCTTCGTGATGGCGCAGGTCGGGATCAAGCAATTGACGGTGACCTTGGACTTCGTCGTCGCGTCGGCGCAGGGCGACGTCGACGGGAATTGGATCGAGAGGTTCGTCGCGCCCGTAGGAAGGGTCACGTTCGTGAACGTCGCCGTGCCGCCCGTGGCCTGCACGGTTTGAACGAGCGTCGCGCCCGCGAAGAGCTGCACGTCGGCGCCGTTGGGCGCGCCCGTGTTGATCTTGACGTCGTGCTGGAAGCCGTCGCTGCACATGTTGCCGTTCTTGTCGTCGGACGCGAAGAACGTCGCCTGATCGACGGGGACAGTGAACGCCACGGAGTAGCAGGCCGGAGGCGGCGGCGCCTCGGGCGTCACATCCGCGGGAGCATCGGTCGGAGCGTCGACGCCCGCGTCGGCGCCCGTGGCGCCACCACCGCCGTTGCCGCCGCTCGCGCCCGCGCCGCCGCTTCCTGCGCCACCTGAGCCCGCGCCACCCGTGCCCGCGCCGCCGATGCCGGCGCCACCGGAACCCGCGCCGCCGATGCCCGCGCCACCTGAACCTGCGCCGCCGATGCCCGCGCCGCCTGAGCCCGCGCCGCCGATGCCCGCGCCACCGGAACCCGCGCCGCCGATGCCCGCGCCACCTGAACC
>JBBQJG010000069.1:0-20877 GCA_038325725.1 Polyangia bacterium | reverse complement strand
GGCGGCGTGCACCGCCGATCACCAGTGCGCGACGGGCAACTGCATCGACGGCTTCTGCTGCGGGACCCCGAGCTGCGCCGGCTGCAAGTCATGCGGCGTCAGCGGCAGCGAGGGCACGTGCGCCCCGCGCGTCGCCGGCGCCGCGTCCGCGGGCTTCTGCGCCGACGACGGCGCGGCGAGCTGCGGGAAGAACGGCAAGTGCGACGGCGCGGGCGGCTGTCAGAAGTACGCCGGCGGCACGACCTGCGCCCCCGCGAGCTGCGCGGCCGCGACGTCGACGTTGAAGATGACGGGCACGTGCAGCGGCGGCGCGTGCTCCGTCCCCACGCAGTCGTGCGCGCCCTATCTTTGCAACAGCGGCACCGCCACCTGCCAGTCGACGTGCACCCTCGACGGCGACTGCGTCGCGGGCAACTACTGCACTGGCGGTTCGTGCGCGGCGAAGGGCGGCACCGGCGCGACGTGCACGGCCAACAACCAGTGCACGACCACCCACTGCGTCGACGGGGTCTGCTGCGGCAGCGCCGCCTGCGGCTCGTGCCAGGCCTGCAACGTCGGCCTCAACGCCGGCACCTGCGCCCCCGTCGGCGCCGGCACGCTCGATCCGAAAGGCCTGTGCACGAACAGCGGCGCCGCCTCGTGCGGCACGAACGCCCGCTGCGACGGCGCGGGCGGCTGCCAGAAGTACGCCGATGGCACGACCTGCTCGCCGGCGACGTGCCCTGCCCTCTCGACGACGCTCACGACGGCGGGGAGCTGCGGCGGCGGCGCATGCGGCACGACGGTCTCGAGCTGCGCGCCGTATCTGTGCGACGGCATCTCGGCCTGCCTCGCGGCGTGCACGAGCGACCTCGACTGCGCGACGGGGAACTACTGCGCGGGCGTCTCCTGCGCCGCGAAGATCGTCCAAGGGCTCGCCTGCGGCGCCGACAACCAGTGCCTCTCGGGCAACTGCGTCGACGGCGTCTGCTGCGATCAAACGCGCGCCGCGTGCGGCACGTGCCACGCCTGCAACCTCGCCGGCAAGGTCGGCGTCTGCTCGCTCGTCTCGGCGGGAGCCGTCGAGCCGCGCGGCAATTGCGCGGACCAGCACGCGCCTTCGTGCGGCACGAACGGCACGTGCGACGCGCTCGGCGCATGCGCGAAGTACCCGAACGGCACGACGTGCTCAGCAGCGTCCTGCATGGCGGGCACCTCGACGCTCAAGTTGGCGGGCGTGTGTGGCGGCGGATTGTGCGGCGTCTCGGCGCAACCCTGTCTCGCGTACGCCTGCGACGGCGCGCAGGCGTGCAACACGATGTGCGCCACCGATGGCGACTGCGCGTCGGGCGCCT
Source organism: Polyangia bacterium (assembly GCA_038325725.1). Taxonomy (GTDB): domain Bacteria; phylum Myxococcota_A; class Polyangia; order Fen-1088; family Fen-1088; genus DASZFV01. The sequence continues at coordinate 19,543 of JBBQJG010000069.1, read as the reverse complement.
ACTGCACGGGCCCGGGCGGCAGCTGCGTCGCCGTGCTGGCGCAGGCGACGGCGTGCACGTCGGATCACCAGTGCGTGACCGGCAACTGCGTCGACGGCTTCTGCTGTGGCGCCCCGAGCTGCGAGGGCTGCGAGTCCTGCGGCGTCTCCGGCAGCGAGGGCTCATGCCACGCCGTGCCCGCGGGCGCGGGCTCGCGCGGCTTCTGCGCCGACGACGGCGCCGTGACCTGCGGCCAGAACGGAAAATGCGACGGCTCGAAGCAAGGCTGCCAGAAGTACGCGGGCGGCACTGTCTGCCTCGCCGCCTCGTGCACGATGGGCACGACGGCCTTCACGGCGGCGAGCCTGTGCGACGGCGCCGGCATTTGCGTCTCGGGCGCGCCGGGCGACTGCGGCGCCTACCTCTGCCGCGACGACGGCACGGCCTGCCGGGCGACTCCCTGCGCCGACAGCAACGACTGCTCGCCTGGCAACGCCTGTCAGACCGACCTGACCTGCGCGCCTTAGCGTCGCTCCGGAACCTTTGCGTCGTCGCCCTACTTCGTCGAAGGTCTCCGGGAGCCTCGGAAGGCCCGACGGTTAAACGGTCGGCCGTGTGGCGCGCCAACGCTTCCGGCTGGCGGCGCCGGATGCGTCCCGAGCCAACGGTCGAGCTCTGCGATGTCCTTCACGATGATCGGCGTGACGGCCGCCCGGGAGTACTCACGACGGGCTCGGCGCGCGAGCCCGATGGCCCGCGCGCGCTCGCCGCGCGCTTCGTCGACGGCGCGCGCGAGGGCGAAGTGAACCTCAGCGAGGCGGAGCGGCATCTCTTCGAGCGCCTCGCGAATGGCGGTCGCCTGTTCGAGCACCGCGAGCGCCTCCTCCCAGCGCGACGTGGCCAGGTAACAAAGTCCCAACGTCCGGAGCGGGAGTGTCACCAAAAAACCGCGAGGATTGGTCGTGCGCTCGAAGGTCGCGAGGGCGCTCTTGGCCGCTGCGATCGCTTCGTCGAAGCGCCCGAGACGATAGAGATATTGACCGCTGTTCCCGAGGAACAACGCCGTCCGCGGATGATCGACGCCCAGCGAAGGTTCGAGGTACGAGATCGCGCGGCGGCTCGCCTCGAGAGCGCCCGCGAAGTCGTCGCCGAAGGCCTTATGGTTGGCCAAGTTGCCGTACGGGCCCGCGAGCTCCGGGGAATCGGAGCCGAGCGCTTTCTCGATCTTCGCGATGGCCAAATGCGAGCATTCCACCGCTTCAGCGAGACGTCCTTCCAATTCCAAGCTGGCGGCGCGGCTTCCGAAGTACACCCCCCACAGGAGGTCGTGACCTCCCATGCGGCGGAGCAGGGTTTCTGCGTAACGAGCCCACACATTGCCGAGGTCGAACCGAGCTTGGCGATACCCGGCAATCGTGGACATCCAGATGGCCGCCTCGACCGCTACCTCTTCGTGCCGGGACAGCTCGGCCGCGGAGAATGCCTCCTCGAACGTGACGAGCGCGGCGTCGATGCGCGCCGACTCATATTGATCCGTAGCGAGCACGAGCAAGATCTCCGCGAGCACCGGTCCGTAGCCAACGCTTCGCGCTTTCTCGACGAGCGGGGCTATGGCTTCCAACGCGTCGGAGAGTCGACCGACCCGCGAGAGGGCGCGGACTTCGACGAGACCAGAACGGAGCTGCTCGACATATGCCCGCGTTACAGCGTCCTCCGGAGGCCGTACGATCGCGCGCAGGAGCTTGATATCCTGGCAGCGCTCGAGCGTGCCGAGCGCCGAGGCCGCCTTGACGGCGTTCGCGACAACGTCGACCGAAGCCCCCCGAAAGAGACGGCACAGCGCCTTCAGATCGTCGAGGCCGTCGTTGAGGACGGCCATGCGCAGATCCAACACCTCGGCCGATTGCTCGCCGCGCACATGCGTCGCCTCGCAGACCTCAACGTAGAGATCCGCCCATCGCTGGGCGAACCTATCGAGGATCGCGCTCGCGCTCGTGAACGCCGCCGCGGCGTAGGGCATCTCCGTCCCGAGAAAAGCCTGGCGAATGGCATCCTTCTCCGGCGTCCTTACGGAGTGTCCCTCGACGGGCGACTCCCAGATGCCCGCGAGCTTGGCGCTGGCGCCGCTCGCAAAACCACCTCGTCCCGCACCAGGCGCCTTCGCGATCTCGGCAAGAAGCGCCTGCATCGTCGGGAAGCGCTCGTTGGGATTGGCGCGCAGCCCTCGTTCGAGGGTTTTGCGGACCCACGCCGGCACCCGGCCTGGCGACGCCGTATCGGCAAGCTTCCCTTCGACCACGTTTTGAGCGAGCTCCTCGAGCGTTCGGCCCGAAAACGGCCGCACGCCGTAGACGCCCTCGTAGAGCGCGACGCAGAAGCTGAACTGATCGGAACGCGCATCGGCGGCCCATCCTTGGAATTGCTCCGGTGACATATATGCGGGCGTTCCCAGCAACGCGCCCGTCGCCGTGATCTTGTCTCGGAACGCGAACGTCATCGTCGCCATCGATGTCGCGGGTCCGGCAACGGCCTCGCGTCCAAGAAGAGGCGTCGCCTCGAGGTCGAGCTCCGAGCCGTCCCCGATCGGGGGGGCGACGGGAAGGCTCAGGTCCGCTTCGGAACCCAACGTCCCGCCGCCGCCGGCGATTCGCGCGAGGCCGAAGTCCATGACGCGAACCTGGCCGGTGCTGGAGACCATGACGTTGTCTGGCTTAAAGTCGCGGTGGACAAGCTCCTTTTCGTGCGCTGCCGCGAGCCCCCGGCCCGCCTCGAGGAACGCCTCAAGCACCTCGTGCCACGTTCGCTCCCTCTCGAGCAGCCAATAGCGCAGGGTGTGGCCCTCGACGAACTCCATAGCGATGAACACGCGATCGCCGAACGTGCCCGCGTCATACACGACGACGACGTTGGGGTGCGAGATCTTCGCCGTCGCCTGCGCCTCGCGCATGAGCCGCGTGCGACCCGCGGCGGTGCCGCCTTCGCTATCGATGCGCGCGCGCACGAGCTTGATCGCGATCTTTCGGTCGAGCTCGGGATCGTACGCGCCGTATACCTCGCCCATGGCGCCGCGGCCGACGAGGCCGAGCACGACGAAGCGCCCCAACGCGGTGCCGCGAGGGAGCGCGGCCTCCAGCGGGGCCGCGGGAGCAGACGCGAGGTCGGACTGGCGCACGGGTCATCCGTCGAATCGACAGGTCCGTGCGCGGGGTGAAATCGCCTCAAGGCCGGGGCCCAGGCCGACGATGTTAAAGCTGAAGTTCGCTCTGCCCGCCGGGCGAGGAGAGATCAGTCGGCCGCGGAGACGCGGACGGCTTCGCGCAGGCGCACGACGAGCTCGTCGACGCGGTCGGCGTAGAGCTTCGCGGCGGCGCGGCCCACGCACAGGCGCGCGCTGACGTTCATGATCGTCTCGACCTCGACGAGGCGGTGCTGGCGCAGCGTCTCACCCGACGACACGATGTCGACGATGCGGTCGGCGAGCCCCACGAGCGGCGCGATCTCCATCGAGCCATAGAGCTTGATGATCTCTGCCACCATCCCGCGCGACTGAAGATGGCGGCGCGTGATCTCGGGGAACTTGGTCGCGTAGCGCAGGTGCATCTGGGCATTTTCGTCGACGGGCCGATCCTGCGGCTCGGCGACGACCATCCGGCACCGCGCGAGGCCGAGGTCGAGCGGCTCGTACAGGTCGCCGCTTTGCTCGTCGAGGACATCGCGGCCCGCGATGCCGACGTCGGCGGCGCCGTGCTCGACGAACGTCGGCACGTCGGTGTCGCGCACGATGAGGATCCGCAACGCATGCTCTTCGATCGGGATGATGAGCCGCCGCCCCGCGCGCGCCTTCTCGGCCGCCGACAGGTCGTAGCCCGCGCGCTTGAACAGCACGAGCGCCTCGTCGAGGATGCGCCCGCGCGGCATGGCGATCGTGAGCGGACGCGAAACGACCTTCGACGCGCGCTTCGCCGCGACTTTGGGTTTCATGCGACTCCCTTGGCGCGGCGCACGTCGGCGCCGAGCGCGCGCAGCTTGCGATCGAGCCGGTCATAGCCGCGATCGAGGTGATAGATGCGCAGGATCTCGGTCTTGCCCTCGGCGATGAGGCCCGCGAGGACGAGCGACGCCGACGCGCGCAGGTCGGTCGCCATGACGGTCGTGCCCGCGAGCTTCGTCGGACCGCGCACGATCGCCGTGCGCCCGTCGACGACGATGTCGGCGCCCATGCGCTGAAGCTCCGGCACGTGCATGTAGCGGTTCTCGAAGATCGTCTCGGACAGCACCGACTGCCCGCGCGCGCGCGTCATCAACACCATGAACTGCGCCTGCATGTCCGTCGGGAACCCGGGGAACGGCTGCGTCGAGATGTCGGTCGGCCGCAGCTCGTTCTTGCCGCGCACGCGGATGCCGTCGCCGTCGGCGACGACCTCGGCGCCCGCCGCGCGCAGCTTCGCGATGACGGCCTCGAGGTGCTCGGGCAAGCAATCGCGCAGCAGGACGTTCCCGCGCGTGATGGCGCCCGCGACGAGCAGCGTGCCCGCCTCGATGCGATCGGGGATCACGCTGTGCTCGATGGGGTGCAGCTCGTCGACGCCGTCGATCGTGATCAGCGACGTTCCCGCGCCGCGGACCTTCGCGCCCATCTTGTTCAGCACGCGCGCGAGCTCTTCGACCTCGGGCTCGCGCGCCGAATTCTCGAGCGCCGTGCGGCCCTTGGCGAGCGCGGCCGCCATCATGAGGTTCTCGGTGCCCGTCACGGTGACCATGTCGAACACGATCGTCGCGCCGCGCAGCCGCCGCGCGCGCGCCGTGACGTAGCCGTGCTCGAGATCGATGCGCGCGCCCATGGCCGCGAGGCCCTTCAGGTGTTGGTCGATGGGGCGCGCGCCGATCGCGCAGCCGCCCGGCAACGACACGCGCGCGAGGCCGTGGCGCGCGACGAGCGGCCCGAGGACTAGCACCGACGCGCGCATCGTCTTGACGAGATCGTACGGCGCCTCGTGCTCGGTGATGGTCGTCGTGTCGACGTGGGCCGTGCCCGCGGGCTTCTCGACGTACGTCGCGCCCAGCTTCGCGAGCAGCTTGCCCATCGTGTGCACGTCGCCGAGCGCGGGCACGTTCCTGTAGATCGATCGCCCGGCCGCGAGCAGCGACGAGGCGAGGATCGGCAGCGCGGCGTTCTTCGAGCCGGATACGCGCACCTCTCCTTCGAGGCGCGCGCCGCCGCGGATGACGATCTTTTGCACGACGACCGCCGCGAGCTAGGCGGCGGCCGGGGCGTCAGCCGCGGGCGCGACCTTGCCGGCGTGCTCGGCGCAGAGGCCACCGAACTCGCGGGGCTTGCGGCAGGCTTCCTTGCTGCAAATCTTGTAGCGGTGCGCCTTCCCGACGACGCCGCGGCGCCAGCCCATGTAGTGCTTGCGGCACATCGCGTGGGCGCGGAGCGGCTGCTTGCAGCCCTCGACGGTGCAACGCGCACCCTCGGCGGCGGCGGGCGTCGCCTTGCTGCGCGCGGTGACGTCACCCTTGGCGGCCTTGGCCTTCGCGGCTTTCGGCGCGGCGGCGGCCTTGGGGGCGGCAGCGGGTTTCTTGGCTTTGGCTACGGTCTTTTTCTCTTCGGCCATGGCAGCGGGCGAGAATGCTGCGGGTCGGGCGGAGAGTCAAGGCGCAGGGCAAAGACGCTGCTCGAGTCTCCCCCCGAGCGGTCGGTCGCGTGCCTTCGGCGACGAGGGGTTTCCGGAGGCCCTCGCTCGGTGGGGCCCCGAGAACGGACCGTCGACGAAACGTGCCCCGCGTAAACGAACGTAAACGAACATCAACGAACATCGGCAATGAACCCGAGGGCGTTGCGCGGGCGCGCTTTGCACGACGCATTCGTTGATTTTCCCGTGAAAAACGTTATTTTCCCTGCGCCCAGTCGACGATTGGGTTCCGTCCATTATCAAGTTCAAGGAGCCTCGCATGCGTCGTTTTGAGCTCTCGCTTCTCTTGTGTGGTGTGGTGGCGTTCTCCGCGGCGTGCGGGTCGAGCGGCTCGAGTAACCCCGACGCCGGCAAGGCCGGCAGCGGCGGCCACGCCGGCGGCACGGCGGGCACGACGGGCGACGCGGGCACGGGCGGCAGCACTGCGGGCACGACGGGCACGGGCGGCACCGATGCGGGCGCGGGTGGCTCGACCAGCGACGGCGGCGACGCGGCGGTCGACGCGCCCAAGGACATGACCGGCGACGCCACCGACGGTTCTGTGTTGTCGCTGAGCGAGCAGCGCGGGCAGTACCTCGTCAAAAGCGTGCTCGGGTGCGCGGGCTGCCACACGCCGCAGCTCGCGGGCGGCGGCGGGCCAGACAACAGCAAGTTTCTGTCGGGCGTCGACTGCTTCGCGAAGGACACGGGCACGGGCTGCCTCGCGAGCGCGAACCTCACGTCCGACGACACGGGCATCGCGAACCAGACCGATCAGCAGGTCAAGGACGCGTTCACGAAGGGCATGTACCACGCGAACGCCGACGGCGGCACGGCGTACTTGTTCTCGAACATGCCGTACTACCAGTTCGCCAACCTCACGGACGCAGACGCGAGCGCGATCGTCGCCTACCTGCGCACGTTGGCGGCGGTGGTCCACACGGCGCCCGCGCCCACGGGCACGTTCGCGACGCGCCCGACGGCGGCGCAGTGGGCGGCGGTCCCGCTCGCGAGCTACCCTGCGGCGACGGCCCCGGACGCGGGCGCGACGGACGGCGGCGCGACGGACGCGGGCGCGACGGACGCGGGAGTGCCCAGCGCATCTAACGGCAGGTACCTCGCGGCGCTCATGTGCTCGACGTGCCACTCGGTGAACGCCACGGTCGACGGCGGCGCGGCGGTGCCGACGATGCTCGACATGGCGAAGCTGTTCCAGGGCGGCAAGACGTTCAACACCACCGTCACGGTGCCGGTCGATGGCGGCGCCGACGGCGGCGCGGACGCGGGGGCTGACGCCGCGACGGACGCCGCGACGACGATGACGATCAGCAAGGCGATCCAGAGCGCGAACCTGACGCCCGACACGACGGGCCTCAAGACGTGGACGCCCGCGCAGATCGTCGCCGCCATCAAGACGGGCAAGGACGAGGCCGGACGCACGATCTGCTCGCCCATGCGTCCGTTCCCGGGCCTCACGGACAGCGACGCGACGGACATCGCGACCTACCTCCAGGAGATCCCGGCGGCGGTCAACGCCATCACGATGACCTGCGAGTAGCGTCGGGGAGACCCGGCGGGGAGCCGGTGGGGCGCGGCGACGTTGGTTGCCGCGCCCTTTTTCTTTGGGCGAGGAGCCGGCCGAGGGGTGATAAGAACACTCGGCCCCCGTGAACATCGACGAGCTGGAAGCGGATCTCCCCAACGGTCTTCACGACTCGCTGCTGCGCACGTTCTCGTCGGACCTGGTGGCGCGGCGGGCCGAGTTCATCCTCGACGTGTGGATCGGAGATCTCCACAGCGACGCGACGGCGGAGCGCGAGCGGCGCTGCGGCGCGCGGCTCGAGCTGCTCGGGTTGGTCTACCTGGTCGTCGACGAGGCCGACCCGCGCCACCCGACGCTCGAGAAAAAGCCCGTGCAAATCGATTTTTGCGGCGCCGACGACGATCCCGAGCGCGTGCGACAGGTCCCCGCGGGCGGCTTCGCGGGGCGGTTCTTCGTCTCGGAGTGGAACGCGTTCATCCACTTCGCCGCGCAGGAAGCGCGCCTGACCTGGCTCGACGTCAATTAGGCCGCCTCAGGAGAGAGGCTCTCCCCGCACCTGCGGTGCCGACCTTTTCCCGCTTCGCGGGCGACGTGCAGAGGTGGGAAGATTCCAGTAACGTCGGCGCATGAGATTCGCGTCGCTCGTCGGGATCTGCCTCATGGGCGTGGTCTTCATCCCCGACGGCAGCGCCCAGGCCGCGCCGCCCGTCGGGCAGCTGTGCTTCGTGCGCGGCGAGGACCACGACCTCAAGAGCCAGCATCCGATCTCGATCTGGGGCGAGCACGAGGGCAAGTCGAAGAAGCTCGCCGAGCTCAAGCGGCAGAAGAAGGTCTGCGTGAGCGTCGCGCTCGGGCCGTGGACGGTGGACGCGCGCTCGACGGCGCCGGGCGCGCCGGCCAAGTCCGACCCCAACGCGTGCCGCTCGTCGCCGCTCACGCTCGAAGTGACGAAGGGGCCGGTCGTCCCCATCACGATCTCGCCGTTGGGCGGCGGGCCCGCGAACATGTGCGGCTGGGATCTGCGCTGATCGCGCGCCCCCGAAGAGGCCGGGTCAGTGCTGCGTCACGGCCGTCGGTGACGCGCCCTTCGTGGGGCGGTCCTCGATGGCGCCGCAATCCGCGACGACGACGGTGACGTTGTCGGGGCCGCCCGCGGCGAGCGCCGCCGTGATGAGCGCGCGCGCCGCCTGAGCGACGTCGCCCGGCGCCCGCAAGATCGCCGCGATGATGTCGTCCTGCACGGGCCCGTGCAGGCCGTCCGAGCACAGCAGCACGCGGTCGCCCTCGCGCAGCGGCACGTCGGTGATGACGGGGTGAACCTTCGCCTCGGTGCCGAGCGCCTGGAAGAGCACGTGCCGATACGGATGATTCGCCGCCTCCTCCGGTTTGAGCGCGCCCGTCTCGACCATCTTCGACACCATCGTTTGATCCTGCGTCAGCAACTGCAAGCGGCCCTCTCGCAGCAGGTACGCGCGCGAGTCGCCGACCTGCGCGATCGAGAGATGGTCCGTCGAGAACACGGCGGCCGTGCAGGTCGTGCCCATGCCCTTGTCCTCGGGATGGACCTTCACTTCGGCGAGGATCGCCTGGTTGGCGCCCGCGACGGCGTTTTCGAGCGCCGGCCCCGGCGCGTCGACCACCCGTGGCCCCGCGACGCGAAGCTCTCGCTTGATGAAGGCCGTGGCGACGCGCGCCGCGACGTCACCGGCTGGCGCGCCGCCCATGCCGTCGCACACGACGAGCAGCAGGCCCGGGCTGGTGACCGCGACGTCGGTGCGGATGCACGGCTGGCTCAAGGTTCCCGACGCGAGGTCGGCGACGACGAACGCATCTTGATTTTGGTGCCGGCGCGCGCCGATGTCGGTGGCTCCGCACACGGTGAGAAGGCGGTGCGAAGCCTCGACCTGGAGATTCGTTGCTGGAACCATGTCAGCTGTTTTTCCCTTCGGGTTTGCCATCCGGATTGCCTTCGGTCGTCTTCTTGAGCCCCGCGAGCACACCGCTCCAGTTCGATTGGCTGGCGGCGACGCCTTCCTTCGTGGGGATGCTGTCCTGGGTGACGGAGACGATCGTCTGATCACCGACCTGCGTGAGCTCCCACGTGACGAGCGCGTAGTTCTCGGGCTTGTCTTCCTTGCCCGACGACGCGCTGAAGTGCGTCGCCTGCAACACCTTGCCCGGCTCGATCTTCTGAATCACGCCCTTTTCTTCATAGGGCTTGCCCTGGTACTCGCCCGTGTACGTCAGCGGGCTGCCGATCTTCCAGTCGCTCTTCACGTCGGCGCCCATCAAGTACGACTTCACGAGCGCGGGCGTCGTCATCGCCTCCCACACCTTCGAAGGCGAGGCGTGAATCTTGATCTTCGATTCAGCGGCGTAGTTCCCCTTCATGACGGCCTCCTTGTGACAAGAACTGGCAAGCACTGACAAGAACAAAACGCAACCTCCGTGCCGCGAGGCCCGCGGACATCGCCGCCGGCGCGCGCCCCCGAACATGTGCACGAACGCGGCGCCGAGCGCGGAATTCGTCAGCCGGTCGCAAATGAACCGGCGTCCCCGAAGGTGCCCGTGCCACCAAACCGTAACATTGGGCGTGGTCGCGCGGCCCTATCCTGCCGGCCGATGATGCATGAACTTCGACGACGCGCCGCCCTCGCCCTGATTGGCATCGCGAGCGTCGGGTGCGCGGGGACGATGCAGGCGGCCCTGTATTGCCCGACCGTCAAGGCCCCGTACCACTACCCCGAGACCGCGTGGACCAGCGGGACCGAGGGCACCGTCGAGCTCGAGCGGTGTCCCGAGGACAGCGGCTTCCCGCCGCTGACGGCGATCTCGGGGCCCAAGGTCTTGTCGGATTCGATCTTATCGGACCTCGCCAATGAGCTGAAGCTCCGCCCGAGCCGCGCCAACGCCCTTCACACGTGTCACCGCGAGCTGTTCCATTTCAAAATCACGCCCACGGAGCAGGACGTGCTCGTCGCCGAGAGCCCGCCTTCGACGCTGGTCACGCGCGGCTACGAACGGCCGCAGATCGTCTCGCGCGAATCGCTCGCCGACGCCATCCCCGAAGACAAATGGGTGGGCGGCAGCGTGAAGGTCCGCGCGATCGTCGACGCCGACGGCGTCGTCAAGGAAGCCGGGCTCGTCGAGGGCACGAAGACCGACGTCGACGCGCTCGTCGTCGACTGGGTCAAGACGTTCCGCTTCTGCCCCGCCCGCCTGCGCGGCAAACGTGTCGCCGCCCCGTACGTCTTCGCCGCCGAGCTCCGCCCGTAGGTCAGCGGCAGTCGTCGAGCAGGATGCTGATGGTGCCTCTGGCGCTCGCGACGGCGAGGTCGGGGAGACCGTCGGCGTCGAAGTCCTCCGTCGCGAGGGCGCCCGGCTCGAGCGGACCGAGCACGGGGCGCGCCGGCGCGAGGTCGCCTTTGCCGCTGTTCAAGAAGACCACGAGGTTCCCGGCGACGGCCGTCGCGTCCCAGCTCGTCGACACGACGTCGAGCTTCCCGTCGCCGTTGAAATCGGCGACCGCGAGCGCGCCGCCGACGTCGACGCCGTTGCGCGGGGAACCGTCCGCGTAGGTCCGCTGCGGACCGAACGTGCCGTTGCCCGTGTTGACGAACACGCCGAGCGTCCCGTCGACGGTGTTCGTCGCGAGGAGCTCGGGACGGCCGTCGCCGTCGAGATCGCCGACGGCGACGTTGCTGGTGCCGTTGCCCGCGGGATAGGTGACCTGCGGCGCGAAGGTGCCCGCGCCCAGGTTGCGAAAGACGTTCACGCTGCCCGCGCCCAACGTCACGGGGAGCCCGGCGCCCGGGGGGAAGGTCACGTTGGTGACGACGAGATCCGGGTGGCCATCGCCGTCGACGTCGGCGACCTTCATCGCCATCGGCATGGACCCCGTCATGTAAGAGACGCTCGCGCCGAAAGTGCCGTCGCCCTTTCCGAAGGCCACGGTGAGCAGGTCGCCGGCGACGACGACGTCGAGGCGCCCATCGCCGTCGAAGTCGGCGAGCGCGAGCGCCGTCGCGGAGACCGTCGTCTTCGTGACGACGAGCGGCTTGAACCGCCCGGCGCTGTTGAATAGGACGTCGAGCGCGCCGAGGTTGTTGACGGCGACGAGGTCCGGGCGTCCATCGCCGTTGAGATCGCCCGCCCCGAGGGCCATGGGCTGAAGGTCCGTCGGAACCTTCGATTGCGCCGCGAAGATGCCGGCGCCGTTCGCGAGAAACACGCTCACCGACCCGTCGAACGAGCCCTTCGCGCCGCCCCAGTTCGAGATCGCGAGATCGCGCCGGCCGTCGCCGTCGAAGTCGGCGATCGCGATCCCGTCGAGGTCGCTGCCCGTGGGGTACGTCGCCTTCGTCGTGAAACCGGTCCACGTGCAAGGCTTCTTCATCGAGGCGTCGGCGCTCGTCGCCGTGTCGGCGCCCGTCGATCCGCCGATGCCCGTCGTCGCGCCCGAGCCGGCGTCGTCGCCGACGGCCGCCGAATCCAAATCCTGCCGCCCGCACGCGACCAACCCGATCCCCACGACCGCGACCGCGAACCGGGGATGCATGACGGGCGAGAGTCTACTCCCGCCGGGCGGGGCTACGCGGCGGGGAGCTTGTTTTTGATGCGCGTGATCGCCTCTTGCACGTTCTCGCGCAGGCCGAAGGCGGAGAGGCGGAAGTAGCCTTCGCCGCAGCTGCCGAAGCCGGACCCCGGCGTGCCGACGACGTTCGCCTCGGCGAGCAGCTTGTCGAAGAACTGCCACGACGTGAGGCCGCCCGGCACCTTCAACCAGATATACGGCGCGTTGACGCCGCCGTAGACGGAGTACCCCGCGGCGGCGAGGCCCTCGCGGATGTGGCGCGCGTTGTCCATGTACAGCGCGATGTTCTGCGCGACGGCCTTGGCGCCCGCCGGCGAGAACGTCGCGGCGGCGGCGCGCTGGATCGGATAGCTCACGCCGTTGAACTTCGTCGTCTGCCGGCGGTTCCACAGCGCGTGCAGCGCGACCTTTTCGCCCTTGTCGTTGCGCGCGACCAAGTCCTTCGGCACGACCGTCGTCGCGCACCGCGTGCCCGTGAAGCCGGCCGTCTTCGAAAAGCTGCGAAACTCGATGGCGCACTCGCGCGCGCCCGGCAGCTCGTAGATGCTGTGCACCTGCCCGGGCTCGGTGATGAACGCCTCGTAGGCCGCATCGAAAAGAATGATCGCCTCGTGCTCCTTCGCGTACGCGATCCACTTCGCCAGCGACGCGCGCGACATGACGGCGCCCGTCGGGTTGTTGGGCGAGCACAGGTAAATGAGATCGACGGGCGTCGCGGGCAACGCGGGGTCGAAGTTGTTCTCCGCCGTGCACGGCAAGTAGACGAGCCCGGAGAATCTCCCGCTCGCGTCGGCCGGGCCCGTGCGGCCGCCCATGACGCTGCTGTCGACGTAGACGGGGTACACGGGGTCGGTCACGGCGACGACGTTGTCGAGTCCGAAGATCTCCTGGATGTTGGCGGTGTCGCACTTCGACCCGTCCGAGACGAAGACCTCGTCGGCGGCGACGGGGGCGCCCTGGCTCACGTAGTGCGCGGCGACGGCCTCGAGGAGGAAGTCGTAGCCCTGCTCGGGCCCGTAGCCGCGGAAGGTCTCGCGGCGCCCGAGCTCGTCGGCGGCGGCCTTCATCGCGTCGACGATCGGGGGCGGCAGCGGCAGCACGACGTCGCCGATGCCGAGGCGAATCACCTTCGCCGCGGGATTCTTCTCGGTGAACGCGCGCACGCGCTTGCCGATCTCGGGAAAGAGGTAGCCGGCCTGGAGCTTCTGATAGTTCGAGTTGATCTTCGCCATCGCGGCCCGAAGCTATAACATCCAGGGGTCATGACGAAAGCGCTCCGCGACGTGTTCGTCGTCGACGCCGTGCGAACGCCCGTGGGCCGTCACGGGGGCGCGCTGGCCGGCGTGCGGCCCGATGATCTGGCGGCGATTGTCATCCGCGAGCTCGTGCGGCGGGTCGGGGCGGACCCCGCGGGCATCGACGACGTGTTGATGGGATGCGCGAACCAGGCCGGCGAGGACAACCGCAACGTCGCGCGCATGGCGGCGCTGCTGGCCGGGCTGCCCGTGAGCGTCGCGGGCGCGACGGTGAATCGGCTGTGCGGTTCGGGCCTGCAAGCGGTGGCGGACGGGGCGCGGGCAATCGCCGTCGGCGACGGAGATTTGATCGTCGCGGGCGGCGTCGAATCGATGTCGCGCGCGCCGCTGGTCATGGCCAAGGCGAGCGAAGGGTTCGCGCGGGGGAACGTCACGGCGTTCGACAGCACGCTCGGGTGGCGCTTCATCAACGCGCGCATGGAAGAGCTGTACGGGACGCACGCGCTCGGCGAGACGGCGGAGCTGGTCGCCGAGACGTTTGGGGTGACGAGGGAAGCGCAGGACGCGTTCGCGTTGGAGAGCCAACGTCGGTGGGGCGCGGCGCACGCGGCGGGTCGCTTCGCGGCGGAGCTGGTGGCCGTCGAGATCGCGCAGAAAAAAGGCCCGCCCGTGAAGGTGGCGGTCGACGAGCACCCGCGCCCCGACGTGACGGCGGCGCAGCTCGCGGCGCTGAAGCCGGCGTTTCGCAAAGAGCGCGGCACGGTGACGGCGGGAAATTCGTCGGGCATCAACGACGGCGCGGCCGCGGTGCTGCTCGCGTCGGAGGAAGGGTGCAAGCGGTTGGGGCGCGAGCCGATGGCGCGCGTCGTCGTCACGGCGGTCGCCGGCGTTGCGCCGAAGCTCATGGGCACGGGGCCGATTCCCGCGACGCAGAAAGCGCTCGCGCGCGCGGGGCGATCGGCGAAGGACTTCGATTTGATCGAGCTCAACGAGGCGTTCGCGGCGCAGGCGATCCCGTGCATGAGCGAGCTCGGGTTGGACCCCGCGCGCGTCAACGTCAACGGCGGCGCGATCGCGATCGGGCATCCGCTGGGGTGTTCGGGCGCGCGGTTGGTCACGGCGCTCGTGCACGAGATGGTGCGGCGCAAGGCGCGCCTCGGGTTGGCGTCGATGTGCATCGGCGTGGGCCAGGGCATCTCGACGATCTTCGAGGGGGCATGACGATGGCGTCTCCCCGGCGCACGAAGACCAAGCTCAAAGCGACCGCCAAAACCAAAGCGAAGGTGGCCCCCCCAAAACGCGCGCCGAAGACGCGGGTCGCTCGCCAGGTCGCGCGGGCCGACGCATTCGATCCGACTGCGGCGCTAGGCACCGCGGCGCACGAGCTCAAGAACGGCCTCGGTCCGCTCGCGATGACGTTGCAGCTCGCCGAGCGCAAGGCCCTCGCCGGCGAGCCCGTCCCGCTGTCCGACCTCGCCTTCGCGCGCGCCCAGGTCCGCCGCCTCGGCCGCCTCGTCAACGATCTCCTCGACGTCACGAGCGCCGACACCAACCAACTCCCCCACCGCCCCCGCCCCGCCGACCTCGCCGCCACCGTCGAGGAAGCCATCGACATCTTCGAACGCGGCAACGTCCGCCAAATCGCGCGCGCCCTACCCAGCGCGCCCGTGATGCTGACGTTCGACCCCGATCGGTTGCTGCAAGTGTTGCTCAACCTGCTCGAGAACGCGGCGAAGTACGCCCCGCTGCCCGCGCCGATCTCAGTCGCGCTGATGCGAACGGGCGCGCACGCGCGCGTTGAAGTGCGCGACGGAGGGCCTGGCTTGTCAGCGGAGAATCAACGCCGCGTCTTCGACCGGTTCGCGCGCGCTCGTGGGACTGACGACGACACGCGCGGGTTGGGGCTAGGCCTCTATTTGTGCCGCGCGATCATCGAAGCGCACGGCGGGCGTCTGGGCGTCGAGAGCGTGCCCGGGCAGGGCGCGACGTTTTGGTTCGAAGTGCCAGGGTGAGGTCATCATTCGACGTGCCAGGGCGAAAGAACGGAGCCGGACGGTGCTATTCGCGCCGAAGGACCGGACACCTCAAAACTGCTTTCTCTTTTGCCTTGATGAGGTACTGCGCCATATTTCCACTCAGAATGGATTGGATTGCCACGCGAAGGGATGCGTTTGTATTAGGTGATTTCAATAGATCGGAAAGAGCAGTTCTGACTCGGACATTTCGATATTCAATCGCCAGGAGATTGCTCCATTCGATGTCCGGTGCCACTCCATAGAACAGAGCCCATTCGATGATTTCTCCTTTGGGTCGTGAGCCTAGTCTCACAAGAAACGGAAGATACTCATCGAGAGCCGCGCACTGAAGAGCGAGCATCACTACTTTGACTTCTACCTTGCTCAGGGAAGGCGTCTGAATAATGAGTCTCTCCGCAGCCGGCAAGACATCTTTCGGATGTCGATAGAGAGCCTTCATCTTCTTATTTTCCATAAGGTCGCTTGCGGGTTCGTCGATGAATGGGACTTCTTCTACAATTGCCTCAACCGCTTCCCTTAGTTTGACTTCCCGAATGCCACCTTCGGCAGCGAGTATTCTGCAGGGAACACCTGCGCTAAGAAGGGACATCAATAATATGGCGGTCATCGTGGTCTTCATTTGTCCCTCCGGCCGCGTTCGTCAGTTCCCATACCTAAGAATAACAAGAGGTCCGGCATTTGATGGCCGATTGAAGAATACGCCGGTTGATCGAACACCGACATCCGTCGCGGCGAGCGAGCGTCCGCCGGTCGGACGCGTGGCTGGAATTCGGCCGCAGGCCCGCGACATATCGGTCGCGAGATGGAGGCTCGAGGGGGTTGGGAAGAAAGATCAGAGGACGCACGTCGGCTCCGCTCCGCACCCATAGAAATTCTCCCCCCCCAGGAGCCGGCGCCGAGCGAGCGCAGGGTAAACGAAGTGCTCCCTCAGCTCATCGAGCAATCTTGTTTACGTTTGCCGATTGTGAGGTCACGCGGCGAGGTTGAACGCGCCGTCGAGTCCGAACGCGAAATTGCCGTGTCTCCCGAGACAGCAACGACAGCTGTAAATGTTCCGGCGATAAGGCGATCTGCTGATCTCCGCGAGTTGACATCACCGCCGCACTTCCGGGAATTCTTGTCTGGACCCACGCAATCGACGAAAATGACGCGCCCCCCGGATCGCATCCACCCCTCTATGAAGGAGCAACGATGAAACGCGCGCTGGTACTCGGTTTCCTGGCCCTGGTCTTCGAAGTGGGAGCTTGCGGCGGTGGTGGCAGCGGCGGCACGGCCGGAAGCGGTGGGCACGCGGCGGGGCATGGAGGCGCCGGTTCGGGCGGCAGCACCGCCGGCTCAGGCGGCAGCGCGGCCGGCTCAGGCGGCAGCACCGCCGGTTCGGGCGGCAGCACCGCCGGTTCAGGCGGCAGCACCGCCGGCGCGGGCGGTACCATCGCCAGCGACGGCGGCGCGGGCACCACCGGCTCGGCCGGCTCGGACGCGGGATCCGACGCGGCCGCGAGCGCCGACGGCTCGACGGACACGACGAGCGACGCTCCCAAAGAGGCCGGCGGCGATGCGTCCCTCGACGTCGCCGGCGAGGCGAGCACCGACGCGCCGTCGGACAGCGCCGCCGCGTTGACCTTCAACGCCAGTTGCAACACGACGATCGCGAGCATCTGCACGGACGACTACGACGTGCCCGCGAACAACCTCGCCCACACCATGGACGTGTGCACGCAGGCGACCGGCACGTGGGATGTCGCCAACAAGTGCACCGCCACCGGCAAGGTCGGCGGCTGCAGGCGCATGAACTCCGGCGTGACGCTGGTCTTCTGGTACTACAGCGCGTCCTCCGCCGCGACCGGCATGACGAACTGCACGAACAACAACGGCACCTGGCTCGCGCCCTAAGGCGAAAGAATCCTCGCAACGCAATGGGGCCGTACGTCGGCCCAATTGCATCTGCCCAACCGGCGCTTCAGCCGGTGGCCGCCGACCCGATTTGGGAGAACCACGAGACGAGGTCGTCACGAGAGATCTCGCCTCGCCCCTCGTCGAGAAACAGCCGGCCGCCCTTCGCGAGAAAGTCCTCGAGCCGCCGCCGAATGAAGGAGAGCCCGAGGCACAGCGCCTGGAGGCTGTCCTGGCCGTGGATCGGACGCGCCTCTTCGTGTTCATGCGTGAACGCAGGACAAACCCAATCGCCCGTCGGCTGTTGCATGGGCATTCCGACGCCGACGACGAAGATCAGCTCCGCGCCCTCGGGCGGGACGCCGACCAGCTTCATCGACGCCACCCTCTCAGGGCCGTTGGACATCATCGCCCTCCCGCGACGTCAATGAAGCTTCCCGTCGTGAACGAGGCGTCCTTCGAGAGAAGCCAAAGAATGGCGTTCGCGACTTCATCCACCGTGCCGCCGCGTTTCATGGGCACCGACGCCTTGACCCGGTCCACGCGCTCGGGCTCGCCGCCGCGCGTGTGCATCTCGGTGTAGATGAACCCGGGACGAACCGCGTTCACCCGAATCCCCTCTTCGGCGACCTCCTTGGCGAGGCCAATCGTGAGCGTATCGACCGCGCCTTTCGACGCGGCATAGTCGACGTACTCCCCAGCAGAGCCCAGGCGAGACGCCGCGGACGAGACGTTGACGATCGCGCCGCCGCTCCCGACGCCGTTCGTCGTCGACATCCGTCGCACCGCCTCGCGCGCACAGGCGAAGGCCCCAAACACGTTGGTCGCGAACACCCTGCGCAGGCGGTCGACGTCCATACGGTCGACGCGCATCTGTTGTTCGAGGACACCCGCGTTGTTCACGAGACCCGTCAACGTTCCCAGCGTCTTGTCGCAGGTCTCGAACAGCCGCTGCACGTCTTGCTCGTTCGCGACGTCGGCCGCCACCGCGATCGCCGTCCCGCCGGCGCGCTCGATCGAATCAACGACCGCCTTGGCCGCCTCGCGGTCCTGCAGGTAGTTGACGCACACGCGATAACCGCGGCGCCCCGCCAAGCGCGCCGTAGCCGCGCCAATTCCACGACTTGCGCCCGTGATGATCAGAACGTCGTTCACCCGGCAAGGGTCGCTCGACACCCCGCGGGCGTCCATCGCCTTCGCGGCCTCGAATCCTCGCAACCGTTTCGCCGCCGCGTCGAGAACGGTCGTTCCCGTGTCGGGACCCTGTATGCCGTCCCATGTATACTCCGTGTATGTCGAAGTTGATCGCTGTGCGCCTGCAGGACGACATGCTGTCCGTGGTCGATCACGAGCGGAAACGCGCGGGGCTCACGCGGGCGGCCGCCATCAACGAGGCGCTGCGGATGTGGGTCGACAAGCGTAGATACGAGGAGGCCATTCGCCGCGACCAGGACGGCTATCGGAGGCATCCCGTCGCCGAGACCGAATTCGAGTCCATGATGGGAGCTCAGACATGGCCGAAGTGAACCGCGGCGAGATCTGGATGTTCTCGTTCCCCAAACCCGACAAGAAGCGTCTCGTCCTGGTTCTCACGCGCCAAGACATGATCGGGCGTCTCCACACGGTCACCGTCGCGCCCATCACGTCGACCGTCCGCGGAGTCCCCAGCGAGGTTGCCATCGGCTCCGAGTCAGGTCTCAAACAAGCCTCAGCCATCAACCTCCACCACCTCGTGACCGTTCCGGTGGCCGGGCTCCGAACGTTCGTTGGGGCGTTGCCGAGCGCGACGATGACGAAGGTTCGAGAGGCGCTGCTTTTCTCGCTCGGCTTCGTCGGCCCCGACGCGCCGTAGGTGTCTTCGACGTCGAGCGCGAGGTCGTTCATCGCGAGGCGCGCCACCGGGGTGGCGACCTCGACGCCAACCTCCGCTTTCGGAAGACGACGCCTCCGGGCGCGGCCCTACATCTTCGTGAAGGCGACCCAGTCGATGTTCAGCGCCGCGGCGACGAAGTCGAGCCGCATGACGTACGTGCCGGGTTGGAGCGCGATCGTCCCGATGTTTTCGGTGTTCCACACGTGGTACGACTCGACGCCGCAGCCCGAGGTGCCCGTGAGGGCCAGCGCGGCGGTCTTTACCGTCGGCGTGAACGTGAACATCAGCTTCGTGCCGCCCGCGACGCCGACGTGGGTCGAGATCGCGTAGGTGGCGGCCTCCATCACGTTCACCGTGTAATTGAGCCAATCGCCCGTGCCGATGTAGCCGAGATAGGCGTCGCCCGTCAGCTTGGCGCAGGTGCCCTGGGTCTGGTCCGTCGGCGAACCAGCCTGTCCCGTGCAGTTGAGATCGATGAGGTCGGTGCGCGTGACGCCGCAAAGCGAACCGTGTCCGTTGCCGGACGCTTTGTAGGCGACGCCCGAGCCGCCCGTATCGTAGCTCTCGATCTGGATCGTGCCGGGGATCGGCTGGGGCGCGCCGCCGTACGGTTTGCCCGTGTAGTTCGCGGGCGCGCCGGTCACGCCGCCCGTGCCGACGGTGCCGCCCGCCGCCGATCCCGCGGCGCCCGTCG
>JBBQJG010000068.1:0-20953 GCA_038325725.1 Polyangia bacterium | reverse complement strand
CGTCGCAGATGAGCTTGACGCCTTTGACGTCGAAGCCGCGGTCGGTCTCCTGCGGCTGGTCGAAGTAGAGGTCGTACGAGAAGCCGGAGCAGCCGCCGCCCTGAACCTTGAGGCGGAGCGCGTAGCCGTCCTCGATGTTCTCCTCGGTGCGGATCTCGCGGACCTTTTCCGCCGCCTTGTCCGAGAGCAGCACCAACGGCTGTTCGCCGTCCGCACCTTCGGCTTGCGCGGCGGGGGCGTTCTGGGTCTCGTGCGTGTGGGTCTCGAGGGCTCCGACTGACATCGCGTCTCCTTGTGAAAGCAGCGAAAAGTATAGAGCAACCCTCCCCGAACGCCAGCGGTACCGCAGAAGCCCAGCGTGATGCGTCGCGCCTTCTCGGCCTCGCCGCCCCGAGCTTTCCCCAACCTGTCCCCTCCTATCTTCTCCTATCTTGGAGAAGGCGCGCGCCTCGCGCTTGATCGCGGTCGAGGTTGCCCCGAAAATGCGCCGCCTCTGTCACCGCACCCCGCGGGGTGACATCTACTAGTTCCGGCCGAGCGGCCGGATTCAGGAGTCAGCAGAATGAGCTTCGGAAAGTTCCTCAAGGATGTGAAGGCCCAGATTCGTGAGACGGACGTCGAGTCCGTCCGCAAGGTCGTCGACGCCGCCAAGGGCAAGTCGGGCGACGGCAACGGCGCCGGCCCCATCCTCATCGACGTGCGCGAAAAAGACGAGTGGACCGAGGGCTTCATCCCGGGCGCGCGCTGGATCTCGCGCGGCTTCCTCGAGCAGCGCATCGAGGACCAGGTCCCGGAGCGCGCGGCGGAGATCGTCCTTTACTGCGCGGGCGGCACGCGCTCGGCGCTCGCGGCGAAGTCGCTCGAGGACCTCGGTTACACGAACGTCAAGTCCATGGCGGGCGGCTTCGCGGCGTGGAAGCGCGCAGGGCTGAACTTCGATCGCCCGTTCGTCATGACGCAGGAGCAATCGCTCCGCTACGCGCGCCACACGATGCTGCCCGAGATGGGTGAGCTGGGGCAGGTCAAGCTGCTCAAGTCGAAGGTGCTGTGCCTCGGCGCGGGGGGGCTTGGTTCGCCGGCGGGGCTCTACCTCGCGGCGGCGGGCGTCGGCACGCTGGGCTTCGTCGACGACGACACCGTCGACGCGTCGAACCTCCAGCGGCAGATCCTGCACTCGACGGATCGGGTCGGTATGCCCAAGGTCGAATCGGCGAAGATTGCCATCGCGAAGCTGAACCCCGACGTCAAGGTCATCGGTCACCAGACGCGCCTCGACTCGAGCAACGTCCTCGACATCATCAAGGACTACGACCTCATCGTCGACGGCGCGGATAACTTCCCGACGCGCTATCTGCTCAACGACGCCGCGCTCAAGCTCGGCAAGCCGATCGTCCACGGCAGCATCTATCGGTTCGAGGGCCAAGTGACCTCTTTCATCCCCGGCCAGGGGTGCTACCGCTGCCAGTTCCCCGAGCCGCCGCCGCCCGACATGGCGCCGTCGTGCCAGGAGGCGGGCGTGCTCGGCGTGCTGTGCGGCGTGATCGGTTCGCTGCAGACCGTCGAGGCGATCAAAATCCTGCTCGGCATCGGCAAGCCGCTGTCGGAGCGCACGCTGTTCTTCGACGCGCTCAACCTCAAGTTCCGCGAGTTCAAGCGTCACCGCATCGCGACCTGCCCGACCTGCGGCGACGGCATCAAGCCCGAGAACATCGAGCTCATCGACTACCAGGCGTTCTGCAACATCAGCGCGTAACGGCGCGGCTCAAAGCGGAAACTCGAATCCGAGGGCGAGCCCAATGCCGACGTGATCGCTCGGACCCGAGATCTTCTGTCCGCCCGAATCCGTCGCGTCGTCGTAGCTCGTGGCCCGATACAAGCTGAAGCCGAGCTGCAGGCGCGGCGGCGTTCGTCCCTCGAGGCAAACGCTGCGCTGAAGCACGATCTCGATTCCGACGGTGAGCGCGTAGCCGTACGTGAACCCGGGCGTCGAGGTCTCGCCGTTCTGGAACGTGACGGGCTTGGCCCCGATGGGGACGCTCGCGTGTCGCCTTGGACAGCAAAGGCCGTGCCCCGCTTGAAAACCGCGGCCAACCTCACCGTTGCGGTCAGCGCGAGGCGTCGGGTGGTCACTCTTCACCACGAGAACGACCGAAGAGCGACGCCGCGCGGTCGGGGATTTGGGGGCGATTCGGTGATATGAAGTCGCGCAACAATGTTTGAAGGGTTCGCGTTCGCGGCAGGAAAAGGCAAGGCGCCAGACAGCGTCGAGCGCAACTTCGCGCTCGGGCTCGACGGGTTTCGTTACGCCGATCTCTACGAACCGGCGCGGCTCGCCGAGCTGGACGCGCGGTTTCGCGACGAGCTGAAGAACGCGGACCCAGCGCTCGCCGCGAAGTTCGAGGCGTACCGAGCGGGGGAGACGCTCACGCCGCCGCAGGAGTCGGACCTGCTCATCGCCGTCGCGCGGCCGCTGGGTCTGTTCGTCGCGCGGCTGTTTCGCGTCGAGAGCGAGCACAAGGTGCTGCTCGCGCGCGCGGCGCGCGAGGACGTCGTGTTCCGCATGAAGGCGTTCATCGCGCGGCGGGCCATCAAGAAGTATCCCGAGACGGCGCTGCCGGCGGACGACGCGGGGGCGCTGCGCACGCAGCTGCGCGCGCTGTGCGCGACGACGTTCCCCGAGCTCATCGTGACGGGCGACGACGAGCTCACGTTCGCGACGGTGCTCGCCGTGCTGCTCGCCACCGAGGCGAAGGAGAAGGAAGAGGCGGGCGCGCCGGGTGAAGAGGTCACAAAGCGGCTCGATCTCTTCGAGCGCTGGGCGGCCGTGCATCGCTTCGCGCCGGCCGGCCGCACGGCCGTCAAAGGCTGGGTGTCGTTCTTCGTGCCGCACCCGATCGACCACCACGATCTCGTGCCGCTGCGCCGTCCCGACGCGCGCCTGCCGAACGTCACCGACGGGCCGCCCGAGCACCGGCGGCGACGCGATGGCTTCGCGCTCACCGACACGCGCATGTCGCCGCGCGAGGTCGCGAACGAATCCGACTACTGCATGTACTGCCACGAGCGCGAGAAGGACTCGTGCAGCAAGGGCATGCACGACAAACACGGCGCGCTGAAGAAGAACCCGCTCGGCGTCGCGCTCGCGGGCTGCCCGCTCGACGAGAAGATCGGCGAGATGCACGTGCTGCGCAAAGGCGGCGATTCGATCGCGGCGCTCGCGATGATCGTCATCGACAACCCCATGGTGCCGGGCACGGGCCACCGCATCTGCAATGACTGCATGAAGGGCTGCATCTTCCAGAAGCAGGAACCCGTCAACATCCCGCAGGCCGAGACCGGCGTGCTCACCGACGTGCTCGGGCTGCCGTGGGGCTTCGAGATCTACGGCCTGCTGACGCGCTGGAATCCCATCAACCGCGCGCGGCCGTTCGCGATGCCGTACAGGGGGCGCAACGTGCTCGTCGTCGGGCTCGGGCCCGCGGGGTACACGCTGTGCCAGCACCTGCTCAACGACGGCTTCGGCGTCGCGGGCGTCGACGGCCTGAAGATTGAACCGCTGCGCGCCGATTGGCTGGGCGCGGATGTCTGGCCGCCCAAGGCCATCCGCAGCTGGAGCGAGCTGACGCAGCCGCTCGACGAGCGCCCGCTCGCGGGCTTCGGCGGCGTCGCCGAATACGGCATCACCGTCCGCTGGGACAAGAACTTCCTCACGGCGCTCTACCTGACGCTCGCGCGCCGCGCGACGTTTCGCGTGTACGGCGGCGTGCGCTTCGGCGGAACGCTGTCCGTCGAGGACGCATTCGCGTTGGGCTTCGACCACGTCGCGCTCGCGTCGGGCGCCGGCAAGCCCACGATCATCGACGTCAAGAACAACCTCATCCGCGGCGTGCGCAAGGCGTCCGACTTCTTGATGGCGCTGCAGCTCACGGGCGGCTTCAAGAAGGATTCGCTCGCGAACCTGCAGGTGCGGCTGCCCGCGCTCGTCATCGGCGGCGGCCTCACGGGCATCGACACGACGACGGAGGCGCAGGCCTATTACCCCGTGCAGGTCGAGAAGTTCCTCTCGCGCTGGGAGGCGCTCGTCGTGGCCAAAGGCGGCGATGAAGCGGCGGCGTTCAAGACGTACGACGCCGAGGAGACGGCCGTCGCGCGCGAGTTCATCGAGCACGGCCGCGCGATCCGCGCCGAACGCGCGCGCGCCGCGGCCGCGGGCGAGGCGCCCGACTTCTCGCCGCTCGTCAACGGCTGGGGCGGCGTCTCGCTCGTGTACCGCCGCGGGCTCAAGGACAGCCCGGCTTATCGCCTCAACCACGAGGAGATCACGAAGTTCCACGAGGAGGGCGTGCGCTTCATCGAGAAGCTGTCGCCCGTCGCGTGCGTTCCCGACGTCAACGGCGCGCTCGAGGCCGTCGAGTTCGAGAAGCACGAAGAGACCGTCGAGGCCGACGGCACGACGAAGTGGAGAAATACGAAAGAACGCGTGACGCTGCCCGCGCGCAGCCTCTTCGTGGCGGCCGGCACGCAGCCCAACATTACGTACGAGCACGAGCGCCCCGGCACGTTCCAGGTCGAGCCGCGCACGAAGAGCTTCCGTCCGTTCGTCGCCGTGCGCGCCGAGGATGGGCACCTGCAGCTGCGCCTCCCGCACGAGGGCGAGGTGGGCTTCTTCACGTCGTACCTGCATGAGGGGCGCACCGTCTCGTTCTACGGCGACAACCACCCCGTGTACGCGGGCTCGGTCGTGCGCGCCATGGCGTCGGCGAAGGACGGCGCTCCGCACGTCGCCGCGCTGTTCGCCGACGAGCTCCGCGCGCAGCGCAACGACGACGCCGCGACGCAGACGGCGCGCGATGATCGCTGGGCCGCGTTCACGAAGAAGCTCGACGGCGAGCTCTGCGCGACGGTCGTCCGCGTCGATCGCCTGACCCCGACGATCGTCGACGTCATCGTGCACGCGCCCGCGGCGGCGCGGAACTTCGAGCCGGGGCAGTTCTTTCGCCTGCAGGACTACGAGGCCCACGCGGCGACGGCGAAGGGCTCGCGCCTCGCCATGGAGGGCCTCGCGCTCACGGGCGCGTGGGTCGACAAGGAAAAGGGTCTGCTCTCGCTCATCGTTTTAGAAATGGGCGGCAGCTCGCGGCAGGTCGCGACGCTCGCGCCCGGCGAGCCCGTCGTCGTCTTGGGCCCGACGGGCGCGCCGACGGAGATCCCGACGGGCGAGTCCGTCGTCCTGTGCGGCGGCGGGCTCGGCAACGCCGTGCTCTTTTCCATCGCAAAAGCGCTGCGAGCGAAGGGCAACAAGGTCCTCTACTTTGCGGGCTACCGGCGCCGCGAGGACATTTACAAAATTGAAGAGATCGAGGCGGGGACCGATCAGATCATCTGGAGCGTCGACGCGGGCGAGCCGCCCGTGGCGCGGCGCCCGCAGGACCGCGCGTTCGTCGGCAACATCGTGCAGGCGATGCTCGCTTTTGCGACGGGCGCGCTCGGCGAGGTGAAGGTGCCGCTGCCGTCGTGCGCGCGCATCATCGCCATCGGCAGCGATCGCATGATGGCCGCCGTGAAGGATGCGCGCCACGGCGTCCTCCAGCCGCACTTCCAACCGGGGCACGTCGCCATCGCGTCGATCAACTCACCCATGCAATGCATGATGAAAGAGATCTGCGCGCAGTGCCTGCAGAAGCACGTCGACCCCGTGACCGGGAAAGAGACGGTCGTCTTCTCGTGCTCGAACCAGGATCAGCCGCAGGATCTCGTCGATTGGAAGAACCTCGCGGCGCGCCTCCGCCAGAACACCGTTCAAGAGAAGCTCACCGACGCGTGGGTGCAGACGCTGCTGGCCCCCACGAGCGACTCCTAGTCGCCGCGCCCGCTCAATAGTGAGAGCACGTCGCCAGATAGCAATTCGGATCGCCGCCTGATTCGTCGTAGCAGCGGTCGAGGGCGTCGTCCTCGACGGCCGTCATGTTGACGAGCCCGAAGCCCGAGAACGCCGACTCGCTCACGGGGTACTGGTCACCGTAGGAATCCTCGGCGATGCACGAGACATTGCGCACGAGCGACCACTCCCAGTAGTAGACGGGGCGCACGAACTCGGGATGGCCCCAACGACGCCACGGGTGCTCGCCGTAGTGCATGACGCGCGGGCGGAGCACTCGGACGCTGTGAGGGTGGTAGGCGGGGTGATACTGCGGGGTCGCCGGATGGACGCCCGGCGGGTGGCCCTTCCACACGGGCGGCGCGGGGCGCGGCGGCAGGTGCTCCTCGCGGCGGACCTCGGGCCGCGCCTGCTGGTGCTGTTCGCCGCGAACCTCGCGCCTCTCTTGTCGCTGTTCGTGCCGTTCGTGTTTGTCCCCGTCGTGCCGATCTTCCGCGCGGGCGACGGAGGCGACCAACGAAGACACCATCAACATCGAAAACGTCACGGCGGGGGCTAGCTTCATGACCCCCAAGATAGGTCGCGCGGTCTCGAAGGGAAGACCCCTCGACGCCCTACGGAACGTTCCCGAGCGTGACGTCCATCGGTCAAGCCACACTGGCGGGCGCGGTGACAGGTAGAATCGCCGCCCATGCGCCAGTTTTGGACGGTCGTGTTCGTGCTGGGGCTGATCGCCGGCTTGTCGTTTCGGACGTGGCGGCACCGGAGCGTGCCGGGGACGACGACGATCGACCTCTCGTTGCCGAAGCCGCTCCAGGAGGCCGGCCTCAAGGTGCGCCTCCGGACGGGCGATCGCTTCGTCGACCTCGTGCCGGGGCGCCAGGAGCTCGAGACGCACTACGGGGAGAACGAGCTGCGCTTCCTTTGCCCGCGCGTGCTCGTCGAATCACACGTGTATCGGACCTTCGTCGAGAGCAGCCGCGACACGCTGGCGCTCGGGCTCACGTGCAAGGGCGAGATCGAATCGATCTATTGCGAGGTCACGACCAACGGCATCACGACGTCGTTGGACATGGTGTCCTGCAACCGATGACGAGCCCGGGCGCCGAACGGTCGTGCCGACTGAGCGGGCTGAGCAAAAAGGGGACAGTGCGCAGCGCGCGTGCCCATTTTTCTTGCGGGCGGGTCGCGTCGGGCGCGCCTTCGTGCGCGGTCGGCTGGGTCACGCCGGCGGCATGCGTCGTGCAACCCGATTCCTCCCGCGCCCATCGAAGCTGAAGGAGGCCCGACGAATGACCATCCTGATCGTGGATGACGACGTGATGCTCGCTCGTTCCGTGAAGCGTCTCCTCGAGGCGCGCGGGCATCGGTGCCTCGTCGCGCATGCCGTCGATGTGGCCCTTCGGATACTCGCCGCGGAGCGTCCTGGCTTCGTGCTCACGGACTTCGATCTCGGTGAGAGTTGTAATGGCGCGGACCTCGCGTGCTGGGCGCGTAACGCCTTCCGCGTGCCTGCCGCGATCATGACGGCCCAGGATCCGCTCCGCGTTCGCTCCGAGCTGTTCGAGCTCGGCCTTCGCGACGTCGAGATCCTCCCCAAGCCCTTCGCGCTCGACGAGCTGATGCTGCGCCTCGCCCCTTTCGATGAGCTGGGCCCGTGGGCCGCCGCCCGCGCGGCCCGCGCCACCTAGCGCGCGCTCGACCCGCTGGACGCAAAAAAAGCCGCGCCGCCGGTCGAGACCGGACGGCGCGGCTATGCAGTGAGGGTTCCTAGACTAGTTCGTGACGGTCAGGTTCGTCTTGCCGACGACCGCGCCGACGGTGGCCGAGATCGCGGTCGGCCCGCCCGCCGCGACGCCCGTGGCGAGGCCTTTCGTGGCGGCCACGTCCGAGACCGTCGCGACCGCAAGGTCGGCGGAGGTCCACGTCGCCGTCGTCGTCACGTCGACGTTCGTCGCGCCGTCGCTCATCGTCGCCACGGCCTTGAGTTGCTGCGTGTGGGTCTTGGCGATCGTCGAGTTTGCGGGCGTCACGACGATCGAGACCGGGACGGCCGCGGTCACGGTGACCATGAAGTGACCCACGATCGTCCCGTTCGTCGCGGTGATGTCGACCGGTCCCCCGACGGCTGCGCCGGTGACGTGTCCGCGCTGGCCGCCGGCGTTCGAGACCGAGGCCGTGGTCGCCATCGCCGACGCCCAGACCGTCGGGTTGCCCGTGATCACCTGGGTCGTCTGGTCGCTATAGGTCCCCGTCGCGATGAGGTCGATGGTCACGCCCTTCGCGATCGTCGCCGCCGCCGTCGCCGACGCCGGGTTCGTCGTGATGACGATCGTCGACAGGGTGGCGGGCGTCACCGTGAGAGGAATCATCCCGCTGACGATTGTGCCCACGGTCGCGGTGATCTGCGCCGGACCACCGGCGGCCTTGCCGAACACGAGGCCGTTCGAGTCGGCCGCGTTCGAGATGGTCGCGGTCGCGATGTTCGAAGAGGTCCACGTCGCCGTGTCGGTGAGATCCTGCTGCGAGTTGTCGCTGAAGACGCCCGTGGCCTTGAACTGCACGGTCGTGCCCTTCGCGATCGTGGAGCTCGGGTGCGGGTCGAGGAGGATCGACAGGAGCGTCGCGGTGCTCACCGACAACGTCGTGCTGCCGACGATCGCGTCGAGGGTCGCCGAGATCTTCGCCGTTGCGAGCGTGTTGTTGGCGCCGCCCTTGACGCCCGAGACGAGGCCGTTCGGGTCGACGGTCGCCGTGACGGCGGTGTCGGAGGCCCAGGTCACGTCGTCCGTGATGTCCTGAGTGGCGCCGTCTTCATAGGTGCCCATCGCGGTGAATTGTAGGCTCGTCCCGGCGGCGATCTGCGGCGACGCCGGCGTCACGGCGATCGTCTTGAGGACGCCGTCGTTGACCAACAACGTGGCGGTGTCGGTGATCGCGCCCAGCGTCGCGGAGATGACCGCCGAGCCCGTACTGACGGCCGACGCGAGGCCGATCGACGGCGCGGCGTTCGAGATCGTGGCCACGAGGGGCTTGTCCGACTTCCAGGTCACCAGGGTCGTGATGTTCTGGGTCGGCCCCGCCGTGTAGGTGCCCGTCGCCGTGTATTGCACGGTCGTGCCCTTCTCGGCGGTCGACTTCGTCGACGTGATCGCGATCGAGACGAGCGCGCCGTCCACGACGGTGAGCGTGACCGTCGTGCTGACCGTCTGGCCCGCCGCGATGGTGTACGTCGCCGTGATGTCGGTCGTGCCCTTCTTGACGGGTGTGACCACGCCGGCCGTCGCGGCGACGTTGGAGATCGTCGCATTCGCCGGCGTCGCCGAGGACCAGGCCACCAAGGCCGTGATGTCTTGCTTCGTCGTGTCCGAGAAGATGCCCTCCGCCTTGAGCGCCAACGTCGTACCGAGCGGGAGCGCCGGGTTCGCCGGGGTGATCGAGATCGACATGAGGACGGCCTTGGTCACCGTCAGCGTCACGACGTTGGTGCTGGTGACCGTGCCGACCGCGGCCGTGATGGGGCTCGTCCCCATGGCCTTCCCGGTCGCGAGGCCCCTCGAGCCGGCGACGTTCGAGATCGTCGCCGTGGCGACAGTTCCCGAGGTCCACGTGGCGGCGTCCGTCACGAACTGCTGGCTGCCGTCGGTGTAGTGGCCCGTGGCGACGTATTGCTTCTTCGTGCCGGCCGCGATCGTGAACGTCGCGGGAGTCACGACGATCGTGTTGAGCGTCTCACCCGTGACGGTGACGGTCAGCGTGCCCATGATCGTGCCCGACTTTGCCGTGATCACCGACGTCGCCGGTACGTTGTTCGGGCCGGGCGCGACGCCCGTGACGATCCCCGCCGAGCCCGCGGCGCTCGAGACCGTGGCGACCGCGACGGCCGCAGAAGACCAGGTGGCCGTCGCCGTGAGGTCCTGGTGACTCAGGTCCGTGAAGGTTCCCGTCGCGATGAGCTGGACCTTCGTACCCTTGGCGATCTTCGCCGGGGCGCCGTTCACGGGCAGCACGGCCGTCACGGCGATCGACACGAGCGTCGCGTCGGTCACGGACAGGGGCGCCGTGCCGGTGATGACCGTGCCAGCGGAGTTGGTCAGCTTGGCGGAGATCGTCGTCGTGCCCACGGCGAGCGCCGTCGCGACGCCGATCGTGGGGGCCGTGCCGGAGATCGTGGCCGTCGCCGGGGTCCCCGAGGTCCACGTGACCTGCGTCGAGAGGTCCTGCGTCGTCGTGTCGGCGAAGGTGCCGATGGCGACGAACTTCGTCGTCGTGCCCTTCGCGATCGACGCCGGATTCGTCGTCGTCGAGACGGCGATCGACATGAGCGGGGCCATCGTCACGGTGAGTGTCGCCGTTCCCGAGATGCCCTTGAGCGTCGCAGTGACGATCGAGGTGCCGACAGCCTTGGCCGTCGCGAGGCCCGCGGTCGAGATCGTCGCTGTCGCGACCGTGGCCGACGTCCACGTCGCCATGGCCGAGACGTCCTGGGTCGTCGTGACATTCGTCGTCGCGTCTTTGAACGTGCCCGTGGCGACGAACTGCTGCGTCGTGCCCGTCGCGATCGACGGCGTCCCCGGCGTCACCGCGATCGACATGAGGGTGGCGGCGGTCACCGTGATCGTCGTCGTGCCGCTGATGCCGGCGCTCGTCGCCGTGATGACCGACGACCCGCCCGCGACGCCCGTCGCGAGACCCGCCGCCGAGACGGTGACGTCCGCCGCCGTGGCCGTGGTCCAGGTCGCCGTCGCGGAGAGATCCTTCTTCGAGCTGTCGCTGTAGGTGCCCGTCGCCGTCAGCTGCGAGGTCGTCCCCACCGCGATCGTCGAGGCCACCGCCGTCACGGCGATCGAGACGAGCGTGGGTGCCGTCGGCGTCACCGTGAGCGCGGCGCTGCCGGTGATGCCACCGCTCGCCGCCGAGATCGCCGAGGTGCCCGCCGCGACGGCAGTCGCGAGGCCTGCCGCCGAGATCGTCGCCGTCGCCGTCGTGCCCGAGGTCCAGGTCGCCATCGCCGTGAGGTTCTTGGTCGACTGGTCACTATAGGTGCCGGTCGCCGTGAAGGCCTGGGTAGCGCCCACCGCGATCGAAGCCGTCGTGGGGGCCACGGCGATCGAGACGAGGGTCGGCGGTGTCAGCGTCACCGACAGCGTCGTCGAGCCCGTCACGCCGCCGCTCGTCGCGGAGATCGTCGCAGTGCCAGCGCCGACGCCGTTCGCGAGGCCTGCCGCCGAGATCGTCGCGGTCGTCGCCGTGTCCGAGGCCCAGGTCACGGTGCCCGAGACATCCTTCGTCGACTGATCGCTATACGTACCCATCGCGGTGAACTGCTGGGTCGCGCCCTTCAAGATGGACGGCATCGCGGGCGACACCGTGATCGAGGCGAGGGTCGCGGCCGGCATTCCACCGGTCCCAGCCGTGGCCATCGTCCCGCCGGTCCCAGCCGTGGCCATCGTCCCTCCTGTGCCGGCGGCCCCCGTCTTGGGGTTCGACGTCGACCCACCGCAGCCGGACGCGAGCGCCGCTACGACGAGGGTGAGGATCCCGCACGCGCGGGCGACTGACGCTGTGGCTGTCTTTAAAATCATGAGTGGCTCTCTCTCTTGGTGTTGGCGTTTGGCTAGGCGTTTTACGTTTGCGCTGCGCCGTACTCGACATCGTTCGTTCGGACGATGTTCGTTCGAGGCCTCGGCAATCGTCGTCGTCGCTGTCGCGTGGTCGTTGTCGATCGAATGCGGAGCGAATAACGGGTGAAACGTATGGGCGTGTCGGAGTTCCTACGTAATGCACGCACGAGGCCACGATTGACGAGCCTTATTTTCCGCGCGCGATGCATTCGCGCCCGCGACAACTCCACGCCACACAAGTCGTGCGGCAGATCGTCGCACCCCAAATGCGCGTGCGCGCAGCTGCCCGATCGTCGGCCTGGATGATCGATCACTTCATGCGAACGTCGAAGTATTCGCGCAAACGTAAACAGCGCGCGGCAGACGACGGAACGCGCGAGCGCTCGTCAGGCGGGGCGCGTGCGCTCGCCGACTTCGGGGCGCACGCGGAGGCCGACGGCGTTGTAGATGCGGAGCTCGTCGGTCTTGCCCTTGACGCGAACGTCGGGCAACGGCACCGCGGCGATCGCGTGCTGCACCTTCTTGAAGGTCGCCTCGGACAGGATGATCTGGCCGGGCTGCGCGACGCTGCACAGACGCGCCGTCGTGTTCATGGCGTCGCCGATGGCCGTGTACTGAAGCGCGCGCGAGCTGCCGATCGCGCCCGTGACGACCATGCCCGTGTTGATGCCGATGCCGATCTTGATCTCGTTCTGGCCTTCGTCGAGGCGCACACGGTTGAACTCCGACAGGACCTGCATCATGTCGAGCGCGCACTGCACGGCCTTGACCTCGGCGCTCTCCATGGCGACGGGCGCGCCGAACAGCGCGATGATCTCGTCGCCGACGAACTTGTCGAGCGTCCCCTCGTACTTGAAGATCACGTCCACCATGAGCTCGAAGTACTCGTTGAGCATGCGGACGATCTCTTGCGGCGCGCGCGACTCGCTCATCGATGTGAAGCCGCGGATGTCGGAGAAGAGCAGCGTCACCTCGGACAGCGCGCCGCCCTTTTCGAGCTGCAGCTTGCCCTTGACGACCTGATCGACGAGGTTCGGCGACAGCAGGCGCTGGAACTGCGCGCGCGTCTTCGCCTCGTACTCGATCCGGCGCGCGAGCTCCGAGTTGTGAATCGCGACGGCCGCCTGGCTGGCGATGCCGCCGAAGATCTGCAGGTCCTTCTCGGTGAAGGCGTTCGTCGCGATCATCGAGTCGAGGTGCATGATGCCGAGCAGCTCGTCGTGATGGAGCAGCGGCACCGTCATCGTCGACCGGATGCCCTGCATGATGACCGAGTGCGCGGCCGAGAAGCGGCTGTCCATCGTCGCGTCCGACGAGAGCACCGACGCCTTGTTCTGCACGACCTCGCTGAGGATCGACTTCGACAGGACGATCTGCTCGTTCTTGCCGTCGCGGGTCTTGGCAATCTTGGGCTTCGGCACGCCCTCCTCCATGAGGAGGATGACGCCGCGGTCGGCCGGCAGCAGCTCGAAGGCCTTCATGATGATCTTCTCGAGCAGGACGTCGAGGTTCACCTCGAGGCCGATCGAGCGGCCGAGCTCGTTCGCGAGGCGCAGCTTCTCGTAGTCGCGGCGCAGGACCTCGACGTCGAAGATCTCTTTTTCGGGGAGGAACTCGCGCGTCGCGGGCGGGGCCGCGATCTTCTGGCGGATGAGCGACTCCGTCGCGGACGGCGCGATCGTGACCTTCTGCAGGAGCGAGTCCTCGGCCGAGCGCTCTTGATACGTCAGGCGCGTCGAGCCGAGCATGATCTCGTCGCCGTCGAGCATGATGTGCTCGCTCATGCGCTCGCCGCGCAGGAACGAGCCGTTGAGGCTGCCGAGGTCGCGGAACAGGAACCGCCCGTCGGGCTGGCGGATGATCTGCGCGTGCTCCTTGGACACGATGCGATCGAGGATCTGCAGCGTGTTGTCCGGGTGGCGGCCGAGCGTATTGATGGGCCCCAGCTCGTACTCGCGCCGCTGGTCGTTGCCGGTGACGATGATCTTGCCCATCAGGGGAGCCTGGCGCGCATCATAACCCCAGGGGGCGGGCGTTTCGGAAGGAATCGGGCGGGTCGTGTCAGGCCAGGGGGACCCGAGCCCCTCGTGGAACTCGTGCCTTCCCCGGGGGGCTTTCGGATATGCTGCCCGCACGCGCAGAACCCCGTAACTCCATGTCTTCCCTGACGCCCACTCCCATTCCGCTCGGTCGCACCGACGAGATCACGCAGCCGAGCGTCGCGGCCGGCGCGGTCCACCCGGGCGACGGGCGCCGCAGCGTCGAGCGATCCCCGGCCCAGTGGGAGGCCGAGGCGCTGTCGACGATCGAGGAGGCGGAGTCGCGCGAGGGGCTCGCGGCGGCGGCGTTGCGCTACGCGGCGGCGCGCATGATCGAGGACGGCGTGGGCGACGCCGTCGCGGCGGCGGATCACCTGCAGATGGCGATGGGCGCGAACGCGACGCCGGCCACCAAAGCGGCGGCGGCGTCGGCGATCTTCCGGCCCGTTCTGGGCGCCCTGCGGGCCCACGCCGTCGAGGCGGGGAGCGTCTGGTCGGCCGTCGATCTCCTCGACCTCGACGCCCAGGCGGCGGCGTCGCCGGCCGAGCGCGCCGATCTGCTCGTCGAGAAGGCCTACCTGCTCGAGGACGGGCTGCTCGCGTCGGAGCCGGCGCGCGCCGCGCTCGAAGAGGCGCTCGCGCTCGTGCCCTCGCACCGGGGCGCGCTCGAGGCCCTGCACGAGATCGCTGACCGTACGGGCGACGTCGGGCTCCTGCGTTCCGTGCTCGAGCGCAAGCTCGCCGGCGCGGCCTCGCGGTCAGAGAGCGCGCGGCTGCTGGCGCGGCTCGCCCAGCTCGCCGAGGCCGATCCGACGCGCCTCACCGACGCGCTCGCGCTCTTCGGGCGCGCGCTCGACGAGGTCGAGGACGCGGGCGACGGCGCGGCGGCGCTCGCGCGCGCGGGCCTGCGGCGCGTCGCCGCCCGCATCGGCAAGGACGCGGAGCTGCTGCGTGGGCTCGTGCTCGAGGCCGACGCGCTGCCGGCGGGGCCGGGGCGTCCCCCGTGGCTCGCCATGGCGGCGGGGCTCGCGCGGCACCGCCTGGGCGCGGGCGAGCGCGCCGGCGAGCTCATCGAGGGCGCGCGGGCCGAGGCGGGCGACGACGTGGGGCTGCTCGCGCTCGCGGCCGAGGATCATCTGGCCGCGGGGCGCTGGGCGCGCGCGCGCGCCGCGCTCGACGAGCAGGCGGCGCTCACGGGCGATGGTGATTGGGCGGCGGCGTTGCGCGGGCTCGCCGCGTACGTCGCCGAGCGGCACGAAGGCGACCACGAGGCGGCGGGCGCCCGTCTGCGCCAGGTCGTCGGGAACAGCGCGAGCGCGTCGGGCCACGCGGCCGATCCGGCGACGTCGCGGGCGCTCGAGCGGATCGCGGCGCGCACGGGCGACGCGCGCGCGCAGGTCGCGCTCGCCGTCGCCGCCGTCGGCGCCGCGAGCGACGCGGCCGAGCGCGCCGCGCTCGCGCTGCGCGCCGCAGAGCTCGCCGAGACGGCGCTGCACGACCCGACGCAGGCGGCGGGCCTCGCGCGCCGGGCGCTCGAGGCCGCGCCCGGCTATCCGCCCGCGCTCCACCTCCTCGAGCGCCTGTACCCGGCCCTCGAACGCTGGGACGAGATGGTCGGGCTCGTCGAGGCCGAGGCGGCCGCGCGCGTCCCTGCCGGCGACGACGGGGCGGCGCCCGCCGTCATCGACGAGGCGGGGAGCCTGCGGCTCGAGAGCTTGGGCCGCTTGTACGAAGAGCGGCTCGGCGATCCCGATCGCGCGCTCGCGCTTTACGGCGAATGGGCGAGCTCGGGTGTGCGCAAGCCCGTCGCGCTGCGCGCGCTGCTGCGCGCCGCCGAGAAGGCGGGCGACGCGCTCGTCGCGGCCGAGGCGGCGCTCAGGCTCGGCACCGAGGTCGCCGGCCTCGCCGACGACGCGCGCGTCGCGTGGCGCTTTCGCGCGGCGACGATCTACGAAGAGCGCGCGGCCGCCGACGACGAGGCGCTGCGCGCCTACGAGGCGGTGCTCGCGCTCGCGCCGACGTTCCGGCCCGCGCTCGCGGGGCTCGCGCGCGCGCACGATCGCCGCAAAAACGTCGAAGCGCTCGTGGGCGTGCTCTCGCGCGCGGCGGCCTGCGAGACGAACGCCGCGCACGCGAGCGCGCTCGAGGTCGAGGCGGCGCGCCTCGCGCTCGGGGGCCTCGGGCGCGCCGAGGACGCGCTCGCCGCCGTCGCGCGCGCTCTCGCCTTCGATGCGACGAACGTCGCCGCGCACGCCGAGCACGTGCGCGTCCTCGCGCGGCTCGGGCGCGGCGAAGAGCTCGCGGTTGCGCTCGGCACGCTCGCGCCGCTGCTCAACGATGGCGCCGCCAAGGCGGCCCTGTACCGGCGCCAAAGTGAGATCTTCGAGTGGCAATTGCGGCGCCCGCGCGAGGCGTTGCTCGCCATCGAAAAAGCGCTCGCGGCGGCGGGCGCCGCTCGGCCGTCGGGCACGACGACGGCCGAGCTCGTGCACGAGC
Organism: Polyangia bacterium; assembly: GCA_038325725.1. Classification (GTDB taxonomy): domain Bacteria; phylum Myxococcota_A; class Polyangia; order Fen-1088; family Fen-1088; genus DASZFV01. The sequence continues at coordinate 4,916 of JBBQJG010000068.1, read as the reverse complement.
GCCTCTCGCAGCTGCTCGGGCGCGCCGCCGAGGTCGCGGCGACCCAACACAGGCGGCTCACGACGAGCGCGCCGGGCTCGTCCACGGTGCGCGGGCTCGGCGGAGAGACGACGCCTGGTCGCGGCGTCGATCTCGCGTGGCGGCTCGCCGATCCGAACGAGGCGCTCGCCGTCGTCGTGCTCGTGCTCGACGCCGCGCCCACCGAAGTCGTCGCCCTCGAGGCCGAGATGTCGTTCCTGCGCCGCCTCGGGCGCGATCGCGAGGCGGGTCTCGTGCTCGAGCGCCTCGCCGAGCTCGCGCGCGCGCCTGAAGTCAAGGCGGCGCTCCTCCGCGGCGCCGTCGCGGCGCGCGATCGCGCGGGGGCGCGCGTGGGCGAGACGCTCGCGCTGTGGGGCGCGATCGTCGACGCGCGCCCGACGGTGTCGGCGCTCATGACGTTCGAGCGACAGGCCACGCGGCGCGGAGACTGGGCGCGCGTCGTGCTCGCGCGCCGCAAGCTCGCAGAGACGGCGCCCGACGGGACGACGCGCGCCGTGTTCCTGTGGGAGCTGGGCCTCGCGCACCTGTCGTCGGGCGATCTGCGCGGCGCCGACGCCGACTTCGAGCGCGCGATCGACGCCGACCCGACGTTCCTGCCCGCCGTGCGCGCGCTCGGGCGCCTGCGCGAGGCGATGGGCGAGACGCGCGCGGCGGCCGAGCTGTTCGCGCGCCTCGGCCGGCTCACGAAGGCGGGCACGCGCGCCGCCGACGCCTTCCGCCGCGCGGCGCGCCTGTACGCCCACGCGGGCTCGGGCCCCGACGGCGCGGGGGAGGGCGACGACCAGCTCGCGGCGCGGTGCCTCGAGGAGGTCCTCGCGCTCGAGCCCGAGGCCGAGGCCGAGTTCCAGGCGCTCGAGACGATCCTGCGCGCGCGCGCCGACGCCGAGCGGCTCGCCCAGGTCATGCGCCGGCGCGCGGCGACGGGCACGGTCGCCCAGCGGCGCGATCGCCTGCTGTCGCTCGCGGCGCTGCTGCGCGAGCGCGACGCGAGCGATGCGGCCGCGGCGCTCGCCGAGGCCGTCGCCCTCGATCCGACGTCGGTGCAGGCGCTCGGCCGCCTCGCTGAGGTTCAGGCCGAGCTCGGTCGCCCCGCCGAGGCCGTCATTTCACTCCACCGCGTCATCGAGGCGTCGCCGGATCCGCGCGTCGTGAGCGCCGCGTGGGCGCGCCTCGGCGAGCTCGCCGAGCGGGACCTCGGCGACGTGGCCGCCGCCGTCGACGCGTACCGAAACGCGTTGCTGTCTTCGCCTGACGATGTCCGCGCGCTCATGGGGCTCGAGCGTGGCCTCACGCGGCGGCGCGACTTCGCGAACGCGGCGCTCACGCTGCGCCGGCTCGCGGCGGCCGATCCCGATCGCGTCGGGCGCGTGGGACACCTGCTCGCGCTCGGCGAGCTCCTCGCGACAGCCGCCGAGGATCCCGAGGGCGCGGCCGATGCGTACGAGCAGGCGCTGCTCCTCGATCCGCGCAGCGACGCCGCGCTCGATCACTTGGACGCGCTCCTCACGGAGCTCGACGAGCCGTCGCGCCTCGCGGGCGCGCTCGCGCGTTTCCTCGAGGGCGATCCGCGCGCGTCGGCGCGGCGCATGCGGCTCGCGTCGCTCTGGAGCGGCCCGCTCGCGTCGCCCCAACGCGCCGTCGACGAGCTCCGCATCGTCGTCGCCGAGACGCCCAAGGTGATCGCGCCGCGCGCCGAGCTCGGGCGCGTCCTCGAGGACGCGCAGCGGCTCCCCGAGGCCATCACCGAGCACCTCGGGCTGCTCGACGTCGAGCCGCTGCGCATCGATTCGTTGCGGGCGCTGCGCCGCTTGTTCGAGCGCACGGGCCAGTTGCACCGCGCGGGGCGCGCCGTCGCGGCCCTCGCGGCGCTGGGCGCGCTCGACGCCGGCGAGAGCCGCGCCGTGCGCGACGCGCGCGCGCGTTGGTCCGATCAGCCCGCGGGGGCGCTCACGGCCGCCGAGTTCGAGGCCGTCGTTCGTCACCCCGACGAGCGCCACCCCGCGACGGCTCTGCTCGCGTCGATGGTCGAGGTGCTCCCTCGCTTGTACGGCCTCAGCCTCGAGGACTGGGGCGTCACGAAGGCCGACCGCATCGGTCCGCGCTCGGAGGATCCGTGGCGCCCGCTCGTGCTGCGCGTCGCTGCACTGCTGGGCTTGGGCGACACGTTCGAGACGTACGTCGTGCGCACGGGGACGACGCAGGTCGAGATCGACGCGAGCCAGCCGCCGGCGCTGCTCGTTCCGCCTGGGTTCGGAGCGCTGCCTCGTCAGGAGGCGTCGCTGCAGCTCGGCCGCCAGCTCGGCCGCCTGCGCGCGTCGACGCACGCGGCGCTGCGCGTTCCGCCCAAGGATCTCGGCCTGCTCATCGCCGCGGGCGTGCGCACGGTGTTCCCTGAGTACGGTCGCGGCGCGCTGCCCGAGGACAAGCTCAACGACGTCTCGCAGAAGATCGCGCGCGCGCTGCCGCGGCGGCACCGCCGCGCGTTCGAGCAAGCGGCGCTGTCGTTCCGGGACGGCGGCGTCTTCGACAGCGACAAGTGGCGCACGGCGCTCGCGCACACGGGGCACCGCGCCTCGCTCGTCGCCTCGGGGGACGTGCTCGGCGCCTTCGAGCACATCGCGCGCAACGATCGCCGCCTCTCGGCCGCGGCCCTGCAGACCCCGGAAGAGCTCCAGCGCGCCGCCGCCGGCAATGCCGAGATCACCGAGATGATCAACTTCGCGCTGGGCGCCGACTACGCGGCGTTGAACCGTCGGCTCGGGCTCGACTGACCATGCGTCTCGCTCTCGGACTCGCGTTGCTGGCGATGGGGACGCTCGGGTGCTCGACCGCGGCGCCGTCGAACGACGCCGCCACGTCGATGACGGGTGACACCGCCGCGTCGCCAGACGCCGTCGCGGGCACGTGTCAGAGCCTGCGTCTGTGCGCGTTCGACTGCGCCGACGACGCGTGCGTGCAGGCGTGTCGCGGCAAGGGCACGCCGTCGGCGCAAGCGGCCTTCGACGAGCTCGAGGCGTGCACGGCGCAGGCGTGCGCCAAGGGCGACGTCAACTGCGCGTGCGGCGAGCAGTGCCTCGCCGATGGGTCGTGCCTCGCCGCCGTCGACGCGTGCCTCGGCAACGTCGCCGACGCGCTCTGCGACAATCTCTGTCACTGACGCGGCCCTGCCGGATACGCGCCCGACGCGGCCAGACACGAAACGTCGAGCGCCGGTTGACCCGAGCAACGAATGTGGCTCATCGTGGCCATTGGGCTTGCAGGGGGAGGACTTCCGGATGCGTGACACCGCACCCCAGCGCCGGGCCCCTTGGGTTCCGGCAGGTCTGTTCATCGTTCTTGTTTCGTCGATCGGCGGAAGCGGCTGCCGCGACGCCGACGACAACGAAACCGTGAGCGATGTGGCGAGCGGCGCGCTGCGTGGCGAGCTCGTCGCGACCATCTCCGATGATCTCGACGGCCGCAGCGAGACGCACTGGGCGCTGCGCGATCGGGCCGGGCTCGACCTGCCGCTCCTCTTTGACGACGAGCCCACCGTCGAGCCGGGCGTCGAGGTGCGCGTGTGGGGCCTTCCCGCGCAACCTCCCGAGGAGGGCCTGCGCGTGACACACCTCGAGGCCGTCTCGCCCGAGACGGTGCTCGTGCAGGCGCCGCTGCGGACTCCGACGCCGCAGCCGCCGCGCTCGTTCGCCTTCGTGTTGCTCGACATGGGCGCGGGCGTCAACACGACGGCCGACGCTGTCACGGGCCGGCTCATCACGGGCGCCGACTCGATCCGCAACTACTACGTCTCCGACTCCTACGGCACGCAAGACGTCACGGCGCAGATCTTCGGCCCGATTCGCACGACGCTCACGAACGGCTGCGGCTCGAGCCAGCTCGCGACCGATCTGCGGGGCATGATCCCCGGGACGTTCCAGCACTACCTCTGGTACTTCGGCAGCCGCCAATCTGCCTGCGCGTGGACGGGCCTCGCGTCGGTCGGCAGCCCCGACAAGCCTTCGCGCGACACCTGGTACAACGCCTCGACGAGCTGCGTGGTGCTCGTGCAAGAGCCCGGGCACAACTTCGGCATGCAGCACTCGTCGTCGTTGGCGTGTGCCGCGGGCGCGACCTTCGCCGACGATCCGAACACCTGCACGGCGAGCGAGTACGGCGATCCCTTCGACCCGATGGGCGGCGGGTGCCGTCACATGAACGCCTGGCAGAAGGACTACCAGGGCTGGTTCGGCGGGTGCAACGGCGTGACCGTCACGTCGAGCGGCACCTTCACGCTGCTGCCGCTCGAGCAGCGCTGCGACGGCCTGCAGTTCCTGAAGATCCCCGCGCCCAAGGTGCGCATGTACAACCGGCCCGCCGCGGGCGGCGGCGGCGCGAGCGTCGAATCGTTATCGCATTACTACGTCGAGCTGCGCACGCCGCAGGACTTCGACGGCTTGCTCGGCAACAAGACCGCGCTCACGCCGGAGGTGCTCGTGCACATCGGCGGCGACCGACGCTCGCGCACGCAGCGCGGCCTGCACACGTTCCTGCTCGACATGACGCCCGCGACGACGGGGCGCACGGGCTTTGCCGACGCCGCGCTCGGGGTCGGCAAGAGCTTCAGCGATCCGGCCGGAGGCCTGACGATCACCGTGCAGGCCGTGAGCGCGACGCAGGCGACGATCTCCGTCGAGGTTGCGAGCGGCACGGGCGGCCCCACGTGTTTAGACAACACGCCGTTCACGGCGCCGGGCCCGGGGCCCGAGGCCTGCAGCGCGCTCGCCGGCGGCGCGGGGATATCGGGCGGGGCAGGCACGTCGGGCACGGCCGGCGTCTCGGGCAGCGGGGGCCGCGGCGGCGCGGGCGCGTCGGGCGCGTCGGGGGGCGCGGGCGCGACC
>JBBQJG010000067.1:0-21400 GCA_038325725.1 Polyangia bacterium | reverse complement strand
TCGTGCCGGCCGTGCTGCCGCCGTGCCCGCCGCTGCCGCCCGTCCCATTGGGCATGCTCGAAGAGCTGCTGCACGCGCCCACGGTGAGCGCGAGAACCACGAGACCTGTCTTGATCGCCATCATGTGCTTAAGCATTTTTCAAAGCTCCCTTACTCGCAGAATCCGTTGAGGCAGTGCTTGGCACCGCAGATGGCGTCCGACGCGCACGTCGTGCAGCCCGGCGGCAATGCGGTCTTCGTGGCGACAGACTCGAAGTAGCAACCGCAAGCGGCGGGCGGCGTGTACGGCTGGAGGAAGCCACCGTCGCTCGTGCGCTTCACCTTCATCGCGCAAAGCGGGACGACGCCCGCCTCCGCTTCGACCCGAACGTAGTTGAAGGCGGCGGTCGTCGTCGTGCCGTTGACCCAGCCGATGAACTTCGCCGCGTTCGCGTTCGTGAACGCCTTCGTGGTCGCGTCGATCTTGGCGAAGAAGTGCTCCGGGCCCCACACGACGTAGTGACCGTCGCGCACGTTCTTCTTGTCGAACGTGTCGGCGCCCGAATCGGCGAAGAACGCCTTGGTCTGCCCGAACGCGCGGAACGCCAGGGGGTTGAGCAGGGCGCGCTTCGTGTCGTACGAGTCGGCGGCGAGGAAGCCGATCGCCTTGTCGAGGTTGGTGGCCGTCGTAATCGACGTCACCATGTCGCTGCCGCCCGCGTTCGCCTTGCCCTTGAATGAGCCGGGCGGAACGTTGATCGCCTTCGCGACGACGCCCTGCGTGCCCGAGCCGCTGTTGCGCTGCTGGATGTCGCCGTCGGAAGTGAACGGCGCGACGCTGCCGGCCATGCCGCAGCCCCAGATGTCCTGACCCTCTTCGGCCGTCAGGTTCGTGCTCGTCGTGTTGGCCTCGGGGACGATGAAGATCATCGCCTGGATGGGGCCCTGGGTGTCCGAGAGCGTCGACGTGAGGCCGCCGCCCGAGCAGTTCTCGTAGAAGATGTCAGCGATGCCGACGTCCGACTTCGTGATGGCGGCGTCGAGCGAACAGGTGAGCTTCTTCGTCTTCGTCGCGTCGGCGGGATCGACGATGAAGTAGTCGGCCGTGCCCGTGAGCGTCGTGTTGTCGCGAATCGAGTTCGGGCCGTCGCACGACGACGTCGACTTGTAGATGAGCGTGGCCCTGGCGTCGCCCGTGAGGCCGGCGAGCTTGGCGCCCATGACCTGTGCCGTCGGCTCGAACGCGCTCGAGCCTGAGAGGTAAATGGGGTTGGGGAACATCGTGGCGTCCGAGCAGTTCGGCGTCGTCTGCGCCTGCGCCGAGCCCGCGAGCGCGCAGGCGAGCGCAGCAGTGCCGCCCGCAATCAGTGTCGTCTTCCGACAATTCATTTGTTTGTCCTCCGAGGTCAAAGTGAGTAACGAAACGTTTCGCCGCTAACGGATAGCAATTCGCTTCGTCGCTCAACAACAGCAAACGCGTTCTTCCCGTGAAGTGTTGCGTCTGCGTTTCATGTATGACGTCCGTGTGACGGAAGAGTGAAACGCGACGCATGTGTGACGGTCGTGTGACGGCCTGCGCGCGTCACCAAAGAGTCACCGGCTTCGCAGGGGACGCCGACTATCCTCCGCGCATGTACCGCGTTCTCATCGTGGAAGACGACGCGGACATCAACGCGACACTGCAAGAGACGTTTCGACTGGGTGGCTACGACGTCGTCGGCGCGACGACGGGCGAGGACGCGTTCGTCGAGGTCTCGCGCCGCTGCCCCGACCTCATCCTGCTCGACCAGATGCTGCCCGATCTCGACGGCCTGGAGATTTGCCGGCGCTTGCGGTCCGCGCCGCGCACGAAGCGAGTGCCGATCATCTTCCTCACGGCGCGCGCGGGCGAAGAGGCGCGGATCAAAGGCCTCGCGGCGGGCGCCGACGACTACCTCAGCAAACCGTTCAGCATGCAGGAGCTCGTGCTGCGCGTGCGCGGCCTCCTGCGGCGGTCAGCGTCGCTTCCAGACATCCGGCTCGCGCCGGCGTGGCTGCACTGCCGGGAGCAATTTCGCGTCTGGGACAGCTACGCGAAGCTTCACCTCGAGCGGAGCGAGTGGCAGGAGTGTCTCGAGCTCTGCCGCAGCATCCTGGGACGCTGCGAAGAAGCGCTCTCGCCGGCCGAGCGCTGTCTGCTCTACTCGCGGCTGGCGCGTTGCGCGCAGAAGCTGGGCGACGAGAAAGCCGAGCGGGCGTGGCAAGAGCTCGCGCACGAACAAGCCCGGTTCGCTTAGCCGCAGCTCGCGCACGGGTTCAGCTTTCGCCTGATGGCGAGGCCACCTCGGGCGTCCAGCCCGTGCCGAGGGCGGCGTCGACGGAGAGCAACGTCATCCGATCGCGCAGCCACAGCGTGAGGTCGGCGATGTCGATCGCGCCGAGCAAGAAGCCGTCGCCGCTCACGAGCGGCAGGTGCCACAGGCGTAGGGCGCACATTCGGCGCAACGCGACGCCGACAGTGTCGGTCGCGCGCAGCGGTTCGCGGCACGCCGTCATGACGGTGACGAGCGGCAGGTCGCGAGGCTCGCGGCCCGTGTCGGGCGGCGTCAGCAGATCGTGATCCGTGACAATGCCGATGGGGCGCTGTTGGCGCACGACGACGGCGAACGTCCGCTTCGCCAGTCGCAGCGCCTCGATCGCGCCGCCCACACTGACCTCGGGCGCGAGCGCGACGGCGGGCGCGCGCGGCACCTCCGCGAGCCGCGCACCCAGGTGGACGGTGCCGAGCGCGAACACCTCGTTCGCATGAGATGAGTCAGCTTCGCTGATGCCGAGTACGTCGAAATCGAACATTCGTTCTCCTCTTGTTTTCGAGGAGCATGCGTCAGCGGAGCGAAGGGACGCGTGACAGTCGAGCCACGATTCGGCGTCGCGGACGGGCGACGTCAGGGCGTTAGGCGAGCGATCAGTCGCCGGCGACTGCGGCGACGGCCGAAGCCTCGGCGGCGGCCGGAGCTTCGACAGAGGGGAGCCGCGGTGCGGGCGCCGGGCCCACGCGTCGGCGCGCGGTCGCGCCGAACGAGCAGTACAAGGACACGCGTCGTCGTTCGGCGTCGGCGTACCCGATGCCGACGAAGAAATGGCAGCGCGCGCAGTCGTGCACGACGGAGGCGAAGGCGGGCGTCGTAGCGTTCGCGCTCTCTTCGCAGCGCAGCCCGAGCGGACAGCCGATCACGCGCAGCGAGAACGCGTCGTCGACGGGCAGCGGCCGCGCGCGCGCGCACCGGCACTTCCAGCGCGGCAGCCCGCTTTGCCGCACGGGCCGCCAGCGCAGCGGCTCGGCGACGAGCGCCGCGCCCGACAGCTCGACGAGCGGCGCGCCGTCGGCGACCGTCGCGCGGTGAGGCAAGCGGCTGCCGTCGGCGAGCCGCACGACGAGCCGCGCGCGTCCCGAGGCGTCGCGCAAGACGGCGTCCGCGCGGCCGCCGTTGGGGAGGTGCGCGTCGAGCTCGAGCGCGGTCACGCGTCGGTCGAGGGCGACCCAACGCTCTTCGCCGCAGGCGTCGCAGGAGCGAAGAATCTGAGGCGCCTCGCCTCGGCCCCCGCACCAGGCCTGAACCGCTCTTCGAAGGGCTCTTTTCGAGTCAGACATGCGCGCGGAGCCGGCACGATGCCACAGCCGTGCCACGACATTGTGACAAATGAGTGACAAGCCCTGAGCTCCGTAACGTTATGGATCCTCAGGTGGATTCCGCAAGGGGCAGGGTGAACCAGAAGGTGCTTCCGCGCCCCGGAATGCTCTCGACACCAACAACGCCGCTCATCGCCTCGACGAGGTGTTTGACGATGGACAGGCCGAGGCCCGTGCCGCCCATGTCGCGCGAGCGGCCGCCGTCGACGCGGTAGAAACGCTCGAAGAGGCGCGGCTGGTGGCGCGGCTCGACGCCGGGGCCCGTGTCGACGACCTCGACGCGCGCGTGCTTGCCGTCGAGGCGCGCGCGCACCGTGATCGAAGACTCGGCGGGGCAGTATTTGACGGCGTTCTCGACGAGGTTCGTGAGCACCTGCTCGAGCGCTCTGCGGTCAGCGCGGACGGACAGGCTGTCGGCCGGGATCTCGAGCGCGAGTCGTTGACGCTTCTCTTCGAGCTTGCCGCGCAGCAGGCCGACGACCTGCTCGGCGGCGGGCCGCAGCGCGAGCGTCTGGAGGTCGGGCCGGTACTCCTTGGATTCGATGCGCGACAGATCGAGGAGATCCTCGACGAGCGTGCCGAGGCGCTGCGCGTTGCGGTCAATCATGTCGACGAAGCGGGCGCTCGCCGCTTGATCGTTCTCGAGCGTGTGGCGCAGCGTCTCGACGGCGGAGCGCACGGCGGTCACGGGCGTGCGTAGCTCGTGCGAGACGTTCGCGACGAAGTCCTTGCGCAGCGTCTCGAGGCGCCGGATCTCGGTGACGTCGACGAACACGGCGAGCAGACCACCCGGCTCGCCCTCGGTCGGCGGCAGCGGGCTCGCGTGGACGAGCAGGCGTCGCGGCGAGAGGCCGCTCGTCTCGATCTCCCCCGAGGCGGCCTCGTTCGTGGCGAAGGCGCGGTCGAGGATCTCCTGCAGGTCGGCGTTGCGCACGATCTCGAGCGGCGCCAGGCCCTCGACGACGGCGCCGAGCAGCAGCGAGCTGCGAAGCGCGGCGTTCACGAGCAGGATGCGGCGATCGCCGTCGAGCACGAGCACGCCCTCGCGCATCGACTGGAGGATGCGCTCGAGGAGATCGCGCTCGCCACGCAGCTCGGTGAGCGTCGTCGACAGGCCGCTCGCGAGGCCGTCGAGAGCGCGGCCGAGCTGCGCGACCTCGTCGGTGCCCGTGACCCGCGCGCGCGCTTGGAGGTCGCCCGCCGACATGCGGCGCGCGACCTCGGTCATGCGGCGGAGCGCGCCCGAGAGCAGGTGCGCCGCGGCGCTCGACATGAAGGTCGCGACGACGAGTGATACGGCGAGCGCGACGAGCAACAGTCGTCGCAGGTTTCGCAACGCCGCGTCGACGTCGGCGAGGGGCACGGCGAGGCGGGCCGCGCCGTGCGTGCCGTCGGGGAGGGTGAGCGGCACGGCGGCGTAGAGCAGACGATCGTGAACGGTCGCGCTCCAACGCGTCGACGCGCCCCCGTGGCCCGACAGCGCCTCGGCGACCTCGTGCCGGTCCCGGTGATTCTCGAGGCCCGCGAGGCCGTCGAGCGCGACCTCCGAGTCGCCGAGGACGCGCCCATCGCCGGCGATGAAGGTCACGCGGGCCTGCGCGCGCGCACCGAGCCTGTCGGCGAGCGCGTCCCAAGTCTCGGGCCGCAGATCGACAGGCCCCGTCGCCGCCTCCTGCACGAGCGCGAGGCGCACGCCCAGGTCGGCGCGTATTCGCTCGGTCACGTTCGCCTCGATCGCGGGCCGCAGGTACAGCTCGGCGGCGAACACCGACACGGCGATGAGCCCGAGCGATGCCGCGAACAGCTTGGCGCGGATGTCGAGCCTGAGGGCCACGGCGGCTCAGTCCTCGGAGGGCGTCGTCCCAGAGGTGGCGTCTTCGGGCGGGCCCCCCGTGAACCGATAACCCACGCCGCGCACGGTTTCGAGGTACGCGCCCGCTTCGCCCAGCTTTTCGCGCAGCCGTTTGACGTGCGTGTCGACGGTGCGCGTGTTGACGTCGCTGCTCATGCGCCAGACCTCGTCGAGCAAGACGGCGCGCGACTGCACGCGCCCGCGCCTGTCATAAAGCGTCGACAAGAGGCGCAGCTCGAGCGCCGTGAGCGCGACCTCCTGATTGTCGACCCACACGCGGTGCCCCTCGCGATCGACGCGCAACCGTCCGAACACGGTGAGGCCCGGACCCTCCGCGGGCGCCGCGCGCCGACGGAGGATCGCCGCGAGGCGCAGCGTCAGCTCACGCATGCTGTACGGCTTCGGCACATAGTCGTCGGCGCCGAGCTCGAACCCGACGACGCGATCGATCTCCTCGCCCTTCGCCGTCAACATGACGACGGGGATGTGGCGCGTCGCCGGATTGCTCTTCAGCGTGCGGCAGACGTCGGTGCCGGGCATGTCGGGCAGCATGAGATCGAGCAGGATGAGATCAGGCATCTCGGCCGCGACGCGCTCGAGCGCCTCATGGCCGAGGCCGACGAGGATCGGGTCGTGCCCCGCCTTGCGCAGGTTGTACGCGAGCACTTCCTGGAGGTCTTTTTCGTCTTCGACGACGAGGATGCGAGCCATGGTGCGACGACGACGTTCTATCATCCCTGCCAACTTCGCGGGAGTCGTCGCGGGCGTGCGATTTATAGCCCGGTCAACGCGCCGCCCGTGGTGACAGGCCTGCAACAAGAAGAGCCAGCGAAGCGCCTCGTTTCCACTTGGTTTTGCTGAGGCCAGATGGATGCGGAATCGTCACAGGGTGCGTCGATGTCCGCTGATACAAGGCTCTCCATGGAGATCGCCTCGATAGCTCGGTCATCGTTGCCGCCCGGTCTCGTGGGCCCGCTGCCCGAGCTCCGTGCCAGGCGCATGAGCGCCGTTCCCGCGTACGCGCCCGGCTCGCCGAGCGCCCAGAAATTCGGCCGTATCGCGGCCACGTCGTCTGCCATGGCCGAGGTGTTCTCCGTGCTCCGGCGCCTCGCGCGAACGGACGTCTCGCTCACGCTCATGGGCGAGACGGGCACGGGCAAGGACGTCACGGCCCACGCCGTCCACGACGCGAGCGCGCGCGCCTCGGCGCCGTTCGTCGTCTTCGACTGCGGCGCCGTCCCCGCGAACCTCGTCGAGAGCGAGCTGTTCGGGCACGAGCGCGGCGCCTTCACGGGCGCACACGCCGAGCACGAGGGCGCCTTCGAGCGCGCCCGCGGCGGCACCTTGTTCCTCGACGAGATCGGCGAGCTGCCGCTCGACCTGCAGCCGCGCCTGCTACGCGCGCTCGACAGCCACGCCGTCCGCCGCGTCGGCGGCACGCGCGACCGCACCATCGACGTGCGCATCATCGCGGCGACGAACCGCGACCTCGGCGGGCTCGTCGAGGCCAAGCAGTTCCGCCAGGACCTCTACTTCCGCCTCGCGGCCGCCGTCGTCAACCTGCCGCCGCTGCGCGACAGGCTCGAGGATCTGACGCTGCTCGTGCCGCAGCTGCTGGGCGATCTCGGTCGTGGCCACGTCCACGTGCCCGAGGCGACCTACGAGGCGCTGCGCGCGCACCGCTGGCCTGGCAATGTTCGCGAGCTCAAGAACGTGCTCGCCTATGCGCTCGCCTTCGTCGACGCGGGCACGCTCGAGTCAGGCGTGCTGCGCTTCGCACCTGCAGCGGGGCAGGGCTCGCCGCTCGAGCGCATGCCGCTCGGCGGCCAGACGCTCGCGACGCTCGAGCACATCGCGATCCGCCAGACGCTGGCGCTCACGCGCGGGAACAAGGTTCAGGCGGCGCGCCTGCTGGGCATCGCGTCGTCGACGCTTTACGAAAAGCTGAAGCGCTACGGGTTGTGATTGGGTAGGCTCCGCCTCCAACCCCAAGGAGGAATCCAAATGAGCCTTCACCTCGGCAGCGTCGCCCCGGACTTCGAGCAGGAGTCGTCGGAGGGCAAGATCAAGTTCCACGAGTGGCTGGGCGACAAGTGGGGCGTCCTCTTTTCGCACCCCGCCGACTTCACGCCCGTCTGCACGACCGAGCTGGGGCGCGCGGCGAAGCTCAAGGGCGAGTTCGAGAAGCGCAACGTCAAGATCATCGCGCTGTCCGTCGACACGGCCGCGCACCACCGCGACTGGATCGGCGACATCGAGACGACGCAGTCGACGAAGATGAACTTCCCGATCTTCGCTGACGGTGACCGCAAGGTGTCGATGCTCTACGACATGATCCACCCGGAGGCCGACAACACGGCGACGGTGCGCTCGGTGTTCGTCATCGATCCCAAGAAGAAGATCCGCCTCATGCTCACCTATCCGGCCAGCACGGGCCGCAACTTCGACGAGCTCCTGCGCGTCATCGACTCGCTCCAGCTCACGGACAGCCACTCGGTGGCGACGCCCGTCGACTGGAAGGACGGCGAGGACGTCGTCATCGTGCCGTCGCTCAAGGACCCCGAGGTCATGAAGCAGAAGTTCCCGAAGGGCTGGAAAGAAGTGAAGCCCTACCTGCGGATGACGCCGCAGCCGAACAAGTAGGTCTGCGACGGGCCTGCGGCGGGAGCGCGAGCCGCTCCGCCGCGGGCGGCCGTGAGGTCGCTGACCGACCGTTGCGTCAGGGCACCGCTAGGTCACTTTGGCGGGCAGCACGACCATCGTCGCGCCCATCCAGTACAGGCGCTTTTGGATCGCGAGCGCCGTCTCGTTGTGGAGGAAGCGCTGGTACCAGGTCTCGCGCGCGAAGATGACCTTGCCGCCGACGAACGTCACGACGGGGAACTCGGCCATGACCTGGCGGCACAGCGTCTCCGCCTCCTCGACGGCGTCGGTCCCGATCGAGACCTTGTAGGTCGACGGCAGCTCGAGCGACGCCGCCAGTGAGCAGAAGCGCTTGAGCTTCGCTTCGGTCGCTTGCTCGAGCGCCTCGACGGAGTCGGCGCCCTTGAAGCCGCCCGAGTCGATGACGCCGACTGAAACAAAGACGAGGTTCCTGAAGTGGTTGGGAAACGAGCGGAAGACATTGAGCAACGTGTGGATCCCGACGCCGTCGTAGCTCGCGACGAGGATGCAGGCCGTGGGCGCGTTCGGGTTCGTGATGGGCAGGGGCGCGTGCGTGCCATCGTCGAGATCGCGCACGTTCTGGTACAGCGCCGCGAGGCGGAACCGCACCTGGCGGTAATGGCGGCGGATGATGAAGCACAGGCCGACGACGAGCGCCGTGACGACGAGCGTGAGCCAGCCGCCCTCGCCGAATTTCTCGAACACGGTGATGACGAGGATGACGGCGCACAGCGCGAAGCCGAGCAGGAACACGGCCAACTTGCGCATCCACCCCGGCGTCGTGCGGCGCTCGGCGATCGTCTTGCGTGTCATCGCGAAGAGCGAAAGCGAGAACGTGAGGAACACGTTGATGCTGTACATGACGACGATCTTGCCGACGTCCCCGTGCGTGTAGAGCAGCGCACCGAGCGAAGCCGCGCCCATGAGGACGATCCCGTTTTGCGCCGTGAGGCGATCCGAGAGCGCCGCGAAGCGCCGCGGCACCCAGTGGTCGACGGCCATGTTGGCGAGCACGCGCGGCCCGTCGAGAAAACCGGCCTGCGCCGCGACGACGAGCAGGATGCCCTCCGAAAATAGGGTGATGATCGCCATCGCCTGGCCACCGGGCAGGCGCGCTGTCATCTTCTCGACGAGCACGGCGTTGAGCGTCTTGCCGGGCACGGGAGAGACGTCCCACAGCAGGTAGCAGACGAGCAGACCGGCGGCCGTGAAGGCGAGCGACACGGCCATGTAGAGCATGGTCCTCTTGGCCGTTTGCACGCGCGGCTCGCGCATGATGGGCAGGCCGTTCGAGACGGCCTCGATGCCGGTGTACGTGCCGCCGCCGAGCGAGTAGGCGTGGACGAAAAGCAGCAGCATGCCGCCGATGCCGAGGGTCTTCGCGCCATCGTGGAAGCCCGTCGTCACGGCGCGCGTCGTCGCCGGAAGCTCGCCCGCGTGGGCGATGACGCCCCCGACGATGACGATGACGTGGCTGATGACGAAGATCAGGAAGATGGGCGCGAGCGCGATCGCCGATTCGCGCACGCCGCGGATGTTGAGCGTCGTGAGGCCCAAGATGAACGCGATCTCCAGGGGCAGCTTCAGCCCCACCAACGTGGGCGGCAGGAAGCTGAAGATGACGTCGCCTGCCGCCGCGATCGACACGGTGATCGTGAGGACGTAGTCGACGAGCAGCGCGCTGCCCGAGATGACGCCCGCCGAGCGGCCGAGCAGCTTCGACGCGACGACGTAGCCGCCACCGCCGTGCGGGAACGCTTCGATGATGCCGCGGTAGCCGGCCGAGATGATGAAGACGGTGAGTCCCGCCATGAGCGCGAGCGCGACGGCGAGGTACGTGTGCGCGCCGAGCGTCTTGAACGCCTCCTCCGGACCGTAGGCCGAGGAGGACAACCCGTCGGCGCCGAGGCCTACCCACGCGAGGAATGGGATCAAAGAGATCGCGTGGAAGAGGTGGCGGTCGCGCAGGTCGCGCGGCTTGCCGACGAGCGTCTGGCGAATCTTTTGCGCGAGGCCCGGCGTCCCTGGTTCGGGCGACGGCGACTGTCCCGGGACGCGCGGGAAAATGTCGGGCGGGTCGGCCGCCGGGGCGCTGTCTTTTCGGGCTTCGGAGAGCGGTGTGCGCATCGCGCTCCGAGTAAGGCGCCGCCGCATGTTTCGCGTGTGACAAATCGCGATCCGGCAATCGGCTCCGGTACTTACGGCGCCTTCCCCGGCGCGCGCGGTTCAGCTCTCCTTCGATCGCGGGAAAAGCCGCCGAAAAACGGTGCAAGGTGCAGGGAGGCGCACCCTCATTCCTGCAACTTGCAACCAGCTCAGCGCGTGGCGGCGGGCCCCGCGCGCAGCGGCTTGCCGAATTGCCGGTCGAGCGCGAGGTTCAGCTCGAGCACGTTCACGCGCGGCTCGCCGAAGACGCCGAGGTCGCGGCCGTCGACGTGGCCTTCTATGACGGTGGCGATCCGCTCGGGCGAGACCTGCCGCGCCTTCGCGATGCGCGCGACTTGCCACCGCGCCGCCGCCGGCGACACCTCGGGATCCAGGCCGCTCGCCGATGTCGTCACCAGCTCGGCGGGGATCGGCAGCGGCGCGTCTGGGTTTTCCCCTTGCAGCCTGGCTATCTCGGCGACGACGCGATCGCGCAGCTTCTTCGACGTCGGCCCGAGGTTCGAGCCGGACGAGGCCGTCGCGTCATAGCCGCTGCCCGCCGCCGACGGGCGTCCCTGGAGGTATCCCGGATTCGTGAACACTTGCCCGATGAGCCGCGAGCCGACGACGGCGCCCGTTTCGTCATGCACGACGCTCGCGTTGGCGCGGTGATCGAAGAGCGCCTGCGACACGCCCGTGACGGCGAAGGGATAGATGATCCCCGTGAGGACGAGCGTGACCAACGTGATTCGAAAGGCGATGAGGATGTCTCTGCGCATGACGGTGTCTCCAATCAGACGAGGTGCAGCGCTTCGAGCGCCAGGTCAATGAGCTTGATGCCAGCGAACGGCGCGATGAGGCCGCCCACGCCGTAGACGAGCAGCGAGCGGCGCAGGATCGCCTCGGCGCCGAGCGGTCGGTACTTCACGCCACGCAGCGCGAGCGGAATGAGCAGGACGATGATGATCGCATTGAAGATGACGGCCGACAGGATCGCGCTCTCGGGCGAGGCCAGGTGCATCACGTTGAGCGGCGCGATCTCGGGGAACACGCCCATGAACAGCGCCGGGAGGATGGCGAAGTACTTCGCGACGTCGTTCGCGATCGAGAACGTCGTGAGCGTCCCGCGCGTCATGAGCAGTTGCTTGCCGACCTCGACGATCTCGAGGAGCTTCGTCGGGTTCGAGTCGAGGTCGACCATGTTGCCGGCCTCTTTCGCGGCCTGCGTTCCGCTGTTCATGGCGACGCCGACGTCCGCTTGAGCGAGCGCGGGCGCGTCGTTGGTGCCGTCGCCCGTCATGGCGACGAGCTTGCCCTTCGCTTGCTCCTCTTTAATGAGGCGCATCTTCGCCTCGGGCGTCGCTTCGGCGAGGAAGTCGTCGACGCCGGCTTCCTTCGCGATCGCGGCCGCCGTGCGCGGGTTGTCGCCCGTGATCATGACGGTGCGGATGCCCATGGCGCGGAAGCGCGCGAAGCGCTCGGCGATGCCGGCCTTGACGATGTCCTTGAGGTGGATGATGCCGAGCACGCGCGCGCCCTCGCACACGGCCAGCGGCGTGCCGCCCGAGTCGCCGATTCGGTTCGCGATCGCGCGGAGCTCTGGCGGCACGAAGCCCCCCTGCGCCTCGGCGTGCGCGACGACGGCGTCGACGGCGCCCTTGCGCAACGAGATCCCCGGAAGGTCGACGCCGCTCATGCGCGTCTGCGCCGTGAAGGGCACGAACGTCCCGTTCGCCGGGCCGACCGCGATGTTCAGCTTGTCGGCGACGAGCGTGACGATCGAGCGCCCCTCGGGCGTCTCGTCGGCCTGACTCGACAGGTGTGCCGCGCGCGCGAGGTCGTCGAGGCGCACGCCTGGCAGCGGCAGCAGCTCGGTCGCCATGCGGTTGCCGTGCGTGATCGTGCCCGTCTTGTCGAGCAGGAGCGTGTCGACGTCGCCCGAGGCCTCGACGGCGCGGCCGCTCAGCGCGATGACGTTCTTTTGCAGCAGACGATCCATGCCCGCGATGCCGATCGCTGACAGCAGGCCGCCGATCGTCGTCGGGATGAGGCAGACGAGCAGCGCGACGATGACGGTCGCGGACAGCTCGATCGTCGAATAGGCGGCGAGCGGCACGAGTGTCACGCAGGCGAACAAGAACACGAGCGTCAGCCCCACCAGCAGGATGTGCAGCGCGATCTCGTTGGGCGTCTTTTGGCGCGAGGCGCCCTCGACGAGCGTGATCATGCGATCGACGAACGACTGCCCGGGATCGACGGAGATGCGCACGAGGATCCGATCGGACAGGACCTTCGTGCCCCCGGTGACGGCCGAGCGATCGCCGCCGCTCTCGCGGATGACGGGCGCCGACTCGCCCGTGATGGCCGATTCGTCGACCGACGCGATGCCCTCAATGATCTCGCCGTCGCCGGGCACGAGCTGGCCCGCGTCGACGATGACGACGTCGCCTTTGCGGAGCGCCGAGGAGGGAACCGTCTCCTCGCTCCGGGGGCCCCCGTTCTTGCTGTCGTTTTTGCTGCCCACGAGCCGACGGGCGGTCGTCTCCTTGCGCATCTTCCGCAGAGTGTCGGCTTGCGCCTTGCCGCGGCCCTCGGCGACGGCCTCGGCGAAGTTCGCGAACACGACGGTGAACCAGAGCCAGAGGCTCACGGCGCCCGTGAACCAGAGCGGCGACGTCGCGTTTGTTCGGTGCCAGAAGTCACGAACGAAGATCAGCGTCGTGAGCACGCTGCCGATCTCGACGACGAACATGACCGGATTCTTCGCGACGTGGCGGGGGGCGAGCTTTCGCAGGGAGTCGCCGATCGCGCGCTTGATGATGGAGCCGTCGAAGAGCGAGAGAGACTGGGCGTTGGAGCGAGACATCGCTAGTAGACCTTTCCTTTGAGAGCCACGAAGTGCTCGACGATGTTGCCGAGCGAGAGCACGGGGAAGAAGGTCAGCGCGCCCACGATGACGATCACGGCGACGAGCAGCACGGCGAACGTCGAGCCGTTGGTGGCGAAGGTGCCGCCGCTCGGTGGAACCACCTTCTTTCCAATCATCGCGCCGGCGATCCCCATCGCGGGCACGATCATGAGGAAGCGGCCCACGAGCATGGTGAGGCCAAGCGTCGTGTTGTACCAAGGCGTGTTGGCGCTGATGCCGGCGTAGGCCGAGCCGTTGTTGCCGGCGGCGCTGCTGAACGCATAGAGCATCTCCATGAGGCCGTGTGGCCCGGTGTTATTGAGCGACGAGGTCCCGTACGGTTTGACGGCGCTCCACGCCGTGAACCCGAGGACAATCAGCGGGTAGACGAGGATGTAAAGCATCGCGAGCTTCATCTCGCGGCCCTCGATCTTCTTGCCCAGGTACTCGGGCGTTCGACCCACCATGAGCCTGGCGATGAACACGGTGAGCACGACGTAGATCAACATCGCGTACAGCCCCGCGCCCGTACCGCCGAACACCATCTCGCCGAGTTGGATGTTCGCGAGCGGCACGAGGCCGCCGATGGGAGTGAAGCTGTCGTGCATGGCGTTGACGGCGCCGCATGAGGCGTCGGTCGTGATCGTCGCGTAGAGCGCCGACGCCGACACGCCGAAGCGCGCCTCCTTGCCCTCCATGTTTCCGGCGCCCTGGTCGACGGCGAGGCCCGCGAGCGCCGGGTTGCCGCCGGCCTCGGCCGGGTAGCACACGGCGATGCCGGCGACGAAGAGGATCGCCATGGCGCCCCAAAGCGCCCAGCCGTGGCGCTGGTCGCGCGCCATGCGTCCATATGTGTACGTGAGCGCCGACGGGATCGCGAAGATCAGAAACATCGACACGAAGTTCGTGAACGGCGTCGGGTTCTCGAACGGGTGGGCGGCGTTCGCGTTGAAGAACCCGCCGCCGTTCGTGCCGAGTTGTTTGATCGCCTCCTGCGAGGCGACGGGGCCGAGCGCGAGCGTCTGCTTGCCGCCTTCGAGCGTCGTGACGTCGAGGTAGGGCGACAGGTTCTGGATCACGCCCTGCGAAACGAGCACGAGCGCGATGACGAGGCTGAGCGGCAGGAACACGTAGACGATGCCGCGGATGAGGTCGACCCAAAAGCTGCCCAGCGTCTTGACGCCATCGGGCCCGGGGCGCCGCGTGAAGCCGCGCGCGAGCGCGAGCGCGACGCAGACGCCGGCCGCCGCCGACGTGAAGTTGTTCCACGCGAGCCCGACCATCTGCGAGAAGTAGCTCATGGTCGATTCGCCCGCGTAGCCCTGCCAGTTCGTGTTGGTCACGAAGCTCGTCGCGGTGTTGAAGGCCGACCCGGGCTCGACGCCGCCGAAGTGCTGCGGGTTGAGCGGCAGTACGCCCTGTAGGCGCTGGATGAGGTACGTCACGACGACGCCGATGGCGCTGAAGGTCAGCAGCGCGAAGGTGTACTCCTTCCAGGTCTGCTCGCGCTTCGGGTCGACGCCAGATAGCCTGTAACAGAGGCGCTCGAGCCCGCCGAAGAGGCGCGGCAGCGGTTGACGCTCGCCCTCGAACACGCGGACCATGTAGATGCCGAGCGGCTTCGTAACGGCGATGATCGTCGCGAAGAAGATGATGATTTGCAGCCAACCGATGCCAGTCATTTGCGAGATCTCCTCGGGACGCGGGTTCAGAATTTCTCGGGGCGCACGAGCGCGTACACCAGGTACGCCGCGAGCATCAGCGAGAGCAGGGCACCAACTCCGTAGTCGAAGGTCATGGGCGTCTCCTCACAGGCGGTCGAACGACTTGGCGTACATCCAGGCGAGCCCGAAGAACGCGATGGTCACGACGACGAAAAGCAGATCGTTCATGGGCCCGCCTAAGAGCACCGTTCGTGCCACTGCGTTTCGCGCCAACGCGGCCCCTTTGCGTCGAGGAGCCCTGCACATTGCGGGGGCCGGCGCCCGGCGGCCCTGCCAGATGAACGCTTCGCCGTGGCATCGCGCATGCAATTCAAAGGCGCATGAAAACCTTCGTCTCGATGCTTTCGCTCGTCGCCGTCATCGCGATCATGTCCGTCGGTTGTCGCGCCGAGCCGCAGGCCCTCTTCACGCAGCTCACCGAAGCCCGGCGCCTCGCGGCGGACCTGCGCGTTCAGTTCAACAGAGCTTCAGACGCCTCCGACCGCGCCGTTCTCGCCGACACCGATGAGGCGTCCGTGGCGTTCGCACGCGAGGCCGAGCGGCTCAAGGTCGGAATCAAGACCGAGGTCGCGGCGCTCGAGCCGCGCCTGCGCGACCTCGCAAACCCGGCCGAGGCCGCGGCGCTCGCGGCCTTCGGCGGTCACTTCGCCGCCTATGAAGAGGTCGACCACGACGTCCTCGCGCTCGCCGTCGAGAACACGAACCTCAAGGCGCAGCGGCTCTCATTCGGGCCCGCGCGGCAAGCGGCGGACGCCTTTCGCGATTCGATGCGCGCGACCGCGGGCTTTGCGGCGCCCAAGAATCGCTGTGGGGTCGACGCGCTCGTCGCGAAGGCCGTGCTGGCCGTGCGCGAGCTTCAAATCTTGCAGGCGCCGCACATCGCCGAGGCCGACGACGCCGCCATGACGGAGCTCGAGAAGGAGATGGCCGCCGACGCGGCGGCGGCGCGGGACGCCGCCGCGTCGCTCGCCGGGCTCGTCGATGCAAAAGGGAAGGCGTCTGCGACAGCCGCGGTCGCCGCGCTCGACCATTTCGCGGCCGTCTCGAAGGAGATCGTCGCGCTCTCACGGCGCAACAGCAACGTGCGCTCCCTCGAGCTGTCCCTCCGCGGAAAGCCGGCGACGACGGCGGCGTGCGACGACAGTCTGCGGCTGCTCGAGGAGGCGCTGGGGAAAGAAGCCTTCACCGCGACCCGGTGAGGTGTTCTTTCGGTTGACCTCAGCGTTCGACGGGATCGCGGTGGAGCCCGCGATCCTGCTCTTCGTAGCGTTTCCGCTTCCGCCACAGCGTCGAGTCGTCGATGCCGAGCACGGCGGCGGCGTCTTCCATCGTCTTGCTTTGCGCGACGATGGCCGACACGTGCGCGCGCTCGACGTCGTCGATCGTGAACGCGCCGCCGACGTAGGGCCCACGCTCTTTCGTGCCGGCGATGCGCTCGGGCAACGCCTGCGGCTCGATGACGGGCGAGGGCCACAGGATGACGGCGCGCTCGATCGCGTTGCGCAGCTCGCGCACGTTGCCGGGCCACGCATAGTTCGTGAGCATCTTCTCGGTCGCGGGGGAAAGCGTCGCGACGGGGCGCCCGAGCGACCGCGCGAAGAACGCCAGGAAGCGCTTCGCCATGGGCGCGATGTCCTCGGGGCGCTCGCGCAGCGACGGGACGCGCACCTCGATGACGTTGAGGCGAAACATGAGGTCTTCGCGGAAGCGGCCCGTGCGCACGTCGACCTCGAGGTCGCGGTTCGTCGCCGCGACGACGCGCACGTCGGCCTTGCGCGTGCGCGTCTCGCCCACGCGCTCGAAGCGCTTCTCTTGCAGGAAGCGCAGCAGCTTCGCCTGCAGGCTCGCCGGCAAATCGCCGATCTCGTCGAGGAACAGCGTGCCGCCCTCGGCGACCTCGACGCGACCGGGCTGGTCGCGCACGGCGCCCGTGAACGCGCCCTTGGCGTGGCCGAACAGCTCGCTCGCGAGCAGCTCTTCGGTGAGCGTCGGGCAGTTGACCGTCACGAAGGGATGCTCGCGGCGCGCGCTCTGGAAATGCATCGCGCGCGATAGAACGCCCTTGCCCGTGCCGCTCTCGCCGCGAAAGAGCACCGACACGTCCGACTGTGCCGCGCGGCTCACGACCTCGAACACCGAGCGCATGACGGGCGCCGTGGATTCGAGATCCGTGTCCGGCGCCTCGGCGGCGAGCCGCTCCTGCAGCCCGGCGACACGCACCGACAGCGAACGTTGAACCGAGACCTTCTCGAGCAGGTGGCGAATCTGGGCAGGCGTGAAGGGTTTGGGCAGGTAGTCCCAGGCGCCCCGACGAATGGCGTCGACGGCCGTCTCGACCGTCGCGTACGCCGTGACGACGACGATCGCGACGTTGGGGTTCTCGGCGAGCAGCTGCGGAATGAGCTCGAGCCCGTTCTGCGCGCCGATGCGGAGATCGAGGAAGACGACGTCGAAGATCGCGCGCCCGATCGCCTCGAGCGCCGCGGGCGCCGAGCTCGCCTCGGTGACGTCGGCGTCCATCGATTCGAGGCACACGCGCAGCGTCTGGCGGATGTTCTTTTCGTCGTCGACGACCAACACGGCGAGGTGACGCATTCAAAGAGTCTAGCGCCTGCCGCACCTTTCGTCGCCGCGCCGAAGCGACGTTGCACAGTGCAGGATCGACGCGCGCGGCACGTTGCATTGTGAAAGGTCGCGTCGCTGTCCTTGCTCCCGAGGACGACGTGAGCGTAGCGTGACCCTGATGCCCGAAACGGCGAGCCGCACGCGCGCCGACGACTTCCTCGAGCTCGTCGAACGCGGAAAACGTGGACGCCTCAAGCTCTACATCGGCTTCGCCGCCGGCGTCGGCAAGACCTACCGCATGCTCGAGGAGGCGCACGCGCTGCAGAAGCGCGGCGTCGATGTCGTCGTGGGCTTCGTCGAGACCCACGGCCGCGCCGAGACGGCCGCGCTCGTCGCGGGTCTCGAGGTCGTGCCCCGCCGCCCGATCGAATATCGCGGCGTCGTCGTCGAAGAGATGAGCCTCGACGACATTCTCGAGCGCAAGCCGGCCGTCACGCTCGTCGATGAGCTCGCGCACACGAACGTGCCGGGCAGCCACAACCGCAAGCGTTACCAGGACGTGCTCGAGCTGCTCGACGCGGGCATCAACGTCATCGGCGCCTTCAACGTCCAGCACCTCGAAAGCCTCAAGGACGTCGTCGAGCGCGTCGCGGGCGTCGCGATCCGCGAGACCGTGCCCGACAGCTTCCTCAAGCAGGCCGACCAGGTCGTGAACCTCGACCTGTCCGTCGAGGATCTGCAAGAGCGCCTGCGCGCGGGGAAGATCTACGACGCTGAAAAAGTCGGGTGGGCACTCGAGCACTTCTTTCAAGACGCGAACCTCGGGCACCTGCGTGAGCTGGCGCTGCGCGAGGTCGCCGAGAGCGTCGAGCGCTCGAGCGCGCGTCGGCCGGTGGCCAAGACGGGCGCCGAGGTGGATCACGCGGCGGCGGGGATGCGCGTCATGGTGTGCCTCTCGTCGGCCTCGCCGCGCGGCGCGGTCCTCGTCCGCAAGGGCTCTCGGCTCGCGGGTCGACTCAGCACGGACTGGTTCGTCGTCTTCGTCGAGACGCCGCGCGAGGCGCCCGATCGAATCGACAGCGCCGCTCAACGTCACCTCATGGCCCACACAGATCTCGCGCGCGAGCTGGGCGCTGAAGTCGTCCGTCTACACGCGCCCGAGCCGGTTCACGCCATCCTCGAGTTCGCGCGCTCGCACAGCGTGGGGCACGTCGTCGTGGGCCGCTCGTACCAGGCGTCGTGGAAGCAGGTGCTGGGGCGGTCGTTGCCGCTGCGTCTCGTGCGCGAGGCGGGCGGGCTCGACGTCCACGTCGTCTCGACGGAAGAGGAAGGCGGCGCGTGAGCCTCAAACGCAAGCTGCTCCTCGCTCAAGTCCCGCTCGCGCTCGCGCTCGCGCTGCTCGGCGTGCTGTCGAGCGCCGTGACGACGCGCCTCGGCGCCGAGGCGCGGCTCATCCTCGCCGACAACTACCGCAGCGTCCTCGCGGCCGAACGCATGAAAGAATCGCTCGACCGCATCAACGGCGCGGCCCTGGTCTTGCTCGCGGGGCACGTCGACGAGTCTCGCGCCGCGATCACGACGAACGGCGAGCGCTTCGAGCGAGAGCTCGGCGCGCAAGAGCGGAACATCACCGAGGCGGGCGAGGGGCCGGTGACGATGCAGCTCCGCGCCGCGTGGCGCGACTACTCGGGCGGCGTCGCCGACTTTCTCGCCGCGGGCGACGCGGCGTCGCGCGGCGCGCTGTACTTCTCGCGCCTCGCTCCCGCGTTCGCGCGCGCCAACCACCTCGCCGACCAGATCCTGGCGATCAATCAAGACGCCATGGTGCGGAAGGTCGACCGGGCCGAGGGCCGCGCGCGTGTGTTCGAACGCCTCGTCACGATCGCGGTCATCGTCGCGCTCGCCGCCGGTTTGCTTTCGTCGGTGTGGCTCACGACGCGCACGCTGCGACCGCTCGGCGTCGTCGCGGCCGCCGTGCGGCGTTTCGGGCAAGGCGATCTGAAGGCGCGCGCCGCGGTTCGCGGGAAGGATGAGATCGCCGCCGTCGCCACCGAGTTCAACCGCATGGCCGAGGGCCTCGAGCGCTACCGCCGCAGCTCGCTCGGCGAGCTCCTGCAGGCGCAGCAGGCCGCGCAGGCCGCAATCGACAGCCTCCCCGATCCCGTGCTCTTGCTCGACGCGGGCGGCGGCCTGTCGGGCGTCAACGGCGCCGCGACGTCGTTGCTCGCGATCGACCCCGATCGTCCCGCGGCCGAGATCTACGCGCGCGCCGATCCCGCCGTGCGCGCCGTCATCGAGCGGCTGCGCGCGCACGTTCTCGGCGGCAAGGGCGCCTACGTCCCCAAGGGCTTCGAAGAGGCGCTGCGCGTCGCGACGACGCCCGACGGCGAGCGCATCCTGCTGCCGCGCGCGGCGCCCATCTACGACGACACGGGCGCCGTTACGGGCGCCGCGATCGTGTTGCAAGACTCGACGCGCCTGTTCCGTTTCGACGAGCTCAAGAACGATCTCGTCGCGACCGTCGCCCACGAGTTCCGCACGCCGCTCACGTCGCTGCGGATGGCGTTGCACCTGTGCACCGAGGGCGTCGTGGGCGCGCTGACGACGAAGCAGGCCGACCTCCTGTTCGCCGCGCGCGACGACTGCGAGCGTCTGCAGACGATCGTCGACGAGCTGCTCAATCTTTCGCGCCTCGACGCGGGGCAGATCGATCTGCACAAGCGCCGCGCCGAACCCGAGACGCTCGTGGGCGCCGCGCTCGACGTCCACCGCGCCGCCGCCGAGCAGGCGGGCGTCGCGCTCTCGTCGGAGCTGCCGCCGGGGTTGCCCGACGTCTTCGTCGATCCCGATCGGCTCCAGCTCGTCTTCTCGAACCTGCTCGGCAACGCGCTCCACTTCGCGCCCAAGGGGACGCGCGTCGTCGTCGGCGCGCGCGCCGAGGTGCCGACGACGGGGGCGCGCGACCACCGCGTCGCCGCCGTGACCGCGGTTCGCTTCGAAGTGCGCGACCAAGGCCCCGGCATCTCGACGGAGCACCAGGCGGCGCTGTTCGAGAAGTTCTTCCGCGTTCCCGGCAGCCCCGCGGGCGGCTCGGGACTCGGTCTCTTCATCGCGAAAGGCCTCGTGCAGGCCCACGGCGGTCAGATCGGCGTACAGAGCACGCCGGGCGCGGGCACGACGTTCTGGTTCACGCTGCCGACCCCGACGGCCCGAGACTGAACGCACCGAGACTGAGCGCGGCGCAAGCGTGCGGCCTCTTGCCGCCCGGGCCTTTACCGCGGGCCGGGCGAGACCGTACTCTAGACGTCGCCTATTCCGTGCCACCACGCCGGGCACGAATCCCCCACAGCCTCGCCTAGGAATCAAAACATGCTGACCACCAAGCGTCTCGGGTTCGCCGCTCTCGCGAGCGCGGCTTTGCTGACCATCGCCGTCGTGACGCCGCTGGGGTGCGCGGGGGGCAAAGAGACGCTCGTGGTCGCCGCGCTCACGGGCGCTCCGGATGCGCCCGGCCTCGACGCCGCGACCGTCACGATCGGCAGCACGCAAAAAGCGTTCACGCTGCACGGCCTGACATCGAGCGCCACCAAGTTTGGCATCTACGTTCCGTCGGGCGTCTCTGGCGCGATCAACGTCGTCGTGTCGGCGACCGGCGGCGGCCTTTGTTACCGCGGCTCGACGGCGTCGACGATCGTCACGTCGGGCGTCGAGGTCGACGTCCCCGTGGCGCTGACTCCCGACGCCACCTGCGCGGGAAGCCCTGACGGCGGCGCGGGCGCGGGCGGAAACGGCGGCAGCGCCGCGAACGGCGGCACCGGTGGCAGCGCCGCGAGCGGCGGCACCGGCGGCAGCGCCGCGAGCGGCGGCACTGGCGGCACCGGCGGCACCGGCGG
>JBBQJG010000066.1:0-21456 GCA_038325725.1 Polyangia bacterium | reverse complement strand
GCACCGGCGGGCACGGCGGCAAAGGAGGGACTGGCGGCGCGACAGGCAAGCCGCCGTCGAGCTCCGGTTGCTCGTGCGAGATGGCGCCGAGCGGAGCCTCCGCGCCTTGGCTCGGGTTGCTCATCGCTGCGGCGCTCGTGCGTCGCCGCCGGCGGGCGCGCTAGCGATCGCTCAGTCGGAGCGCGGCGTTCAGGGCGCCGCGTGCGTGCCCAGATCGATCACAGCGTGCGCTGTTGGTCCCATTTCGTCGCGTCCGGCTTTGCCGAGCTGGGCGCATCGTATGTCGCCGAAAGCGCCGACGCGGTTGGGTCGATCAAGGGGTGGCGAATGACGATGGTCGTTGGTGCGAACCCGAGCGTCGCGGTGCCGCTCAGTCGCGCGGCGCCGCGAGGGCGAGGCGCGCGAGCTGACGGACGTTCATCGGACATTCGACGTCGAGCGACGGCCCCACCCAGCGCGCGTCCGTCCATTCGTCGCACGCCGTGAGCGCGCGCGACGCGACGTCGGCGACGAACGCGAAGTTGAGGTGCAGCCCCTTGCTGCCCGCCGGGTGCTCTTCGTAGCCGATGAGCCCGGGCGGCGTGCCGTCCACGCCGAGCCCGACGGGGAACGTGCCCTCGAGCCCCGTCTCTTCCCGCAGCTCGCGGCGCGCCGCCTCGAGCGGCGTCTCGCCCGGCTCGACCTCGCCGCCCACGGGCAGCCATAGGCCGAGCCGCTTGTGGTGGATGAGCAGAATCTCGCCGGCGTTGCGGCAGAAGATCGCGACGGAGAACGCGCGGCGCTCGGACATGCGCTCAGAGATCCCGGAACTTGAACGGCTTGCCGCCGGGGCCGTAGCTCGCCGTGAGCTGACCGGCGCCGCGCAGCAGCCAGCGGTACGTGAGCAGGCCGTCGACGCCGACGGGGCCGCGCGCGTGGAGCTTGTCGGTGCTGATGCCGACCTCGGCGCCCAGGCCGTAGCGGTAGCCGTCGGCGAAGCGCGTGCTCGCGTTGTGGTAGACGCCGGCGGCGTCGACCTCGGCGAGAAATCTTTCGGCGGCGGCGCCGTCGCCGGTGATGATCGCCTCGGTGTGGCGTGAGCCGTGCGCGTCGATGAACGCGAGCGCGGCATCGAGATCGCGCACTTGTTTGACGGCGATGATGGGCGCGCCGAACTCGAAGCCGAAGTCGGCGTCCGTGGCGGCGACGAGCGCGGGATGACGCTTGCGGGTTTCGTCGCAACCGCGGATCTCGACGCCCGCCACCTGCAGCGCCGCGACGCAGGCGTCGAGCGCCGCGCCGGCCTCGGCGTCCCACAGCAGCGCCTCGGCGGCATTGCACGCCGCCGGATACGTCGTCTTCGCGTCGACGACCACGCGCGCCGCCATCGCGGGATCCGCGGCGCGGTGGACGTAGACGTGACACACGCCCGCGGCGTGGCCCATGACGGGGATGCGCGTGTTGCCCTGGATGTACTGCACGAACTGCGACGAGCCGCGCGCGACGATGAGGTCGACGGTGCCGTGCAGCCCCAGCACGGCGGCCACGTCCTCGCGCCCCGCGAGCAGCACGGCGGCGCGCGCGTCGATGCCGTGCTTGCCGAGCACGGCGTGGACGACGGCGATGAGCGCCTGGTTCGTCGACGTCGCCTCGCGCCCGCCCTTGAGGAGCACGGCGTTGCCGCTCTTCCACGCGAGGCCGACGATCTGGATGAGCGCGTCGGGGCGCGACTCGAAGACGACGCCCAACAACCCGAGCGGGCACGAGACGCGCTCGAGCACGAGGCCGTCGTCGAGCTCGCGGCGCAGCGTCGCGCGGCCCACGAGATCGTCCATTGCGGCCAGCTGCTTCAACCCGTCGATGAGGCCGTCGATTTTTTTGCCGTCGATGCCGAGGCGCTTCGCGAGCGCGGGCTCGATGCCTTCTGTCTTGGCCCGCGCGACGTCTTCGGCGTTCGCGGCGAGCACGCCGGCGCGGGCCTTGTCGTCGGCGAGCGCCGTCGCGAGATCGCGCAGCAGCGCCGCGCGACCTTCGGCGGGCAGGCGCGCGAGCTTGCCCCCCGCCGCGCGCGCCGCGACCGCCGTGTCCCGCATCGTCTTCGTGTCCATTTACACCGCTCCCATGACCAAGTTGTCGCGCGTGATGAGCGCGTCGTAGCCTCGCCACCCGAGGATGGCATCGATGTCGTCGCTGCGCCGGCCCGCGAGCTTGCGGCACGCCTCGGCCGGGTAGTTCACGACCCCGCGCCCGTGGACGCGCCCGCTGCCGTCGCGCACCTCGACGACGTCGCCCTGCTCGAAGTTGCCGTCGACGGCGACGACGCCCACGGGCAGCAGCGACGCCTTCGAATCGTTGAGCGCCTTGAGCGCCCCTTCGTTGACGACGAGCGCGCCGCGGTGGCGCGCCCCAACGGCGATGTGGCGGATGCGGGCGCCGCGTCTCTCGACGGCGGGAATCAGCGTGCCCAGATCTTCTCCCGCGAGCGCGCGCTCGAGCACGCGCGGCTCGCCGCCGCCCGCGATGAGCACCGTCGTGCCCTCGCCCGTCGCGAGCGCGGCCGCCTCGAGCTTGCTCGCCATGCCGCCCGTGCCGCCCGCCGAGCCGCCGCTCGCGCGTGCGAGCGTGGCCTCGTCGACGCCCGCGAGCTCGGCGATGCGCGTCGCCGCGGGATCGTGCTTCGGGTTCGCCGTGAACAAGCCCGCGACGTTCGTGAGCAGCACGAGCAGGTCGGCGTCGAGGCTCACGGCGACGCGCGCCGACAGGCCGTCGTTGTCGCCGAAGCCCACGGGGGCGGGACCGGGTGAGGTCGTCGCCCCCGCGGCCGCAGCGTTCAAGCGGCGGTGCTCGACGAGCTCGCGCACGCTGACGCTGTCATTCTCGTTGAGCACGGGCACGGCGCCGAGCTCGAGCAGGCGCATCAACGTCGTGCGCACGCACAGCGCGCGATCGCGATCGGCGAGATCCTCCTGCGTGAGCAGCACCTGCGCCGCCGTGAGGCCCAGCTTCGCGAAGGCCTGCGTGTAGACGCCCATGAGGTGGCTCTGCCCGACGGCGGCGCACGCCTGCCGCAACCCGAGCGAGCGCGGCCGCTCCTTCAGGCCGAGGGCCCTCACGCCCATCGTGACGGCGCCGCTCGACACCATGACGATCTCGCGGCCCGCGCGCCGCAAGCGCGCGACGCCCTGCACGATGTCGTCGAGGCGCGCGTGCGCCAGCTCGACGCCGTCGTCGGTGACGACGTGCGTCCCCAGCTTGACGACGATGCGATGAGCATCGGCGAGATGTCGGCGCGCCTCGGACATGGCCGGTGAATTTACCGTCGCGCCCGTGGGGAATCCACCGGCGCGCCACAATCGTGGCGCAAATCAGCCCCAAATGCCTCGTTTCGCCCGTTGCGACCTGCGCCCGCGGCGTGAGATCATCTTGGGCGGATGTCCCCGTCCGAAGCGATTGTGCGGTTCGCCGAGGAGCCTGACCACGAGCTGCCCGAGGCGCCGCTGCCTGCGCGCCGCTTCAAGCGCCCGACCTTCACGCTCGTCTTGTCCCCGACGCCCTCGCACGCCGCCGTGTCGCGCGTGCGCACGACGGCCGCCGATCTCGACGCGACGATCGCCGAGGTGCGCGCGCTGCTGCGCGAGCACCGCTACGTCGGCTGCTCGTGGTACCTCGGGCCCTCCTGCCGGCCCGAAGGGCTGCCGGCGCTGCTCGCCGCGCGCGGCTTCGTGCCGGCGACGCGGGCCCCGTTCGAGCCCGTCTACACGGCCATGACGCTCACGGAGCCGCCGCCGCCGCGCGCGCCCACCCCGAGCGTCGAGGCGCGCGTCGTGCGCACCTTCGACGAGTTCACCTCGGCGCTGCGCGTGGGCCTCGCGGGCATCGACGAGGCCGAGGAGGACATCGCGCGCTGGCTCGACGCGGCCCCGGCCCTGTGGGCGCACGACAACGGCGTCGCCAAGCAGACGCACATCGCGTTCGTCGATCGCGAGGTCGCGGGGCTCGGCTTCTTCGCGCGCGGGCCCTCGGCCGTGCTCCTCGGCGGCAGCGCCGTCCCCCGCGCCTTTCGTGGCCGCGGCGTCTATCGCGCGCTCGTCGCCTCGCGCTGGAGCGAAGCGGTCAAGCTCGGCAAGCCCGCGCTCACGGTGCATGCCGGCGCGATGTCGCGCCCCATCCTCGCGCGCTGCGGCTTCGAAGAGATCTGCCGGATCGACGTCCTCGCGGACATGACCCTCGAATGACGAGCGGAATGACGGGCAATTCGCCCCTGCGCAACGCAACGGGTTCGAGCTTATGCTCTCGCCCAAATGCGCCGCCTCGTCTGTAAACGTCCCTTTGAAACTCCTCTGGCGGCGCTCGTTCTAGGCGCGCTCGCGTTCGCGGCCTGCGGACGCTCGCCGTTGTTCGTCGACATGGGATCGTCGATCGACAACACGACCGGCGGCGCAGGCGCGGGCGGCCACGCAGGCTCGACCGCGTCCGGCGGCCACGCGGGCTCGACCGCGTCCGGCGGCAATCCCGGGATCGCGGGGAGCACCAGCACGGGCGGCAAGGGCGGCTTCGGCGGAATCATGGGTGACGCGGGCACGAACGGCCTTTGCCAACCGTCGAGCTCGACCTGCGTCGAGCAAGGCTTCGCGACCGTGTGTCAGCCCGACGGAACGTGGGGGCAACCCTTCGGGTGCGCCAACGGCTGCCTCAACGGCGTCTGCCTCGAATGCGCGCCTGGCCAAACGGCGTGCCTCTCGTCAACGGTCGTTCAGGCGTGCGGGATGACCGGGATGTGGGGCGCGCAGGCCAGCTGCGCCTTCGGATGCGACAACGGCGCCTGCGCCAACGGCTGCACGTCGGGCCAGACGATGTGCCTCAACCCCATGCAGATGGAGACGTGCCAGCTCGACGGAACGTGGGGTGCCGCCTCCGCGTGCGCCATGGGATGCAAAGGAAATGCGTGCCTGTGCGCGCCGGGCAAGACCGAGTGCTTCTCAAGCAACACGGCCCGCCTGTGCGGCAACGATGCCGTGTGGGGCCAGGCCTTTTACTGCGATCACGGCTGCGCCAGCGGGGTCTGTCTCGAATGCACGCCCGCCGCGGCCGAGTGCGTGACCGACAAGACGGGCCACATCTGCAACGGCAACGGCATGTGGGGCAACGAGTTCACCTGCACGGACGCGTGCGCGAACGGCGTGTGCAGCCAGTGCGTGATCGCCACGACGATGTGCCTCGATGACAAACACGTCCGCACCTGCAACGACAACGGGATGTGGGATCCCGCCGAGTCCTGCGACGGCACGTGCGTCGCCGCTCAATGTCACACCTGCAAACCCGGCACGGCTCAGTGCAACGGTCCGACGACCGCCCAGGTTTGCGGCATGGAGGGCGAGTTCGTCGACACGGACTGTGAGTTCGTGTGCACGAACGCGGCGTGCGGCCAAAGCCGCAAAACCGTCTTCGTGACATCGACGCTGTACAAAGGCGGCGAGCTCGGCGGGCTCACCGGCGCGGACATGAAGTGCCAAGCGCGCGCCACCGCCGCGGGTCTCACGGGAACGTACAAGGCGTGGCTGAGCGACTTCACCACCTCGCCGTCGGTGCGCTTCCCCCAAGACGTCGGCCCCTATGTCCTCGTCAACGACAGCATCGTCGCCAACAACTGGTCGGCGCTCACGTCGGGCTCTCTGCGCCACGCCCTCGACATCACCGAGCTTGGCGGCGCGCCGCCCCTGGCGACGAGCAACGTCTGCCTGGGTCCTGTCGTCTGGACCGACACCGATCCCTCGGGCAACCTAGAAAATTCGAACGAGACCTGCGGTGATTGGTCCGACGTGAGCGGACAGAGCGCGGCCTGGGGCCTCGCGACGGCGCAAGACACCTGGACCTCATTCTGCAACGGCGGTACCAACGCGTGCGGCACGCTCGCCCCGATCTACTGCTTCCAACAGTAGGCGGGTTACGATGGGGCCGCCATGGCGGCCTCCGACGAAAAAGGGGTGGTGAAGAAGCTCGCGGCGTTGCTCGCGAGCGACGCGACGGAGCGGCAGATCGC
This sequence comes from Polyangia bacterium, assembly GCA_038325725.1. Classification (GTDB taxonomy): domain Bacteria; phylum Myxococcota_A; class Polyangia; order Fen-1088; family Fen-1088; genus DASZFV01. Next base: position 15,437 of record JBBQJG010000066.1, on the reverse strand, counting down.
GGCGGCGATCGTCGTCGGCGAGCTGGGGCTGCACGATCCGTCGCTCGTCGCCGGGCTCGTCGCGCTCGCGGGCAGCGGCGTCGCGCCGCTCCAGCGGCACGCGGCCGACGCGCTGGGAAAGCTCGAAGCGCCCAAGGGACTGCCGGCGCTCGTGGCGCTGCTCGCATCGCGCGACGAGTCCGTGCGGCGCGCGGCGGCCGGCGCGCTGAGCGCGTTCGGGCAAGCGGCGCTGCCGGCGCTGCGGGCGCGCCTCGCCGAGGCGACGGGCGACGAGCGCCGCGCCGTCGAGGAGGCGCTCGCGCGCGTGGGCGGCAAGGCGGGCCTGGGCGCGCTGCTCGCGGGCCTCGAGACGGCCAACGTCGAGGACGCGCGCGCGGCGACGCTCGCGGCGCGCCAGCGCATCAAGGACGCCGACGCGCGCGCGCGGCGCTCGTACGCGGCCGAGGTGAAGCACTTCCTGGCGCTCAAGAAGACGCAGGCGTCGACCGCGGCGACGGTCGCGGTGCTGCGCCTGCTCGGTTTCCTCGAGGACGATGCGGCCGTGCCGTCGCTGCTCGCGCACGCGACCGAAAAGAAGCGACCGCCCGAGGTGCGGGAAGAGGCGCTCATCGCGCTGCGCTTCTTGGGGCACAACAAGAAGCCCGTGTCCGCGGAGCTGAAGAAGGTCGGCGTCGTCGCCGACAAGCTCGCGGGCGTCGCCGAGACGGCGCCGCTGCCGACGGCGCGCGCGGCGCTGTACACGCTCGCGTGCCTGCCGCTGCCGGGCGCGCTCGCGAAGCGCCTCGCCAAGCTCGCGACGCACGCCGAGGCCGAGCGCGCGCTGCTCGCGGCCGAGCGCCTCGCGCAGATGCCGGGGCCCGAGGCGTCGCAGGCGCTCGGGCGGCTGCTGCTCGAGACGAGCGAGCGCGCCGTCGCCGAGGCCGCGGCGACGGCGCTCGCGGGGCGCGCCGACGCGGGCGCCGTGCTCGCGCGCGCGCTGCTCGGCGCGAAGGACGCCGATCGCGTCGGCCTGCTCGCGCGGCTGCTGCGCCCACACGTCCGCGCGCTCGACGCGAAGGCGGCGCGCGCGCTGCGCGAGGCCGCCGTGACGCGCCTGTCCGACGGCAAACCCGCGCCGTCGTGGGAGCCGCTGCTGCAAGTGGCGCGCGAGGCGGACGCCGCCAAGGCCGCCGAGGCGTTGCGCGACGTGGGTGCGAACCTGCGCAAGACGAACCCCGAGCGCGCGCTCACGGCGATGCGCCTGCTCGGCCGCAGCGCCGACGCGAGCCCCGACGACGGCTACGCGTGGGCGACGCTCGAGCTCGGCGCCGGTCGCCGCGACGAGGCGCTCACGATCTTCGGCCAGCTCGCCGAGCGCGGGTTCGATCTCGCGGCCGCCCTGCGCGGCGATCGCGCGCTCGACGCCGAGACGCGCTACCAGATCGGCTTCCACTTCGCCGAGCGTCGCCACCCGGTCGGCGAGGAGATCCTCGCGGCCGTCGCCGAGGCCGGCGGCCGCACGAAGGTCGGCCAGATGGCGCGCGCGAAGCTCCGCTCGTCGGGCTACGCGGGGGAGTAAAGGGGCGGCGCAGTCTCGCCCGTCGGCGCGCCCTGTGGGATAGTCCCGAGCCATGCTCGCCAAGAACCAAACGTTGGCCGTGCTCGGCTGCGGCACGATGGGAGAGGCCATCGTGCGCGGCCTGCTCGCCTCGAAGCGCCTCGAAGCCGGACAAATTTTCGCGACCGATCGCCGCCCCGAGGTCCTCAAGGCCCTGCGCGATAAGCACGGCATCCGCGCGACGGCCGACAACGCAGAGGCCTGCCGCGCCGCCGAGGTCGTCGTCGTGTGCGTCAAGCCGCACGAGGTGGGCGCCGTCGTGAGCGCGCCCGAGACGCAGAAGGCGCTCGCGGGCAAGCTCGTCATCAGCATCGCCGCGGGCGTCAGGCTCGAGCAGCTCGCGCGCTGGCTGCCCGAGAGCCACGTCATCCGCGCCATGCCGAACACGCCCTGCCTCATCGGCGAAGGCATGACGGTCATCGCGCGCGGCAAGGGCGTGAGCGACGCGCACGCCGCGCAGGCCACCGAGATCTTCACGTGCGTGGGCCGCTGCCTCGAGACCGAGGACAAGCTCATGGACGCCGTCACGAGCCTCAACGGCAGCGGCCCCGCCTTCGCGTACATCATGCTCGAGGCGCTCGCCGACGGCGGCGTGCGCATGGGGCTGCGCCGCGACATCGCCATCGAGATCGCCGCGCAGATGTTCCAGGGCGCCGCGCGCATGGTGCTGCAGACGGGGATGCACCCGGCGGCGCTCAAGGATCAGGTGACGACGCCCGCGGGCAGCACGATCGCGGGGCTGCTCACGATGGAGGACGGACGCATCCGCTCGGTCATCGCGCGCGCCGTCGAAGAGGCCGCCGGCGTCGCCGCCAAGCTCGGTCAGGGCTGAGACCGCGTGACGTTCGATCCGCATGTCTTGCTGTCGGCCGAAGGCCTCGCCGCCCTCGTGAGCCTGGCGGTCATGGAGATCGTCCTCGGCATCGACAACATCATCTTCGTCGCGATCCTCTCGCAGAAGGTCGCGCCCGCGAGCCGCCACCGCGTGCGGCGCCTCGGCATCAGCCTCGCGCTCGTCATGCGCATCGGCCTCCTGCTGACGCTCTCCTGGATCATGGGGCTCACGAGGCCGCTCCTGCACGTGGCCGACTTCGCGTTCTCGGGCCGCGACTTCGTGCTGCTGGGCGGCGGTCTGTTCCTCATGGCGAAGGCGACGCACGAGCTGTACGGGCGCCTCGAGCTCGGGGGCGGCGACGCGGATGACGGCCCGAAGGCGAGCGCTCACCCGCACGGAAGCTACGCGGGGTTCGCCAGCACGCTCGTCCAGATCTTGCTGCTCGACATCGTCTTTTCGCTCGACTCGGTCATCACGGCCGTCGGCATGGCGCAGGCCGTGATCATCATGATCGCGGCGATGATCATCGCCGTGATCGTCATGCTCGTCTTCGCCGACGCCATCAGCGAGTTCATCGGACGCCACCCCAGCATGAAGATCCTCGCGCTCGCGTTCTTGCTGCTCATCGGCTTCCTGCTCGTCGCCGACGCCTTCGGGCACCACATCAACAAGGGCTACGTCTACTTCGCGATGGCCTTCGCGCTGGGGATCGAAGTCTTCAACATGCGCGTGCGAAAAAAAGCGCGCGCTCACGCCAAGAGGAATCAATGAAGGGGAACCGTTCCGTCGTTCTGTCCGGCTTCGCGTTGTCCGGAATCCTGCTGCTCACGTTGGGAGGTGGCTCCTTCGCGCGCGCCGAGGGTGAGGCCGCCGGCTTCGCGCCCACGACTGAGGCGGCGGCGGGCTTCGGCGGCCTGGGGCAGCTCGTGCTCAGCATGGGCCCGACGGCCGATGAGCACCTCTTCTTCCACAAGGGTGGCGGCAGCTGGCAGCTACAGCTCGCGCCCGCCGCGGACTATTTCATCGCGCCGCACGTCTCCGTGGGCGGCATCGTCCGGTACGGCCATGCGAGCGGCGGCACGGGCTCCGACACGTTCGGGCTCACGGCGCGCGCCGGCTACGCCGTCGGCATCAACGATCGCTTCGGTGTGTGGCCCCTCGTTGGGCTCGCGTTCGGTCACACGTCGGTGAACCACTCGTCGTCGTCGAACACGTCGGTCGTCCTCTACGCGCCCTTCATGTTCCACCCGGCCGCACACTTCTTCGTCGGGCTCGGCCCGTCGTTCCGGATCAACCTCTCGGGCGACAGCAACCAGTTCGGGATCGATTCGATGCTGGGCGGCTGGTTCTAGGCTCACGCCGACGCAAACAGGAGGCTCCCATGGCCCGCGACCTCGCTCCGTCCTTCCCCACCATCGAGACCGATCACGTATCGACCACGTTCGAGCTGCACGGCTACAAGATCGTGCGCTCGCTCGGGCTCGTCCGCGGCATCACGGTGCGCTCGCGCTCCGTCATCGGAAACTTCGTCGCGGGCCTGCAGATCCTCGTGGGCGGCAACATCACCGTCTACACGGAGCTGTGCGAGCGCGCCCGCGGCGACGCGCTCGAGCTCTGCCTGCGCCACGCCGCCGCCGTCGGCGCGAACGCCGTCATCGGCCTCCGCTACGACGCCAACGAAGTCGCCGCCGGCGTGACAGAGGTGCTCGCCTACGGCACCGCCGTCGCCGTCGCGCCCGCGTGAGCCCCAAGGTCGTGCTCCGCGCGGCTCGTCGCGAGGACCTCGCCGAGGTCGAGCGGCTGCTGCGCGACTGCAAAGCTGGAATGCACGCCGAGGGCGTCGATCAGTGGGACGACGTCTATCCGACGAACGCCAAGGTGGCCGCCGACGTCGAGGCGGGAAGCCTCTACGTCGCGAGCGTCGTCGACGGGAACGTCATCGGCGCGGTGACGGTCAACGATCATCAGGATCCGGAGTACGCCGACGTCCCGTGGAACCTTCGTCCACCACGCATCGGCGTCGTGCACCGCCTCATGGTCCAACCGAGCGCCCAGGGTCGGGGCGTCGGCGCGGCGATCATGCGCCTGACCGAGGACCTCGCCCGCACGCTCGGGTTCGACGCCCTTCGCCTCGACGCCTTCATATCGAATCCCCGCTCGCTTCGCCTCTATCTGCGGCTCGGCTACGCCGACGTCGCCGGAGTGACCTTCCGCAAGGGCGCGTTCCGCTGCTTCGAAAAGGATCTGCGCGCACAGGAGCCCACATGAATCGATCCGAGTTGCTGGCCTTCCTGCGGTCGCAGCGTCACGGCTCGGTCGCGTCCATCGCGGCGGACGGCGCGCCCCAGGCCGCCGTCGTCGGCATCGCCGTGAGCGACGACTTCGAGATCATCTTCGACACGCTCGCGTCGACGCGCAAGGCGACGAACCTCCGCGCGCACCCGCGCCTCGCGGTCGTCATCGGCGGCTTCGAGGACGACGCGCAACGGACCGTTCAGCTCGAAGGCCCCGCCGACGAGCCGACGGGCGCCGACCTCGAACGCTGCCAGGCAATCTATTACGCCCGCTTCCCAGACGGCCCCTCGCACCTCGCCTGGCCGGGCTTGATCTACGTGCGCGTCCGCCCGACTTTCTTACGCGTAAGCGACTTCCGGCCGGACCCGCCCGCGATCGTCGAGCATGACGCCGTCGCGCTCGCAGCGTTGAAATAGGACGAGCCTCTCGCCGCTCGTCACGGCTTCATCGTGACGGTCGCGGTTGTTGGACGTCGCGATGCCCACAGTCCCGCTCGACGATCAACTATCGCCGATTCAAGTTGCGATGCGGGCGTTTGACGGAGCTCACGGCCAGAGCCGCCCGGCGAGCTTTTCGACTCCCGATTGAACAAAAGCTCCCTCGAAGACCGCCAACTTGAATCGGCGATAGTCTGGAATGAGGACGGCCTGGCCCTCCAACCTCAAAGCAAAACGGCGGCAGGTTTGCCGTCACAGGACGGCCTGGCCCTCCGACCTCAAAGCAAAAAAACGGCGACGCGGCCCGGGTCACCGCGCCGAGAGGCGCGTCGCGAGGCCCGAGCAGCGCAGCGCGACGTCGCCGTTGCGAACGGCGAGGCCGAGGGCCTTGCGCGAGCCGACGAGGACGACGAGGCGCTTGCCGCGCGTCACGGCCGTGTAGAGCAGGTTGCGCTGCAACATGACGAAGTGCTGCGTGTGCACGGGGACAACGACGGCGGCGTACTCGGAGCCCTGCGATTTGTGCACCGTCGCGGCGTACGCGAGCACGAGCTCGTCGAGCTCGTCGGCCTCGTAGGAGATCTCGCGCTCGCCCTCGCGCTCCTCGAAGCGAACGACCAAGCCGTTGGCGCCGTCCCCAGTCATCTCGACGCGGGCGACGACGCCGATGTCGCCGTTCCACACTTCCTTGTCGTAGTCGTTGCGCACCTGCATGACCTTGTCGCCCACGCGGTACTGCCGCGCGCCGCGCTGCACGCCGGGCGCGCCCGCCGTGAGCGCCTCCTGCAAGAGCAGGTTCAAGTTGCCGGCGCCGAGCTCGCCCCGGTGCATGGGCGCGAGCACCTGGATCTCGTGCGACGGAAGGCCGTACTTGCGCGGCAGGCGCGTCGTGACGAGATCGCGAATGATGAGCGCGGCCTTGGCGGGGTCATCCTCTTCCAAGAAGAAGAAGTCGCGGCCGACATCATTGCCGCCGCCGAGCTCGGGCATGTCGCCGTCGTGGATGCGGTGGGCGTTCGTGACGATGAGGCTCGACGCCGCCTGGCGGAAGATCTCGGTGAGGCGCACCGTCGGCACGGCGCCCGAGTCGATGACGTCGCGCAGGACGCGCCCCGGGCCCACCGACGGGAGTTGATCGACGTCGCCCACGAGCACGAGCCGCGTCCCGGGCGCGAGCGCCGAGAGCAGGTCCGCCGCCAAACGAACGTCGAGCATCGACGCCTCGTCGACGACGAGGAGATCGCACTCGAGCGGGTGGCTCGCGTTGCGCGAGAACGCGCCCTCGTGCGGCCGCCACTCGAGCAGCCGGTGCAGCGTCGACGCGGGCACGCCCGCCTGGTCGGACAGGCGCTTCGCGGCGCGGCCCGTGGGCGCCGCGAGCGCGATGCGCACGCCCTCCTTCGCGAGGATCGACACGATGCCGCGCACGATCGTCGTCTTGCCGACGCCGGGGCCGCCCGTGACGACGGCGACCTTGCCCGACAGCGCGAGCGTCACGGCCTCGGCCTGCTGGCGCGCGAGCGTGAGCCCCGCCTGCTGCTCGTACCAGGCGAGCGCCTTGGGCACGTCGATCGCGACGTCGGCGATGCGCGCGTCGAGCAGCTTGCGCAGCCCCGTGGCGACGGCGATCTCGGCGAGGCGCAGGTCGGCGTCGTAGACTGCGGCCCCGGCGTCGAGCGCGCCGACGTTGATCGTCTCGTCGACGACGACGTCGCCCTGCCGCGCCAGCCGATCGATGGCGCCGTTGGCCATCTTCTCCGTGACCTCGAGCAGCGCCGCCGCCTGACGCACGAGGCGCTCGCGCGGCACGAAGACGTCGCCGTTCGTCGACGAGTCTTGGATGACGTGGCGGACGCCCGCCTCGACGCGCACGTCGGACTCCTTGCCGATGCCGAGCGCCGCGGCGAGCTTGTCAGCCGACAGGAAGCCGATCCCCCACACGTCGAACGCGAGGCGATACGGGTTCTCACGCACGCGCGCGATGGCGGCCGCGCCGTAGCGTTTGTAGATGCGCGCCGCGAAGGCCGGCGAGACGCCGTAGCCCTGCAGGAAGACCATGACCTTGCGAACTTCGCGCTGCGCCGTCCACGCCGCGCGGATCGACTTGCCGCGCGCGGGCCCGATGCCGGACACCTCGCTGATGCGGCCCGGATCGCTGTCGAGGATCTCCAGAGTCTCGATGCCGAAGCGTTCGACGATGCGTCCCGCGAACTCGGGGCCGATGCCCTTGATGAGACCCGACCCCAAATAGCGTCGAATCCCATCGAGCGTCGCGGGCGCGACCTCCGTGTAGCGCGTGATGCGAAACTGCTCGCCGAAGCGCGCCGTCGTCTCGTACCGCCCTTGGACCCGCAGCGCGGCGCCCGCGGGCACGCCCATCAGCGAGCCGACGATCGTGACGTCGGCGCCGCCGCGCTCGAGCTTGAAGCGCGCCACAGTGAACGCGCTCTCCCCTCCCGAAAACACGAGCCGCTCGACGGTGCCCTCGAGAGTTTCCTCGGGCCCTTTTGTGTCGTCGCGGCTCGCCGCGCGCTCGAACAAATCCAAGATGTCGCCGTCCCCCGACGATGGGACCACGGCACCGCCGCGCCTTCAACTGCGTCGACCGCGAGCGGCGCGTCCGCGCCTCGTGCGATCGGTCTGTCGTCGCTCGGCAAGGTCACTTTGGTCCCGAAACACGTCCTCCCCGCACGCCCGCCCTACCTTAGCGAAGGACGAGGTTGTGGTTCGCGCTCGAAAGCCCGCCGGCCTTCACGCCCGTCTTCGCCGTCAGGTTGTGGTTCGCGGTCGAAAGCCCGCCGGCCTTCACGCCCGTGTTGATCTTCAGCGCCGTCGTCTTCGTCGTGGTGTTCATGTGTCGTCTCCTGGGTTGATGTCAGAGGACCTGTTCCTCTGTCAGCCCAGGGAGTCAACGAACCCACCTTTCATCCGCTTTTTCTTTGGTCGCCGCGTCGATTTCCTGACGCATGGTAAAAGCTGATTTATTACAGCTACTTACCAAGTATCCGCGAGACGCTCAGATCGAGACCGGAGGCCATCAGCCCACAGATCGACTCGAAAGCGTCCGCCGTGACGTGCAACTCGTCGCGCAAGATCCGGCGCGCCTCGCGAAGGACCGTCTCGCGCGCCGCCGCGAGCCATCGCGACACGGTCGATTGGCTGACGCCGTACGTCTTAGCGATTCGGTCGATCGTGACGCCGTCCACGAGGTGCAGCCGATAGATCATCTTCTCCCGATCATCCAACGAGGAGATGGCGTCCGAGATGGCGCGCTGAAACTGATCGCGGAGATCGTGCTTGAGGAAGGCCACCTCAGGATCCGCCAATCCCCCGTCAGCCCCACCCGCTTCGACGGCCGCGCGGTGACCGACGCGCTCCTCGGCGCTCTCCTCGCGCTTGATGGCGAGGCCGATCCGCTGCGCGGCGATGCCGAGCCAGCCCGCGAGCGGTCCCGTTCCAGAGTAAGTCCGCAAGCGGGGCGGTGACGTCAGCGTGCCGACGAGGATCGAGTCCCACAGGCGCTGCTCGACCTCGTCGATGAACGGGACCGAGCCGTCGACGTGGCGAAGGTAGCCCGCGAGGACGATTCGTTTGGCGGCGCGCACCCGCGCCAAGGTCGGGGCGTCGCCCGAGATGCAGGCGAAGGCGCCGAACAGATCCTCGGCGTGGACGCTCGCGGCGCCCGTCGCGACGGGCGCTCCGCACCGCGCGAGGTGCACGACGAAAGCCGCGTCGGTGACGGTGGTGTCCGGATGGGCGGCGCGCCCGCGCGCGCAGATCGCCGCCAGTGTCTCCTCGAGCGTCGTGGCGTCGGGCAGCGCAGCGGACACCGCGGCGGGCGACGCAGCGGGCACCGCGTCGGGCAACTCAGCGGCTGACGCCTCGCCGCGCGCGGACCAGGCCGCTTGGTATTCCGCTGCGAGGGCTCCCACGAAACTGCGGGACACCCTAACATGCCTCGCCCGGCGTCATGGATTGCCTCACCGAAGAACAGATCCTCGCCTTTGCGGAGGGCCGCGTCGCGCCCGACGCCGTGGCCGACGTCGAGCAGCACGTGGCGTCGTGCGCCGATTGCCAGCAGCTCGTGTCGTTCGCGTTCGTCGGGAACGAGCGGTCGCGCTACGCCGTGGCAGGCGCCGCGGCGCAAGACGGGGTGGCCGCGCTGAAGGAGCTCGCCGCGGAGCCGGCGCTCGCCAAGGGCACGTCGATCGGGCGCTACACCGTCCTCGCGCTCGTCGGGCGCGGCGGCATGGGCGCCGTGTATTCGGCCTACGACCCCGAGCTCGATCGGAGGGTCGCGCTCAAGCTCTTGCACGCCGAGGCGGAAGGCGGCGACGCGCGGGCACAGGCGCGGTTGCTGCGCGAGGCGCAGGTGACCGCCAAGCTGTCTCACCCGAACGTCGTCGTCATCTACGAGACCGGCACGTTCGGGGACTCGGTGTTCATCGCCATGGAGTTCGTCGAGGGGCTGACGTTGTCGGCGTGGCTTCGCGCCGCCACCCGAACGCGCGCCGAGATCATGCGCGTCTTCCTCGCGGCGGGGCGTGGCCTCGCGGCCGCCCACGCCGCGGCCCTCATCCACCGCGACTTCAAGCCCGACAACGTCATGGTGATGGACGATGGGCAGGTCCGGGTCATGGACTTCGGCCTCGCGCGGTCGGCCGGTGAGATCGACGAGCCGGCACGCGACGCGTCCGTCGAGACCTCGGGCCCGAAGTCCCTGTCGACCAAGCTCACGCAGACGGGCGCGCTCCTCGGCACGCCGGCCTACATGGCGCCCGAGCAGTTCGCCGCGGCGCCCGTCGACGCGCGCACCGATCAGTTCAGCTTCTGCGTCGCGCTCTACGAATCGCTGTACGGGGCGCGCCCGTTCGCGGGCAAGACCCTGCCGGCGCTCATGAGCGCCGTCGTGACGGGCACGATCCAGGAGCCGCCCGCGCGGCGCGACGTGCCGAGCTGGCTGCGCCGGGTGGTCCTCCGCGGCCTCGCGACGAAGCCCGACGACCGTCACCCGTCGATGGCGGCGTTGCTCGCGGCGCTCGAGAGGGACCCGACGGTCAAGCGGCGCCGGACCGCCGCCGCGGTCGCGATCGTCGTCGTCCTCGCGGCCGCGGGCATCGGCCTGCAACGCTCCGCGGGCCGCGACGCCGCCTTGTGCCGCGCGGGCGCCGAGCGGTGGAACGGCGTCTGGGAGGCGAGCGCCGGCCCCTCGGCGCGCAAGAGCGCCATTCGCGACGCCTTTGCGGCGACCAAGAAGAGCTACGCACAGCTCGCGTTCGAAGGCGTCTCGAAGCAGCTCGACGCGTACGTCGCCAGGTGGCTCGACATGTACCGCAGCACCTGCGAGGCGACCCACGTGCGCGGCGAACAATCGGCCGACGTGCTCGACCTGCGCATGAGCTGCCTGCAGGAAGGCTGGAACGGTGCGAGCGCTCTCTTGGAGATCATGGCGCACGCCGACGGCACCGTCGTCGACAACGCCGTCACGGCGGCCGGCTCGCTCCCGGCGCTAGATCGCTGCGCCAACGTCGCCCTGCTCAAGGCCGTCGTCAAGCCGCCGGAAAACGCCGCTGCCCGCGCGCGGGTCGAGGCCCTGCGTCTCGAAAAGGTGCGCCTCCTCGCGACGCGCAATTCGGGACGCTGCCGCGAAGCCGAGGCGTACGCCGAGGAGCTCCTCCCTCGCGTTCGCGCCGAAGGGTACCTCCCGCTCACGGCCGAGACCCTCAACGCGGCCGGCTTCCTCAGCGATACGTGCGCGGATCCGGACCTCGGCGTCGCCCGATATCTCGAGGCCTTCACGGCGGCGATGGCTTCCCATCACAGCGAGGCGGCGGCCGAGGCGGCGATCATCGAGGGCGCCCTCGTGGGGGATCGCAAGGGACACCCCGAAGAGGCGGAGGTGTGGTTCACCGTCGCGCAGGGGCTCCTCGCCCAGTTCGAAAATCACCCCATCCTCGACGCCTGGCTGCTGACCGCGCGCGCCGGGAAACTCGACATGCAGGGACGTGACAATGAAGCTGTTCCCCTGCTCGAACAAGCGATCGCCATCCAGGAGCGCATCCTCAGCAAGGACAACCCCGACTTCTTCATGACCCTGTCGAACCTCGGGAACGCCCTCCTGGGCGCCGGACGCACGGCCCAGGCGACCAGCGCCCTGTCTCGCGCGCGCGAAGGCATGCAGCGCGTCCTGGGGAACGACCACCCGCGCGTCGGGATGGTCGCGAACAACGAGGGTGAAGCGCTGAACGCGGCCCATCGCTTCACGGCGGCGCGACGCGTGTTCGAGGTCGCGAAGCGCCTCTTCGAGCGAGACGGCGCCGCTCCCGTGAGCGTCGCCTATCCGTCGACCGGCCTCGGCATCGCGCTGCTCGGAGAAGGTCATGCGGGCGAGGCGGTCGCGCCCCTGGAGGCGGCGCTCCGCACGCGCGTCGAGACTCACGCGGCGCCCAAGCTCGTCGGCGAGACGCGATTCGCGCTCGCGCGGGCCCTCGACGCGAGCGCCGAGACCCGCGCGCGGGCCCTCGTCGTCGCCACCGCGGCGCGCGCCGACTACGCCAAGGTCGAAAAGGGCGCGGCGGACGTCGCGGCGATCGACGCGTGGCTCGCTGCGCGGCGACCGAGCCGGTGACGACGCGCGGGCGTCGGCGCGCGGCCCCGTGTTAACGTCATCGGCCCATGTCGCCGCCGCTTTCAGGCCCGAGCGGCCCGCCGCGGATCGAGGTGCAAAACCCCTCCGATGGCGGGTTCTTTCACTGGCTGTTCAAGCTGTACGCGTTCGCGTTCCTGGGGCTCATCGCCTTGGCGGTCCTCGGGCTCGTCGGGACGTACGTCTACTTCGCGTCGACGCTGCCGGTGCTGCCCGATCTCGCGACCTATCATCAGACGGCGGCGGCGACGACGACGATCCGCGCGTGGGACGGCACGCCGCTCGGCGAGTTCGCGAACGAGCGCCGCGAGATCATCCCCTTCGAAAAAGTGCCGCCGACGCTGGTCAACGCGTTCCTCTCCGCCGAGGACCGGCGCTTCTATGAGCACGGCGGCCTCGACCTGCGCGGCATCGCGCGCGCGCTCGGCGCGAACCTGCGCGCGGGCGAGGTCGCGCAGGGCGGCTCGACGATCACGCAGCAGGTCGCCAAGTCGTTCTTGGGGCCCGAGCGGACGCTGCAGCGCAAGGTTCGCGAGGCGATCCTCGCGCGGCGCCTCGAGGCGAAATACAGCAAGCGCGACATCCTGACGTTGTACTTGAACCAAATTTTTCTCGGCCACGGCGCGTTCGGCGTCGCCGCCGCCTCGCGCCGCTACTTCGACAAGGCCGTCGACGAGCTCGATCTCGGCGAGATGGCGACGCTCGCGGGCCTCGCGCGCGCCCCCTCGCGCTTTTCGCCGCTCACGAGCCTCGACCGCGCGCGCGCGCGCCGCGATCAGGTGTTGGCCGCCATGGTCGCCGCCGGCTATCTGAAGGACGCCGACGCCAACCACTGGCGCGCGCGCCCGGTGACCGTGCGACAGCGGCCCGACTTCTTCCACACGACGTCGCCCTACTTCACCGAGCAGGTGCGCCGCGACGTCGCCAAGCGCTACGGCGAAAAAAAGCTGCTCGAGGGCGGCCTGCAGATCGAGACGACGCTCGTGCCCTGGATCGATCTCGCGGCGCAGGAGAACGTCGACTTCTCGACGCGCAAGCTCGACAAACGCCAGGGCTGGCGGGGGCCCGTCGCGCACCTCGTCGGCGCCGCCGCCGACGAATTTCGCCGGCGCGTCGGCGAGCGCTACGGCGCCGAACCGCCCGCCGAGGGGCGCCTGTACCTCGGCCTCGTCGAGAGCACGGCCGCCGAGGGCGGCGCCAAGATCCGCGTCGGCAAGAACGTCTACGCGCTGCCCGCCGCGAGCTACCTGTGGGCGTTTCCCTATAGCTTGAAGGACACGACGAACGGGCACGTGCTCGAAAAGACGACGGGCGTCCTGCGCGTGGGCGACGTCGTCTGGGTCGGCAACGCACACCACGCGAAGCGGCGCCGCTTTTCGGACTGGGTCTACGACGACAAGGGCGAGGTCGGCTGGCTGCCGCCGTTCGACGAAAAAACAATGAAGTGGCCAGCGCGCAAGGGCCCCGTCGAGCTGTCGCTCGAGCAGACGCCGCGCGTGCAGGGCACGATCTTCAGCTACGACCACGGCTCGGGCTACGTCGTCGCCCAGGTCGGCGGCGACGACTACGATCACTCGGAGTTCAACCGCGTCACGCAGGCGTGCCGACAGCCAGGCTCGTCGTACAAGCCCATCTACTACTCGCTCGCGCTCGACAAGGGGTACGGCTTCGCGTCGCTGCTCAACGACGTGCCGCGCGCCGAGGTCGACCCGATCACGGGCGAGATCTGGACGCCCACGAACCTCAACAACACCGTCGAGTACCAGGTGACGATGGAGTACGCGCTCATCTGGTCGAAGAACGTGCCGTCGGTGCAGCTCTTCAAGCTCATGGGCGGCCACGAGGTCGAGGCGTGGGCGCGGCGCCTGGGCTTCTCGACGACGATCATCCCCGATCAGGCGCTCGCGCTGGGCGCTTCGTGCGCGCGCGGCGACGAGCTGACGCGCGCGTTCAGCGCCTTCGCGCGCAACGGCGTGCTCGTCGATCCCGTGTACATCCGGCGCGTGCGCGATCGCGACGGCGCGGTCGTCGAAGACCACACGTCGCTCGGTGATCCTGTCGGCGCGCCGTCGGAGCGGCTCGACAGGCTCGTCGCGACCGCCGACGTGCGCCCCACGCCCGCGATCTCGCCGCGCACGGCGTGGCTCACCTCGAACCTCCTGCGCCACGTCGTCACGCACGGCCACGCGCCCGCGATCCGCACGTCTGGCCTGCCCGCCGCGGGAAAGACCGGCACGTCGAGCGCGACGATGGACACCTGGTTCGTGGGCTACACGTCGCGCTGGATGACGACGACGTGGATCGGCGACGACCTGCGCGAGCGTTCGCTCGGCTTGAAGGACGCCGCGTTCATGCTCACCGTCCCCATGTTCGCGCGCTACATGACCGAGGTGACGGCCGGCCAGCCGCTGCAAGACATCCCGTGGGAACGCCCGCCCGGCGTCAAGAAGGACGACACGGGCGGCAAGCTGCGCACGACGATGGAAGAGGTCCAGGCGGAGACCGCCGAGCTCGCCGCGCAGCAAAAAGGTGGGAAGCCGCTGACGCCCGGGACCGGCAAGCGTTCGCCCGCGCGTTGACAGGGCTGACGTCGAGATCGGCGCGTCGCCCCCGGTTCGTCAGACGTACACGTTTCCGAGGAAGGCGATCAGGGCCAGCGTGCCTTCGTACATGTCCCTCTCCTGTCAGCCGCCCAGCGCGCTGACCATCAGCTGCAGAAGACGCGTCGTCTCTTCGGGCGTCGCCGTGACGCGGATCTTCACGGTGGCGCCGTCGCGCGTCGACGTCACGCGGGAGAGGATCGGACCGAGGCCTCCCAGGACGACGTAGGGGTTCGAGCGCAGCTTCTTCTGGAGGACCGGCCACGCGGCCTCGAGGCGCTGCGCGGCGGCCTCGTCGGCGAATTGGCCCGTGAGCTCGACGAAGGGTTCAGCGGAAGGTCCGTCGGCGATGCCCAGCAGGGCCGTGAGCACGGGCGGCACGTCGAGCGTCGTGCCCAGCACGACGAGCGGACGGCCGCTCTTGAAGACGTCGACGGCGGTCACCATGGCGACGCCCTTTTCGGGCATGAGCTCGTCCTCGGCGTCGATGCGCTTGAGGAGCGAGGTCCAGCTGGGCGCCGCGACCGCGGCGCCGCCATCCGACGCGCCGGCGTCGGGCGGTGGGCCGCCGTCGGGGCCGCCCGCAGAGCGCGGCGGCGGGAGCAGGAGCTTCCGGTACGCGGGCGGCGTCACGACGACGAGCCCGGGCGCGGGCAACACGATGATGCGCTCGTCGCGCGACGGGGGCACGGCCGC
Organism: Polyangia bacterium; assembly: GCA_038325725.1. Classification (GTDB taxonomy): domain Bacteria; phylum Myxococcota_A; class Polyangia; order Fen-1088; family Fen-1088; genus DASZFV01. Next base: position 331 of record JBBQJG010000066.1, on the reverse strand, counting down.
GTCCGAGGGTCCCGTGCGCATCTTTCGTTCGCCCCACGGCCTGTGGCGTTCGCTGCGCCACGTGACGACGCGGTTCGTGGCGCGCGCGCCGCGATCGATCGCCGCGCGGATCGCGGCGTCGCTGAGGTGGTGGCGCGCCGCCAGGAACGTCGTCGTGTAGTCCATGAGGTTCGGCGTCGAGATCAGCAGCGCATCGAAGGCGTCGTACAGATCGAGGTCCGTGCCCTCGAGCAGGTCGCGGCGATCGGGCATGCGCATGAGCAAGGCGTCGACGGGGTCTTGGTACGGCGTCCCCTTGAGGCGATCGACGCGCAGGAGCATCGTGAAGCGC
>JBBQJG010000065.1:0-21648 GCA_038325725.1 Polyangia bacterium | reverse complement strand
CGGGCCTCGAGGCGCGCTGGGACTAGAGGTGTCCGGGACCCGCGCAGGCGGCCACGAGCGCGGGGACGCTCGCCGCCGAATCGGGCGCGTACTCGTACGGCGGCGTCCACATCGCGACGCTGCCGATCTGATTGGCGCCGCTGTCGACATATACATTGCCGACGTCATCGGCGCGGCCGGCGGTCGGATCGACGTAGGTCGTCGTGATCGGAAGGGCCACCCGCTCGAACACCGACCGCTCGACGAGCGCGAGCGCCTCGGTCGTCGACGCGACGGCGTAGCCGTCGAGATCGACGTAGTGGTCGTTGAAGACGTGGACGGTGCCGAAGCGCGCGCGCGGCGCCGCGCCCGCGCAGCGTTCGAAGAGATCGTGGTGATATGTCACGGTGAGATGACCGCTATCCTCGTCGCCGTTGTCCGCGGCGTGGCCGACGAGGCTCGCGTCGCGGTGATCGTGCAGGCGCGTCCAGGAGACCGTGACGTGGTCGCTCGCGTGCGTGATGTCGACGAGCCCGTCGTAGGCGCCCTTGTCGGCCGCGCGCTCGCTCGACAGATCGCAGTGGTCGATCCACACGTTGCGCGAACGGAGCAGCGTGACCGCGTCGGTGCCGGCCGCGCGCGCGATTGTGAGGTTGCGAACGACCACGTTGTGACTGTCGGTCAGATCGAGTCCACCCCCGACGAGGGCCGCGGTCGAGCCGATGCCCACGACCGTCTTGTCCGACGCGACGGCGAGCTGACCTGTGAACGACACGGTGCCGGCGACGTCGACGACGAGCGGCCCAGCGCGCCCAAGTGCCTCCTCGAGCGCCGCGCGGGTCGACACGGCCACGTGCGGGCCCGCGCCGCCCCCTGTCGTTCCATCGCCGAGCGTGGCGAAGCCCACGAGGACATCGGGGCACACGCTCGGCCCCGCGTCCGGATCCCGCTCGAACGGCGCGACGCGCACGTCGCACCCCGCGAGCGCCACGAGCGCGCACAACGTCGCGCCCCAGCAGACGCGGCCCGCGCCGCGGCCGCCGAGACGGCGGCGACGTTGGCGGTTCATTGGAGGGCACCTCATGCGGGCGTGTCTCGTTTCTCGCTCGAGGTCTCGAGCCGCCGAGCCGCGGCTAACCGCCGTCAGCGGGCGCGTCGGCGCCGGCGTCCACGACGACCGGCGCCGTCGACGCGCCCGGCACGATGAGCATCCAGCGCGTCGCCATCGCGCCGCCACCATCGGAGGCGTCGGTCGCCTCGCTGGCGCCCGCATCGACGATGTCCAAAGTCATGCGGCACTTTTAGCGCACGAGCCGCCGCGGGGAAACCGCCCAACCGCAGATCCAGGCGGAGCCGGCTCAGTGCGGGAGCCAGTTCGGGCAGTTGGCGTCATCAGGCGCGGCGCAACCGCAAGAGCGAGCCGCGTCCTGCAGGGTCCAGTGGTTGTCGCAGCAGCCGCCCATACAAGGATGGGTCTCGGGACAATCCGCCGCCGTCTGGCAGGTGTCGCAGACCGGGTTCGTATCGCCCGGATAGAACCGCGTGATGAACGCGCCCGGCCCGTCCCCCGCGAGGCAAGAGCCCAGCCGATTCGCGACGGGGCAAGGCGCGGGTGACCACGTGTGTCCCCCTGCCTCACAGGACACCTGAGTGTTCGCGAGCGTGAATCCGCTGCCCGTGAAGTCGGTGCAGAACTTGCCCGGGTCGACCGCCTTCGCCAGGCAGCTCGCGACGACTCCGGACGGGACACAACTCCCACCGCGACAGGTCTGGTCGGCGGGACAGGCCGGCGTGCAGGCCGTGGGCTTGGGCGCGGGGACGCAGACGCCGCCCGCGCAGGACTCGCCGCCCGCGCAGGCGTTCCCGCAGGCGCCGCAATTCACGGAATCCGAGCCGATGTCGACGCACGAATCACCGCACGCGATCAGGCCCGTGGGGCAGCAGTCTCCCACCGTGCACTCGTGGTACGTGACGACGAGCGGCGCATACCCGTGCGTCGCGAGGAGCGACACCGGCAGCTGGAGCACGGCCTCGACCGCCGGCTTCAAGAAAGGCGTCAGATAGGGGGACAGCAGCGGCGGGATACGGCTGAAGAGCAGGTCCGAGACCGTCTTCTGAAGATCGGAGATCTCCTTCCGCGTGATCGCGATGTCCGATTTGACCTTGCCCTCGAGGGCTTCGCCCCGCGCGTCGCGCGCCGTCTCCGAGACCGTCACATAGTCGAAGGTGGCCGCGGCGTTTTCGTCGAGGGCCGTCGCGGCCGTGCCGGTGGGCACGACGAGCGTGGCCGGGCTCTGCATGACCGTCCAGGTGAGGGGCGCCCCCACCGGCTTGAGCGGCGGCAAGGTGATCATCGCCACCTGAGCGCAATCAACGAACAGCGCGGGCCACTCGTCGACATCGCCGGGCATCGTCACCGTCGCGCGAAAGGCGCCCGGCAGGCCCGCCCCGGGCGCGGTGACCCGGCTCGTCCGAGGTGGGGTCGCGGTGACGATCACGGTCCACGGCCGAAGGAGATCGACGACCATCGCCGCCAGTGCGGCAGTGCCCGCGAGCGTCGTGATCACGTCGAGCACCGGCTGCGTCGCGCTCTTGATGCCCTGGATGACGACGAACCGGCCGCCGTCGATGAGACCGTTGACCACGCCGGTCGCCAGATCGAAGGCGGTCTGAAGCCCGCTGCCGAACCAATCGACGATCCCGACGCCGCTCTTGGGAACCTGAGGCGATTGCAGGTGCCCAAGGGTGTCGAAGAAGCTGGAGATCGTCGAGGTGATGAAGTCTTGGGTCTTCGAGCACAACCCCGGCGGCAGCGGGACGGACAGAGCCCCCGTCGTGGCGCCTCCCGACGGCGCGACCCCGAGGGCGTCCGCGTAGCGACCCGCATCGGCCGCGAAGAGCGCGAGGATCACGCTCGGGTAGACCAGCGTCGGCGCGTTTCGGAAGTCCTGGTCGCCCATGATCTTGTGCGCGAGCGCGGCGCCGGGCGTTCCCGCGCCGCTGACGTAGCCGGCGAGGAAGTAGGAGGCCGTGGGCATTCCGGCGGGCAACACGACGAGCGCGTCGAGATCCGCCCCGAGCACGCCTTGACCGGCAGCGGCCTCTTGCGACATCGCATCGGCTTGAGACCCGAGCAAGCGCAAGGGCGTCGGGCCGACCGCCGTCGTCACGGGAACCACCGGAGCCGCCGCGTTCGCGTCGGCGAAGACGGGCAGTCCCGCGGTGGCCAGCTCGTCGATCGTGAGCGGCGCCGAGCTCCGAGGCGCACCGGTGTCGGTGCCCGCGTCCGACGACGACCGCGCCGGCGAGGTTGACGACGACCTGCACGCGCCGGCGACGACGCAAAGGCTGAGCCCGAGGGCGAAGACCCGCCGCGCGGCGCGGGTGACCACAGCGCCGTTGCGCGGAGACAAGGAGAGCTCGCTCATCGTTTTATTTGGCCGCGCTTTCTTCGAGAACGTTTCGCGAAACAACACAACGTCACCATAGAGGGTCGCGGGCGTCGCGACTTCGGGAGGATCCCCCAATTCGCGTGGGAGCCCGATGGGTAGTTCCACCCAGCGTCCGCCGCGTCGCGGACGTCGATACGTTGGCTTTTTGAGCGGGCAATCGCGACTTTTCGAATAGATCTGGCTCGTCATTTTGGGTAGGTTTCGTACCGCAATCGCAGCACCTGGGGGGGCGCGGCGGGCTACGCGAATCGAGCCCGGCGACTTTGTTAGGGAGGGGGACCATGTTGGTGACGAAGAACGCGACGTTCTGTCGGACGCTTCGAAGCGTCAGCCGTGCATGGGTGGCTAAAGACGGGCTTGCCCGCGATCCCTTGCTCTCGGTTCCCTCGAACGTGAGCCCGCCGGCGTCCGAGCGAAGCCATTCGAGGTCGCTCAGCTGTTCGCCTGCGTCATCAGGGTCGTCGCGCAGCGCAACCCGTGAAACGCTCTCGAGCCGGAAAACATGAGAGTGCTCCTTGGCGAACGGTTGGCCTGCGCGCTCGCGCTGGTCGTGCTCGGAATGGACGTCGGGTGCGGTGACAACATCGCCGCTCGCAGGGCGCCAGGCCCGAGTGACGGCGGCCCTCACGACGGCGCGACGGACGCGGCGGACACGAGCCCGCTCGTAGACGGAAACGATGGCGAGACCGACGGGCGCGTGATGGATCTCGCCGACGCGGACGACGGCGATTCCGCCGACGGTCCGTCCGATGGAACATCTTCCTTCGATGGTGCCGCGGGCTCCGACGGCGCCGCCGCGGGCTCCGATGGCTCCGCCGCGGGCTCCGATGGCTCCGGCGGCTCCGCCGGCTCCGACGCGGGCACCGCCGATGCGCCGTCCGTCGAAGCGAGCGGCGACGCGCCTCTTTCCGACGGCGCCGACGGGCCGATGGTTCCCGACTGCGCGATCACGTCCCCGAACCTCACCGTCATGCATCCGATGCTCAACGGCGTGTCCACGGCCGAGGGCGGTGATCGCGCGAGCGCCGACAACGTGCCCTATCAAGTGACCTTCGAGGTCACGTCCTCGATCGCCGACAACCAGAACGTCGAGCTCACGATCGACAATCTCGCGGCGCCCACGCAGACCACCGTCTACACGGCTTAGGTCTCGAACGGCCGCGCACGGTTCCCCGGTGTCACGCTGCCCATCGACGGCGTCTACGAAGCTCGGGCGGTTTGCACGGGGAAGGATGGGCTCGTGGGGCTCTCCGCGACGAAGACGTATCCCGTCGACACGACGCCGCCGGAGCTCACGGTCTCGGAGCCTCACAGCGGCGACTTCATTCCTCCGTCCGGGCTGACCAACGGAACCTTCCCCGTCTGCGGCGGCACGACCTCGACCGACGCCGTCGATCTGGACCCGGCCCTCGGCACGCGCAGCGCGAACGGCTGCATCGGCGCGGGCGGCTCGCCGACCTGCTTTGCCGTGCCCTCGGGCGGCGCTCAAGGCTGCCTGCCCGTCCTCTGCCCGGGCGACGCGCCATTCGACGTCGTCGTGACGTTGGGGGACGTCGCCGGGAACGTCCAGCGCAAGGTCATCAGCAACGTGACCTGCTTCTCGACCTTGCCGTCCATCGTGATCGTCGCTCCCCTGTCGGACGCGCCGACGTTCACGAACACGTCCAAGCGACTGCTGGCCGCGACCGCCTCGCAGGCCTTGCGCGACAACGCCGCCGCCGCGGGCGCGCAGACCGACGTCGTGGCTTGCGCCAACCGCGCCGGGACGATCGCGCTCTTCACGGGCCGCCAGGGCGACGCCACGCTGGCCGCCGTGGGCGGGCCCAAGGTCACGCGCGTGGCCCTCGCCGCGGACCATTGCCCTCCGGGGGTTCTCTTCGCGGCCACGTTCGCCGGCGTGACCCTCCTCGAGAGCACCGAGGCGCCGGACACGTCTCTCGTCGCGGCGACGGAGTTGCGCGCCGATTTGGTCGATCAATCGGGCGCGAAGAACAGCAGCCCCCTCGTCGACCTGTGGGTCGACTCGGTGGCGCCCGTCCTGCTCATCACGGCGCCGGTGGACATCTGTAACAGCTATCACCAGGCGAACGACTTCTATGCCTCGACGGAGACCGTGACCTCGACGGCGCCCAACGTCGACCTGACGCTGACGAACAGCACCTCGACGCAGAACTTCAGCTCGACCACCTTCACGTCGCTGACCTTCCCGTTCGTCGTCTTCACGCAGGGGCAGTCCACGCTCGCGGGCACGGCGCGCGACGACGCGGGAAACACCAGCTTGCTGCAACCCAACCCGTGCGTCGTGACGGTTGGAACCGCGCCCCCCTGACCTGAGGTCGCGCCGGAGGCGCTCAGATGACGCAGCCGATGCGGTCTTTGTCGATCGCGATCTCGTCGAGCCACAGCTCGAACGTCTCGGTCGACGCCTGATACTCCTGCCAGCCGAGCCAGAGGTTCGTGAACTGCGGCAAGAGATAGGGCTGCGTCGGGTTGCCGCCGTGAGCCGTCGTCGGCTGCGTGTACAGCGACGAGTGCTCGACGCCGTCCCACCAGAAGCGCGTCTCGTTCGTCGCGCCCTTGTGCATCCACTCGATGCACAGCCACTGGGCCGTGGGCACGGCGAGGGGCTTGCCGCCCGGGTCCTTGTCGGAGTTCGTCCAGTCGCCCGTGCCGTTCGCGTCGGTGCGGTTGTCCGTCCCGACGCCCCAGTGGTTGCCGCCCTGCTGCAGTTGACCACCGACGCGGATCTCGCCGGTGACGCCGGTGCCCGACGCCGCGAGCATGGTCCAGTGTGAGTACGTGAACGTGCCCGCGGGGGCGGGCAGCGACGCGAAGTAGACGAACGCGCGGCCGTAGTAGGTGTTGTTCACCGCGGGGAACGTCTTCTTCTCGCTGATGCCCGTCAGGCCGGCGCCCGTGATCGTCAGGTGCAGCGCCTTGGCGCCGCGCGCCTTTTGCATTTCGTCGATGACAGGCTTCGTCCCGCGCGTCGTCCACGTCGTCGCGTCGAGCGCGCCACTCTCGAAGTCCTCGCAGAGTTGCACCTTCGCCACCGCGCACCGGGACGCGCCGAGGAAGCGCGTGCGATCCGTCGAGAGATCGCGGCCACCCGCGCCCGCCGTCGCGCCGCCTGCGCCCGCGCCACCGTCGACGCCTGCACCGCCCGCATCTGCGACGCCGCCCGCCGCGCCCGCGGCAGCGTCGCCGCCGATACCGGCTTCGCCCGTGGCGCCCGCGTCACCGGCGCCCGCGACACCCGACGCGCCACCCTCGCCCGTCGCACCCGCGACGCCCGTCGCACCCGCCTCGCCCGTCGCACCACCCGCCTCGCCCGAGGCACCGCCCGCCCCTGCGCCGCCGCCGCCATTCATTGAAGAAGACTTCGGGTTCGCCGAGCAAGCGCCGCAAAGGACCACCATCATCAAAGTCGACGCGCGTGGCATACGTTCAGCATCGCCCCGTCCGCGCCCGCATTCAACCTAAGGACTCGACCCCATCATCATTGTGGCCACGCTGCGCGGTGGCCCCGCTGCGCGGAGCCAAGACTCTCGTCGTCGACTGAAGCGGCGACCGCCGCGCGGGCGTTTAGGCCAGCGCCGCGGCGACGACGGTGCCGCCGAGGATCGCGTTGTCGGCGGTCGCCTTGTCGACGCCCACCGCGGAGAGCAGCGTGCGGCCGAACGCGCCGAGTGAATCGGCGGGCTTGATGGCGCCGCCCGCGCCGCCCGCGCCGGTCTTCGCGTCAATCGCGAGCGCGCCGAAGTCCTTGCCGACCGGGCCGACACCGCCGATGACGCCGCCGAGGAACGGCTTGCCGATCGTGATCGAGACCTGGTGGTTCTCGTTGTGCTGCCGACCGTCGGTGTTCCCGGGCCCGAGGGTGCGGCCGAAAACATTCAGCGACGCGAACGTCACGGCGTCGGACAAGCCCGCCGTCGCGAGCTGCGCCATGAGTGACGCGATCGTCGCGACGCCCGCCACCGTCTGCGTCGACTCCGCTTGCAGGCCGATGTCCCGGTGGTTGTCGCCGCCGAAGGGGATGTGCACCGAGATGACCGGCGTGACCTTCATCTGAATGAGCGTCACGGCCGCGAGCATCTGCGAATCGGCCGAGTTGTCCTTGATCGACGTCAGCGCGTCGAGGAGCGACTGGTTGATGCTGCGCACCTCCGTCTGCGAGCTCACGAGCGAATCTATGTAGGCGCGCTGGGCCGGCGTCGCGCCTGTCTTGTAAAGGTCGTAGAGCTGGCCGAGCGTCTTGTCGCGCAGCGCCTGCAAATTCGCGAGCGGGCCGGCCGGGTTCGTGAGCGTCGCCTTGAGCGCGAGCGCCGGGACGATGGGGAGCGCCGCGCCGTTGAAGCTCAACCCTTCGGCGGGAGACGTCGCGCCGAGCGTGAGCGGCTGCGACTGAATCGTGCCGAGGCACGGCGCCATCGCCTTGGCGAGCAGCGACGGCAGCATCTCACCGCCGTAGGTCGCGCCCATGAGCCGCAGGACGTCCGGCTCCTTCGGGTGAACCGGCGTGTTCGTCATGAGGTGCCAGAACGTCGTGCGATCGAGCACCGCCTGCGGCAGCGACGCCCAGGGCGCGGCCGCCGTGAACGTCTGCCCGCGCAGCTTGAGCGGCGTCGGTGCCATCGTGGCGTCCGCGCTGTGAACGATCTTGGGATCGTCGTACAGGCCGGGGACATTCGCGTTGATCGGATCGCCGCTGCCCAGCGTGTTGAAGATGAAGTACTGGGCCTTTGCCTGCGTGCCGCACGCCGGCGTCGGGTTGGCGGCGAGCGCGCGGCGCGGGTTCGCGAGGAACGCCGCGGGCAGGCCCGTCGCGAGGGCGCGGAGGCCGACGGCGCCCGTGCCGAACAGCGTGCGGAGGAGAGCTTGTCTTCGTGTGAACGTCATGGGGTTCTCCTCACAGACCGATCGAGACCGACGACGGCGCGAGGCACGCCGTCACGAAGGTGGACTTGAGCGCGTCGGCCGCCGTCGCGCCCTGCGCCATCGCGTCGGTGAAGTGGCTCTTCAGGATCGTGGCCGCGGGCGCCGCGCGCGCGTCGGAAGGCACGAGGCCCATGACCGTGCCGACGAAGTCGGCGATCGCGGCGTCGGGCTTCGTGCTCGACCACTGCGTGACGCCCGCCGTCTGCTTGGCCGGCGCGACGTCGATGACCGCGGCGGCGACGATGGCGCACAAGTTCTCCGTGGCGGCGCGATAGAAGAGCGTCGGCGCGTTGGGCAGCACGGGCGCGGTCGCGCCGCGGCCGTAGCCGTCCGACGGCAACCCCGAGGCGAGCTGCGTGATGGTCGCCTGCGCCTGCTTGCGCGTCACGGCGTTGAGGCCGCACACGTCTTGAAAGCCGAGCCGCGCGTCGAGGGCCGCGCACAGATGATCGCGGCGCGCGACGGCGACGATCTCGCCCTGCGCCGCCGCCGTCGCCGTCGCGGCGGCGTTCGTCACGAGCGGCGACGACATGAGCTCGAGCACGAGCGTGTTCCACTGCAAGCCGCTCGTCTGGAACGCGCCGACGACGCGCGCGAGCTCGGGATCGCCATGCAGGCACGGCGCCGAGTTCGCGTAGGCGCACAGCTTCTGCGTCCACGCTTCGGCAAAGAGCGGGTGACCAGCGAGCACGGCGCCCATGTCGCCGAGGCTCGTCACCGGCTTGATGACGTTCGCGAAGGCGAACATGCCCTTCTGCGCCGCGAAGCCCGCGTCGTCCTGCGCGTGGTAGTTCCACGAGAAGGTCGACGAGAAGATCGAACGCAAGGGATCGAGCTCCGCGTGACAGACGACGCACGCCCCCGCCGTCGCGTGCACGGTGTCGAGGCCCGGCGTCGTCGGCGGGACGGTGAGCATCGTGCCGTCGACCTGCGCGCCGAGCGCGACGATGAGCGTCTGGTTCATCGTGACGCGCATCTGATTGCTGATGTTCGTCTGCCAGTTCGCGAAGAACGCGGGCGTCGTGAAGAAGCCCACGCGCGGCGTCGACAGCACGAGCTCCTGCGCCGTGCGCAGCGCCGGCAGATCGTAGAACGGCGTCACCGTCTCGGGCGTCTTGGGCGGACGCAGCGTCACGAGCGTCCAGTCGCTGAAGTCCTTCGTGGCGTCGAGCTGCGGCGCGAGCGCCGTGCCGCCCGCGGGCGGGCAGTTCAGGCCGCCCACCGTCGGGTTCTTGCGGCCGTCGAGCGCGCCGTACAGGAGGTAGTGCAGCGTCGCCGCGCTCGCCGGATCGTAGACGAGCGGATCCTGCGTGCACCCGGCGACCTGCATGTCGTTGGTGGCGACGTCGGGGTTGTACCAGTGCATGTAGTTCGGGCTCTTGGGATCGAGCGTGTCAGCGATGGGGATGGGGCCCTGCGCCGCCTCGACGGTGATCGCCAGCTTCGGGTGCGCCAGGCGAAAGAGGTCCGAGACCTTGCCGTCGTCGCCGACCTGCCAGACGTCCAGGAACGCGTACAGCTCCTTGAGCGCCGTCGTCATCATGAGCTTGTTGGTCGTCGTGGCGTCGCTGAGCGGCCGGCCCTGGTCGATGAGCGCGAGCATCGTGAGCGCGAAGCTCTGCTGCGCGTTCTGCACGAGCAGCGGCGTCGTCGTCACGTTGATGCCGATCTGCTTGGGGAACGTCTGGTCCGAAAAATCGACGGCGTTCACCTGCGTCTGCTGGAACGCCAGCTCGAAGAACCGCTTCATCTTCGTCTGATAGCCCGGCAGCTTCATCCACCCCGCGACGAGCGTCTTCATCTGCGACGGATCGGCCGTGACGGCCTTGACCTCGTCGTCGGTGGGCGGCAGGCCCACGAGCACGTTCTTCACCTTCGCGACGTAGGTCGCGGGCAAAGCGGCCACGAACGGAACGACGACCGCAGCGTCAGGGCCGCTGGCGTCGGTCGTCACTCCGGCCGCGCCGTCCGACGTCGTCGAGGAGCCGCCGGCGCCGGCCCCCCCGTTGGCGACGACGCCACTGCCGCCCGATGAGCACGCGCCCACCCCGAGACCAAGCGCGCAGAGTCCGAACAACAAACGTTTCATCGTCGCTCCTACCTCGAGTGCTGGCATCGTCCCCGGAGTTGGACACACCAACGTCATTAAACGCCGAAAATAAAAACGCGGGCCGCAATTCCCAGGAGTGCGCGTGACCAGGCGCACTCAGTCGTCTCGGCGCCTAGCGCGTGAAACGCACGCCCGCGGCGAGCGTGTACCCGATCGCCGGCTCTCGACCCGCGGGGACATCCGCGAGCGTGATGTCGACGCCGGGCCGCAACGCGCTGACGTCGGCCCCGACGACGAACGCGAGCCCCGCCGCCCAGGTGCGAACGGCCGCGCGCGCCCCCAGGCGACCGCCGAAGCGGTTCTCTGCCGCGCTGTCTTGGTGTCCCGTCTGAGGGTTTCGCCCCGCGATCGACAGGCGTTCATAGACCAGCTCGCCGGTGACGTCGAAGTTGACTCGCGCCGCGACGTCTCCGAAACGCGCTCCGAGCCCCGCGGCGGCTGAGACCCACGCGAGGTCCAAATCGCCCGCGCGCTGCGCGTAGCGCAACGACACCGTGCCGATCACGCCGGGCGCCCGCGGCAAGCTGGCGAACCCGCGGAGCGAGCCTCCCCACCGGAGCGCGCCTCGATCGAGCGCGGGCCCCCCGAGCGCCATGAGATCGACGCCCCAGCGCGACACGGGCGCTTCGGGCAGAGGCGGCGCCGGCGCCCGCACGACGGGCGGCGGTGGGACCACGCGGTCCGTCGAATCGCGCTCGGCGACGAACGCGGCGATGACGGCGCCGACGGACGCCCACCGGCTCCGCACGTCGTCGACGTCGGCGAACACGAGACCGCGCGTCTCGATGACAGCGCCGGTCGCCGAGCGATCGCGCAGCTCGACCCACAAGCGCTTGCCGGCGGCTTCGTCCGACCTGACGAGCGCGTACCAGGCGACGACGCTCGCGGGTCCCAGGCCGCGCGCCACCGGACACCGCCCCGCCCCGACGGCGGCCTCACAGCTCGCCGAGATGATCGGCGCCGCGCCGCCCATCTCACCCGGCACGTCGACGGCGATAGCCACGCTCAGCATGGAGGTCGAGCTTCGGGACTTTGCCCGAGGGGGGTCGAAGTGGCAACAGGCGCGGGCTCGGTCCCACGGGGCCGCTTCGCGGCGTTCCTTTGCCCGCCTCCCCGCAGCCTGGCAGAATTCTCGGAATGTCTTCCGAGGGCCTCGCTCGCAACTTCGCCCTTGGCTCGAAGCGATGTCTCGTCGCCACCCTCTTCGCGGTCACCGCTGGCTGGGGCTGCGGCCACCACGAGATCACAAATCCCTCTGGGACTTGCGGCACGCGTTCCAACGGAAGTCGCGCCGGCTATGCCTTCAGCGGCGACACCTGGGTGCCCGACTGCCAGTCCCCCTTGCTGCGCGAATACTGGCGCACCTTTTCGAGCTCGGGAGCAACGCTCCCAACGTCCTGATCTACGACGGTCCCGGCGGCGCGGAGCTGGTCTCGAGGTTGAACGAGCTCTACGGCATTCATTGAGGGCCCCATGGGGAACAGGGTACCAGCCGCGGGGACGCCCGGATGCCGGGTCAACGCTTCCGTCGCGCGCGCGCGCGCGCTGACGTGATCGCCAGGAGGACCCACGCGCCGGAGAGCGGAGAGGGCGTCGACGAGCCCGAGGCTCGGCAGGCACATCCGCCGGCCATGCCGCCGACCGCGCCCGTCGTGGGCTTCGTCGAGCTGCCCGCGCCCCCGCCACCCGCGCCATCGACCGACGTGGAGCCGCCGCTGCCGCCCGACGCGCCGCCGGCGCCGCCCGCGGCCGCGCTCGCGTCGCTGGTCGCGCCGCCGATGCCTGCGCCGACTCCCGTGTCGGCGCCGACGTCCGGCGCCGTCGCCGCGTCCGCGGTTCCGCCGTCCGCGACGGTCGCGTGTGGCAGGAGCTCGAACCGCTGGGCCGGCGTGCCGTCGCCTGCCCGTTGGTCGAGCGGCGTGCCGGCCGCGCCGCTGGCCGCGGGCACGTCGAGCGCGAAGAGGCTGCTCAGGTTGTAGAACGAGTACGTCGCGTCGTCGTTCTTCACGGGCAGCCACCGGTCACTGCCGGGGCGGAGGCCCTGGTCCGCCGCTTGGATGATCGCGGCGCCTTGCTTGCCCGTGGGTGACGCGACGCCGAGCAACAAGCCACTCTGCGCGTTTCTGATTTGATAATAGTTGCCCGCCGTCGGCACGAACGTCCACAGCGACGCGGCGGCGCCGGCGAACACGTCCTGAACGATCGCTTTCGCCGTCGCGGCGCCACTTTTCAAAGACAGCTTGCTCGCGACGTTGCGCAGCTCGAGCGTGCCCGCGGGCAACGCGGCCGTCGGCGGCGGGAAGTGTTGCCAGATCGCCGCCGCGCTCGACGTGCAGAGCGCGACGACATCGTTGTCGTGCGTGACGCCGGGCAGGCCGGGCAGGTCCGTCACCTTCGTCCAATCGTCCCACGTGATGTTCAGCGTGTTGCGCTTGCTCCACGCGGCGTTGGCGTTGTTTTGCAACCACGTCTGGTATTGAGGCCATTGGTCGTTGAACGTGCAGAAGTCGCTCAACCCGCGCGTGAAGCGGTAGCCCCATTGCCGCTCGCCGCGTCCGCCGTCGTGCAGGATGGCGTCCTTCTTGATGCGGTAGTTGATCGCCAGCAGCGTGTCCTGGTGGTAGGCGTCGTCTCCCGTCACGCGGTACAGCGCGTCCGTCATCTCGGCGAACGAGCCGCTGTCGTAGGCATTGTTGCCGCCCTCGAGCGCGCCCGCCGTGTCGGTCGTCGTCGGGAAGCCCACGCACCCGTAAATCTGCCCCGTCGCCGGGATGAACATGGACTTGCGCACCCACGCGTAGATCTGTTTGCACTTGTCCAGGTACGACGCGTCGCCGGTGATTTGATAGAGCACGACACCCATCGAGACGATCGGACTGTTGCTGAGGCCACACTTGCTCGGCTTGTCCCATTTGGGCGTGATGTGGCCCATGTCCTCCCAGATGCCGCCGCCCGCGTACTTCGTGTCCCAGCCTCGGTGCCACGTGCCGTTCCACGCGTCGGTGACGATCTTGAGCCACGCCTCGTTGCCGGTGATCTGATAGGCGCGCAGACCGGCGATGATCATCCACGCCATGTCGTCGTTCCAGCTGCTGTTGTTGACCCACTTCGTGCCTTCCTTGGCCACGAACGTCGTCATCAGGTCGTTGACGAGCTGGCGGTCGGCGGCGCTGTGCGTGTACAGGTACCGATCCTCCGCGACCGCGATGTCGAGCGCGCCGACCCACGTCCCCTGGCGCGCCGTCCCCGCCGTCGTCACCGTCGTCGCGTAGTACGTGAGGCCGTTCTGCTTCGCCAAGAAGGCCGCGTTCCATCCGTTGAAGGCGTCGGCAGCCGTGTCCGCGTGGACAACAGAAGTGAGGCAAAGGCTCGTCGCCAGCAGGACGAATGTCGGGACCTTCTTCATGAACTTCCTCGGCAGGTGGTTGCGGCTCATTTCACGGTCACGGGCAGGACGTACGGGGGCGGATTGACCCCCAGCGACGACGTCATCGTGAACCGCACCAAGTAGGCGCCGGTCGCGCTCGGGGCTTTCACGGTGACCTTCGCCGTCGCCTGCGCGCCCGCCGCGAGATCGAAGCTGCCGGTCGTGACGTCGAGCGACAGGCCGCCGGGCGCGACGGTCCAAGCGACCTTCTGCGCCTTGTCGGCGCGCGCGGACTTCGCGATCAACGTCAGCGCCACGGACGCACCCGGCGCGAGCACGAGCGGATTCGGCGCGACGCCCGTCGCGCTCGGCGCCGCGTACACGAACGCCGAGAGAGACTCCTGTCCGGCCGCCGTCAGCGGGTCGGCGCCGTCCGCGCCCCAGCTCTGGTTGGGCGTCGCGCCCATCGCAAACGCGAGCGTCGCGCCCGCGTCGATGACGGAAGCGTCGAGCCACGGCCGGTCGCTCACTCTTCCGTCGACGACGAGCGACTGGATGTACGGGGTCGTCGCCGAGGCGCCCGCCGCGTGGAGCGTGAGGCTCGCGCCGCTCGGCAGGTGGATCCGCTCGTGCGCGAACTCGGGTCCGTTGACCGCGAGAATCGCGGAGCCCGGGTAGCTCGGGTACAGGCCCAGCATCGACCACGCGAGCGCCGATGACAGCGCGCCGAGATCGTCGTTCGTGTCGGTGCCGTCGATGAACTTCGGCGCGTCGTGATACAGCTGCGTGCGGACGCGGTTGACGATCTCCTGCGTCTTCCACGGCATGCCCGTGTGGTTGTTCCAGTAGGGCGCGCCCAGCTCGAACTCGTTCGTCATCAACGCGCCCGCGCCCTGGTAGTCGCTGAGCTTCGAGAAGAAGGCGTCGAGCGCCGGGTTCGCGACGCCGGAGCCCCCCATCGCCGCGAGCTGCGCCTGACGATTGAAGGCGATGACCCAGCGGTACTGCGACGCGTCCCCTTCGGTGAGGCCGTGGCTGCTCGTCGGGCCGACGCCAGGCGCGAAGGTGCCATCCTTGCGCTTCGGGATGAACATGTCGACGGACGGATCGAACAGGTTCTGCCAGCTCTGCGCGTGCTGGAGCATCGTCGCGGCCGTGGCCGCGTCGCCGAGCGCCGACGCGAACCGCGAGATCGCGAAGTCCGACTGGTTGTACTCGAGCGACATGCCGCCGGCTTGGTCCTGCCCGATATCGTCTGGCACGTAACCGAGGCTGGTGTATTGCGCGAGGCCCCATCGGACGTCGTTGGGGACGGTCGCTTCCTTCACCATCACGTCGAGCGCCTTCGCCGTGTCGAAGTCCTTGGCGCCAAACGCGTGGATGCCCGCGATGATGGCTGGCCCCGGATCGCCCGGCATGATGCCGTTCTCGCCGTACTCGAGCGCCCACCGCGGCAGGCTGCCGTTGTGTTGGGCCGCGTCGTTCAACATCGACTGCGCGACGTCGCTCATGGTTTTCGGCGCGACCAGCGACGCGAGCTGGACCTGACAATGGTAAATGTCCCAACCCGAGAAGTTCACGTACTGCTCTCGTTGCGTGCCCGTGACGGAGTGGACCTTCTTGTCGAAGCCCATGTACTGACCGTTCGTGTCGGTCGCCACGTTGGGGTGCAGCAACGAGTGATAGAGCGACGTGTAGAAGAGCTCCTGCTCCGTGGCCGTGCCGCCGGAGATCTCGATCCGCCCCAGCGTCCGGCTCCACGCGGCGACGGCGGCCACCTGCACGACGTCGAAGCTCCACTGCGCCGCCGGAATCTCCGCGGTCCAGTTCGCGCGCGCGTTGGCGACGCTGACGAACGAGACGCCCACCTTCGCTTGCACGACCGCCGTCTTCGACGCATCGAACGTGAGGAACACGAAGCCGGGCACCGCCTTGCCGGGCGCCGCGATCACCTGCGACGCCGTGAACGGCCTATCGAACACGACGTCGAAGTACAGGACGTAGGGCGTACCCGTGCCGCAGAAGCCGCCGCTCGTCGTCGAGCCGGTGACCTCGTTGCTGCCGACGATCGCCGCCGTCGAGTCGCCGAACTTGTCGTTGCCGTTCGCGCTGTCGCGAAGCTTAAAGAGCAGGTTGGCGTTGTTGGTGGTGGGGAACGTAAAGCGGGCCATCGCGCCGTGGAGCGTCGCCGTCAGCTCCGTCTTGATGGCCGGGTTGCCGAGCTGCACCGAGTAAAAGCCGGCCTTGCCGATCTCGCCCGCGTGGCTGAACGGCTGTTTGACGGCATTGAGGTCGCCGCTCGGAAGGCCGCCCGTGAGCGGCAGGATGGGGACGTCGCCGAGCGCGCCGCTGCACCCCGGGCCGCTGAGGTGCGTGAGGCTGAAGCCGATGATGTTGGTGTCTTTGTAGTCGTAGCCACCGCCCGACGGACGCGTGGGCGTCGTGTCGGGGCTCCACTGCACCATGCCGAAGGGAAAGTCGGCGCCCGGGAACGTGTCGCCGCCGCTCGTCGTCCCCACGGTCGTGCTCACGTGGCCCGCGGGGTTGGTGACCCAATCGACGACGGGCTCGGGGCCCGCGTCGGCGCCGGTGTTTCCCCCGAGCCCCGCGTCGACGGCGCCACTGGTGCCGCCCGACGCGCCGGCCTCGCCCGTCGCGCCGCCGACGTCCGGGCGTCCCGCCGCGCCGCCGCCTGACGCGTCGGCGCCCGCGTTCGCGGACGCGCCCGCGGCGCCGACGTCGGGCGCGCCGCCGCTCGACGCGTCGACCTCGACGTCACGACCGCCCGCGCATGAGGCGCTCAGGATGACGCACGCGGCGATGAAGATGCGCTTTGCTCGACCCATCCGACTCACAGTCGGAGCGGCGCCGCGGATCAGACCAACAATCCTCGAACAAGACCAGAGACGATGACCTCGTGAGGGACGCCGCGTACCGCGGGACCCAGCCCGTCGCGGGATCCGCGAGGCCGAAGGCCGCCGCCGTCGACGAGCCGAGCACGACGACGGAGATCGAAGCTAAGGGGCGTTGGTCGGCAGGTGCGGCGCCAAGGCCGCGTACCACACGTCGCCCATGACGTCGTAGCCGGCGTCGTTCGGATGAAGCGTATCGTTCAAGAGGTCGGTCTTGTAGGCGGCGTGCGCCGTGAACGCCGCGTACATGTCGACGAGCAAGATGTGCTTGCCCGCCGCGGCCCGGCTCTTCACGAGGGCGGGGATCGCGGCGTTGAACGTCTGGATGAGCGCGTTGAGCTTGTCGTCGCCCGTCGGGGTGATTTGTGCCACGACGAGCAGCGCGCGCGGGCTCTTCGTCGTGATCGCGTCGATGAGGCTCGCGAGCCGCGCCGGCGCGTTGCGAACGTCGTTGTTCGTGCCCAGGTCGTTCGTGCCGATCATCAAGGTCACGATGTGGGGCGCGTAGGTCTGGAGCGCCGCCGCGACGAGCGGCGAGATCCCGGCGCGCATGACGGCGGGCGCGGGATCGATCGTGTAGCCGCTGTACCCCTCGTTCTTCTTGGGGAACGGTTTCCCGTCGAGCTGATCGGGCCCGCTCGAGCCGACCCCGACGAACGTCGCGTCGTGGTGCGCGGCCCAAAGGTCGTGGAGCAAGCGGAGGCGATAGCCGCCGCCCGTCGAAGATCCGTAGCCCCACGTGATCGAATCGCCGAGCGGCATGATCGCGCACGCCGCGCCCGCGGGCGGACACGGGTGGTACGGCGCGGCCTGCGCGTCCGCGCCGACGTCCTTGCCGGCGTCGGTCCCGACGGCCGTTCCGACGTCCACGCCAGCATCGGTGGCGGCGTCGGCGCCGATGTCCGTCGCGTCCGCGCCGGTGTCCGCCGCGTCGGCGCCGGTGTCCGCCGCGTCGGCGTTTTGCGCCGACGCGACCGCGGTTGCCGCCGCGTCGGCGCGTGCGTCCGGCTGCGCGACTGTCGATCCATCTGAAGCGCCGTCATCGCTCCCGTCGGAGCCGATCGAGTCGGGCTGCGAAGGCGAGCACGCCGAGACTAGGAAGATGCCGAGCAGGGAGGCGACGCGCGCAGACAGAGACATGGTGTGGTCCTATGGCCGTCGACGGCGAGAAGCGTTGACCGATCAGACAGACAGTCGGACCGGAGAGGCGCGACCAGACGAGAAAAAAGCTCGGCTCAGCGGTTCTTGAGGCTGGCCTGGGACGCGCCGACGCCCAAGCGATCGATCCAGAGGCCGTCGCCGCCGAACAGTCGCGTCGCCAGCTGGCCGACTTCGACGGAGGTCGTGACGTTGAAGGCCTGCGTCGCGGCGCAGGTCGCGCATACGAGGGGGCCGACCTTCTGCTCGCGCGTGCGATCGGAGTCGAGGACCGAGCCGCCCGCCGCCATCGTCACGACGGGCGGCGCGCACGTGATGCCGATGCCGAGGATGTAGCGCGGGGTGTCGGTCGTCGTCGTGCCGTCGAGCCCTGACAGCACGAGACCGTCGGGGCACAGCAGCTCGTGAACCTGATTCGACGGGTCTTGCGACACGGCCGGCGCGAAGGACGTGTCGAAGCGCGGACCGAGCGTCACCGTTGCGGACGTCGCACTCGCGTCGGGGTGGTCCGCGTTGAGCACGACCTGGTGGCAGACGGCCACGACCTGGTTGAGCCACTTCCCCATGCCGACGAGCAGGCCCGTCAACGCGGCGCCCGTCGGACAAGGGGCAGCAAACGTCACGCCGCCCGTCGCGTGACCGAGCACGACGCCGTCGGGCGCCGGGATCCAGGAGATCGTCGTGCCGCACCCTTCGTCGACGCCGCCGTTGCAGTCGTCGTCGCCGCCGTTGCACACCTCGGGGCCGAGCTTCTGACACGCCGGGGGGGGCACGGCACCTCCGTCGCTGGCGATCGGCAACAGATAGACGGTGACGACGCGATCGCACGCGAGGCTCGCGCAGAGCGCGGCGCCCGCCACGACGCGCGCCCAGGGCCGTGTCATGGAGGCGCGCCGGCCGTGACGCGCGCGAGCGCCGCGCTCGCATCGGCGGCGAGCGGCGAGCGCGGGAAGCGCGTGAGCAGCTCCTTCAACGTCGCGCTCGCCTCGGAGAAGCGCCCCTGCCGTTCGGCGGCGAGCCCGTGACGCAGGAGCTCCGCCTCTTCAGCGAGCGTCGCGGCGGGCGTCGGCTCGGCGTGCGTCGTCCGGAGCGACGCGTGTCCACGCTTCGCGCTCGGCGTGGTCGTAGCCGGCGCCGACGGAATGACCGCGGGCTCGACGGCGGCGGGCACGCTCGGCCACGAGCTCGGCGCCGCGACGTGCGTCTCGCCCGACGCGTACCGCACGAGCACCTCCCCCTCTTCGACCGAGACATGCGTCGCGTGCGCGCCGTCGACGGCCACCGTGAAGACCGTGCCGAGATCGACGACGGTGACGTCCGCCGTCACGACGTGAAAGGCGCGACCGTCCGCGCGGTGGGGAACGTGGCACCGGATCGCGCCCCCGATGAGCCTCACACTGGGCGCGCCGGCGCGCAGCTCGTCGAGCGCGACGCGCGTCTGACCGCCGAGCTCGATCTCGAGGCCGTCAGCCATGCGCACGCGCGCCTTCGAGCCCGCCCCCGTCTCGAGCTCGCCGTCCGCGGCGATGCGGGTGCTCTGCCCCCGGGCGACCGCGGCCGGTGCTCCTCCACGCACCGTCGCCGCGCTGCCTTCGGAGACGAGCACCTCGAGGGACGCGCCGCCCCGCGGCCACAGCCGCGCCCCGACGAACAACATCGCCACGCACGCGGCGAGCGCGAAGAGAC
The DNA here is from genome assembly GCA_038325725.1 of Polyangia bacterium. Lineage (GTDB taxonomy): Bacteria > Myxococcota_A > Polyangia > Fen-1088 > Fen-1088 > DASZFV01. The sequence continues at coordinate 2,043 of JBBQJG010000065.1, read as the reverse complement.
CGCGCCCGACGTGACGCTCCGGCGGCCGCGTCTGTGCCATGCGCGCCAAGACGCGTGCGCGGTCGACCTGGAACGCCGGGTCCGTGAGCGTGACCTCTCGCTCGACCATCGGCGCGAGCACCTTCTTCATGTCGGGCTCGACGCTCATGCGGGGCTCCCTTTCACGCGGTTGACGACGAGCCGCTTGAGCTCGAGGTGACCGCGCGACAAACGCTTCTGCGCGGCCCCCGGCGACACCTCGGTGATGCGCGCCACCTCCCACAGATCGTGCTCGAGCACGTCATGCAGCAACACGGCCTCGGCCTGCTCGGGGTTCATCGTCGCGAGCGCGCTTTGCAGCCACGCGAGATCGCTGCGGACGACCAGCTGGCGCTCGAGCTCGGGGCCCGCGACGACCTCGGCGGCGCGCGCGCGCTCGGCGTCGCGCTCGAACACGCGCCGGTCGCGCATGCGCGCGCGCAGCGAGTCGAGGGCCACGCGCGCCGCGATGGCGCTCGACCAGGCGGCGAGGTTCTCGATCTTGCGGGCGCGCGGCTTCTGCAGGGTTCGCACGATCAGCTCGAAAGAGGTTTGAACGAGGTCTTCATAGTCGGACGTTTGATGCAGGATCTTTTGCAGCGCGCGCGCCACGAACGGATACAGGGCGTCGTACAGCGCCGCGTGAGCCCACGGCTCTCCCGCCACGGCCCCTCGAAGCACCTCCTCCTGGGTGCGACGACCCGCGAAATCGGTGGCCTCGGCCGGCCGTGGCCTTGCGTTCGAAGCTGGAACGTTCACCAGGGGTTCTCTTGGACAGACGGTCGAGCGGCCCTGCGGCAGACCAACTTTCTCACCACGGCGCCGAAAAAGCTCACGGTTGATAGCGAAGGCCGACGGCCAGGCCCAGGGTCGCGGCGGGGACGCGCTGCGCTGTTTGGTCCGCGACGACGACCTCCATGCGGGGCGAGATCCACGTGCCCTGCACGCCGAACGTCGTCGAGGCGTGGGGCCACGTGGCCCATACCGCGCCCACCGAGAGCCGACCGCCCCACCCGTTTTGGCCGGCGCTGTCGTGCGCGGCGCCTTGGGTGACGGAGACGCTCGTGCGCTCGTAGACCAACTCGGCGCCAAGCTCGAGGTTCACGCGCGCGCCGCGGTCCGCGACGCGTGTCCCGACGCCGGCCGCGAGCGCCCACCACACGAAGTCGGGATTGCCCGCGTGCGCCTCGGCGCTCGCCGACGCGACCCCGAAGGGACGTCCCCAAAAGCCGAGGTGCGTGCGCGCCAGGCCGCCCCAGCGCGTCTGACCATCCTCGAACGCGGGCGCGAAGAGCGCGGCGAGGTCGACGCTCCAATCGGGACGAGGCGCCACGGCGACCGCGGGCGCGCGCGCGAGCGAGCCCTCTCGCGCGGCGACGAGCGCCGCGATGACGCTGCCCGCGGAGGCCAAACGGCTGTCCTCGCCGTCGGATCCGGAGAACGTCAGCACGCGCTCCTCGATGAGCACGCCGTCGGCCGTGCGGTCTCGGAACTCGATGCGCAGGCTCGAGATCGCGCCGTCGCTCGGGCGCACGACCGCGTACCAGGCCGCGACGGTGCCGGGCCGAAGCGCGCGCGCGAGGGGACAACGCCCTTGCCCGATGACCTCTTCGCAAGCGGCCGAGACGACGCGCTCGGCTTGCGGGCCGTGGTCGATGGCCGAGTCGACGGCGATGGCGACGTTCAGCATGCGGCCGACGGGAACACTATATCCCCACGGCCATCGCTTCAAACCGCCGCTGGACAACCGCGCCGGCTGCCACGATGCTGACGCCGGGCTCTGGAGTCGAGGGGCCGAGGAGGTCGCATGCTTCCCATCTCGCTCCGGCTGACGATCTTTCTGTCGCTGCTCGGCTGGCCCGCGGAAGCGCGCGCCAACCACCATCACATCGGGGGCGGCAGCGGGAGCAGCAGCGACGACCCAGACGCCGACTGCCTCGTGTGGGGCTACGTCTTCAAAGACGCGGGGACGGCGGATCGGCCGGACGCGTGCGACGACGCCGCCGACGCGAGCGACGACGCCGC
>JBBQJG010000064.1:0-21885 GCA_038325725.1 Polyangia bacterium | reverse complement strand
GAGGAGTCGAGCACGTTGACGCCAACGACGATCTCGCTCGCGCCGGTGACCTCGGCCACCGCGATCGCGTACGACACGAAGATCGTGTTGCGCGCGGGCACGTACGTCACGGGGATGCCGGTCGCCATCTCGTCGTCGCTGCGCCCCTTCGGTACGGCGATGTCGCTCGTGAGCGCCGAGCCCCCGATGGCCCGCAGGTCGAGATCGATGATGCGGTGATCGGGGACGCCCTGGGCAGCCGCGACGCGCGCCGCGGCCGCGAGCTCGACGACGTGGCGCTGACCATAGCGAAAGCTGAGCGCGTGGCAGCGGCGCCCCGACGCGAGCGTCATGGCGAGCGCCGTCGCCGAATCAATCCCCCCTGAAAGAAGCACGATCGCGTCCGTCATTCTCGAAATACATTAGCGCCTCATGCGCGACGAGGAAACGGCTGGCGCGCAAGAACCGTTCGAGGACGCCGCGCTCTACGACTGGGAGTACCGGCGGCGTCGCGACGACGTGCGCTTCTACCGCATGCTCGCCGACGAGCGCGGCGGCCCGATCCTCGATCTCGCCTGCGGCACGGGGCGGCTGCTCGCGCCCCTCGCGCGCGACGGCCACGTCGTCGTCGGGCTCGACCACAGCGCCCCGATGTTGACCCGCGCCGCTGCGCGCGTCGCCCGCCTCGGGCCGTCGGCGCGTGGGCGCGTGCTGCTCGCGCGTGGGGATCTGCGCACGCTCGCGGCGCGCCCGCGCTTCGCCTTCGCAATCGTGGCGTTCCACGGCATCCAACACCTCGTCACCGACGGTGATTTGCTGCGCTTCCTGCGCCGCGCGCGCGCCGCGCTCATCCCGGGCGGGTGGCTCGCCTTCGACGTGTTCGCGCCCGAGCCGGCCTTCGTCGCGCGCGCGCGCGCCCTTGGCCCCGAGCACCGCTGGGCCCGCACGCTGTTTCGCTACCCGACGTCGGGGCGACGGCTCGCGTACACGGTCTCGTACCGCGTCGACGACCGCCGACGGACGCTCGTGACGACCTTTCACTATCAACCCGTCGACGAACGCGGCCGTGCGCGCGGCGTCGAGCGCCACGCGCGCCTGTGCCACCGACAGCTCGCCCCCGAGGACATCGCTCGGCTGCTGACGCGCGCCGGGCTCTCGCTGCTCCAACGGTGGGGAGATTTCCACGGCGCGCCGCTGCTCGATCCGGCGTCGGCACGCCAGACGGAGCAGCACATTTACCTCGCGCGCGCGCCGCTCTGATCGCCGTCTTCGTGACCGTCTTCGTGACCGTCTTCGTGACCGTCTTCGTGGCATCGAGGCCTCGCGCCGTGCACACCGAAATGTGCAAGAAACACCGCGAAAAACGCGGATTCTCCGTCGGAGACGGCCGGAATTTCGCTTGACAGGGTCCCCCCCCCCGCTACGATGCCGATGGTTTTCGCAAACTTTTCGACGGGGGGCTCCAGATGGCCGAGAAAGTCGCAAAGCTGGGGGTGAATCGCGAGAAGGACTTCATGTACTACGTGAAGGACGGGGCTGTCTGGAAGGTTCAGCGCAAGCAGCCTGGCGTGCCGAAGGGCCGACCCGAGAAGGTCGAAGACGGCGGCATCGACATGGACACGAACTACATCTACTTCGTGGACAAGGACGGCGACATCGCGCGCGCCAAACGCGCCGTCGGCGGCCAGAAGCGCAAGAAGGTCGGGAAGACGGCCGCCAAGAAGAAGGCCGCCAAGAAGCCCACGAAGAAGAAGGCCGCCAAGGCCGTCAAGAAGTCGGCCAAGAGTGGCAAGAAGGCCGCCAAAAAAGTCGTCAAGAAGGCCAAGAAGAAGGGCAAGAAGAAGTAAGCGACTTCGTCCCTCCGTCTCCGAACGTCACAAAGGCCGCGGGGCATTCGCCCTCGCGGCCTTCGTCGTTTCAGCGTTTCACAAAGGCCGCGGGGCATTCGCCCTCGCGGCCTTCGTCGTTTTCAGCGTCGCTCGCCGTTACTTCCGACGACGCTTGTTCTTGCCGCCGCGCGCATGCTTGTTGCCCGCGGGGGCCGCACGCCGGGGGGGCTCGTCGTCGTCGTCCGCGTCGTCGTTGTCTTCGTCGTCGTCGCCGCCCAGCGCGGGCCCGCCCGCGACGGCCGGCACTGCCTGCGTCTCGGGATAGGCGAAGCGGTAAAGGATCCATGCGAACGCGACGAGGATCGCGACCGACATCCACGTGTACTGCTCGTCGAGCCACTGCGGCATGTGCAGCAGCTCCCACGGCTTCGTGTTCGGCAGGTACTTCGTGGGCGACCAGTCGAGGAAGCCCGTCATCGCCGTCGCCGCGAGCAAGAGCGCGCCGGCTTCCTTGCGTTCCTCGTACAGGAACGCGATGACGAACATGAACGCGTAGTAGTAACAAGTCAGCTCGAAGAAGACGGCCATCATCATGGCGCCCATGCTGAGCACGACCCACGGCTCGCGTTTGCGCGCCGCCTTCCAGAGCAAGAACAGATACGCGGCGATGCCCGCCCAGTGCAGCAGGAACCGATCCTTTTTGTAGGTCTCGACCTTGACGCGCTTCCAGCGGCCCCACGGATCCTCGAGCTTGTCGTCCTTGAGGACGCGGCCAGCCTCCGACGGCTTGTAGATCGCGACCGTCTTGAGGCCCATGTAGTTCGTGAGCGGCGTCAGCTTGTGCTTCTGCGAGTTCGTCCAGAACTCCTTGTAGCTCGACACGCCGTTCGACATCGCGAGGCTGATCGGCACGAGCACGACGCAGATGAGGGCGAAGCCGCCGAAGAATCGGACCCATCTCCGATCAATGCGCTCGTAGAGCTCGCGCAGAGACTTGAACGGCGCAGGCTTCCACCACGGCCGCTCGGGCGAAGGCTCGCCCAGGACCTGCTGAATCACGACGAGGACCGGCCCCGCGAGCGCGAATGACGGGAAGACACGAAGGAGGCTCGAGTAGCCCAAGAACACGCCGCCCAAAAGCGGCTTGTTCTTACGCACGAGGCACAAGCCGCCGACGAGATAGAAAAGCCAGTCCCAGCGCAGGAACGAGCCGCCCGTCCAATAGAACCGGTTTGGGAAGCTCGTCGCGAACACGGCGAGCGAGATGACCATGACGCGCCAGCCGTAAGCCCACCACGCCATCGCGATGATTCCGAAGATGAAGAACGGATCTATCCTGATGAGGAAGTGCTCGACGTAGTCCTCGTTCGCCGTCCCCGCGTTCGCGAGCAGTGAGCCCGCGATGTTCCACACGGGCGTCGCGTTGAAGCCGTGATCGGTCTGCGCGTCCTCCCACCGCTTGACGCCGTGCTTGATCCGGAAGAACGCCAAGTCCGTCTTGAACGCGTTCCAGCGCTCTGGAGTGAAGTGCGACTTGCACGTCTCCGGGTGCGCGAGGATGTCGGCCGTCGACGTCATGATGTTCGTGCGCAGGTTCATGATCTTGCGCAACTCGACGCGACGACGCAGCGAGGGGTCCTCTGAATCACCGACGGCGACGCACTCGTAGAGCCGGTCGTACGACAGCTCTTTGAAGTACTTCGACCCGACGTAGTAGTGGAACGTGTCCCAGACGTGGAAGTAGTTGCCGAAGTGAAACTGGAAGAAGTTCCAGTACGCGCAGAACGACAGCACACCCACGAGGATCAGCAGACCGTCACGCGTCTTGCGGAAGCGGTTCGCGAAGCCCTTGCGCGCGAGCCACAGCCCCCAGCCGACGAGCGCGAGCGCGAACGCCGCGAGCGCCATCTCGAAGCGCGAGCTCGCGTCGTTGTCCCACCAGGCCCAGGGGCCGGGCGGGTTCACCTTCGCCGGCGGCGCATCGACCTTCTTGAGCACGGGCGGAAACGGCGTCGGGGCCTGGCAGTACGCCTGGAACTCGGAGACCGAGTAGAAGGCGTCGCCGAGCGGCTCGCCGATGCGCAGGAAGCGCACGATCGTCGAGGTGATCTGCACGGGCCGCGTGCGCAGGCCGTGGCCGATGCCGACGACGTTGTCGACCTCGGCGAGGACCTTGTAGCTGCCCGGCGATCCGTCGAGCGAGCCGAAGATCTTGTACGTGTCGTTGGCGTCGCCCTGGAACACGAACGCCGACACGGGCCGCGCCGCGCCGAGGTCGTAAGTGACCGACCCGGCGCCCGTCTCGAACACGGCGGCGACGGGCGCGTCCCACTGGGCGCCCTCGGGACCGACGGACTCGTCCGTGATGAGCGCGAAGTTGCCGCGCATGTCCTGCACGTTGGCGGGCGGGCGCCCCGCGAGCAGGTTCTCGGTCCCGCAGGCCGGCGACGAAAGGTCGGCCGCCACGACGACTCGCCCCCCCAGCGACACGAGCGCCAGGGTTCCGAAAATAGCGGCGTTCCGTAGGCTAAGCATGGGGCCGGACATTAGCAGGGGTTTCCCAAATATTGAATCGTTCTAGCCGTTTCACCCGACCGGCCACCGCGGTTTCGATTCGCGGGTCGCAACGTGCGATTCTCCTGCCCGAACATGAGCCCGTCCCTCGCGTTGTTGCTAACGCTGCTGATCGTCCTCGCGAACGCCTTCTTCGTCGCCGCCGAGTTCGCCTTCGTCAAAATTCGCCCGACCCGCGTCCAGCAGCTGGCGAAGGAAAGCCGGCGGGGCCGCTTGTTGCTCACGATCACGGAGCAGCTGCCTGCCTACCTCTCGGCGAGCCAGCTCGGCATCACGGTGTCGTCGCTGTCGCTCGGGTGGCTCGGCGAGCCGGCCTTCGCGAAGATGCTGCGTCCCGTCCTCGAGCACGTCGGTATTTGGCACGATCGCACGATCCACACGATCTCCGTCGCCGTGAGCCTCGGCGTCATCACGTTCCTGCACACGGTCATTGGCGAGCTCGCCCCCAAGGCGCTCGCGCTGCAGCTCACCGAGACCATCGCGATGTGGGCCGCCGTGCCGTTCCGCGCGTTCTACGTCGTCGCGTTCCCCATCATCTGGACGCTCAAGGGCGCGGCGTTTCTCGTGCTCAAGGCGCTGCGCCTGCCGCCCGCGTCGGAGGCCGAGATGCTCCACTCGCCCGAGGAGCTGCGCGTCGTCGTCCAGCACGTCAGGCTCGACCCGGGCGCGCGCCGCCTCATCGATCGCGTGTTCGACTACACGCACCGCGTGGCCCGCCACGTCATGACCCTGCGCCGCGACGTCGTCACGCTCGAGGCCGGCGTGCCCTTCCCGGACAACCTGCGCGTCGCCGTCGCGAATCAATACTCGCGGTATCCGCTGTGCGAGCCGCTCACCGATCGCGTCGTCGGCTACGTGCACATCAAGGACATCGTCGCCGCGCTCGCGTCGGGCCAGCACCCCCAGCGCATGCGCGAGCTCGTGCGCGAGCCCATCTACGCGTCGGAGGACACGCGCCTCGAGTGGCTGCGGCGCGAGTTCCAGCGGCGCCGCGTCCACATCGCGATCATCCTCGGCCCGGGTCACTCCTTTACGGGCATCGTGACGCTCGAGGATCTCGTCGAGGAGGTGCTGGGCGAGATTCAAGACGAGCAGGATCAAGAAGAGATCCCGCCCATCACCCGCAACGTCGACGGCAGCTTCGAGGCCGACGGGCGCCTCACGCTCGACGTCGCGACGCGCGAGCTCGGCCTCGCGTTCCCGCCCGTCCCCCCCGAGGTCGAGACGCTGGGCGGCTTCATCGTGACGCAGCTGTCCGAGTCGGCCGTCCCCGGCGACGTCATCTCGGCGGCCGGGCACCGCCTGACCGTCCTCGACGTGCGCGATCGGCGCATCCGGCGCGTGCGCGGTGTGCCGCTGCCGCCCGAGGACGACAAGCCCGACGAATAGACCTGACGAGGCCCTCCTTGCGCGGCGCCCGAAGGTGTACACTGCGCCCGGGGGGACGGAGGTACAGGTGATTGTGGAGCGACTTCAAAAGCGAGCCGAGGACCCTTCGTCGGAGGCCTGGCTCGACTACTACCGAGACGCGAAGGTCCGCCGCCGCTCTCGCCCGCGCGAGCAGCGAACACGCACGCGCCTCAAACAGTGGCGCAACCGCCAGCGCTCGCTCATGGTGAGCGGGTTTCTCGGCATCGGCGTCGTGGTCGGCTTGTTCTACCTCCTGCTCGTCCGCTGACGACGGCAATTGACGGCGTGGGCCGAAGTGGCGTAAGTAGCCACGACGTTTTCCAGCCGCCCAGGTAGCTCAACTGGTAGAGCAACGGACTGAAAATCCGTGTGTAGACAGTTCGACTCTGTCCCTGGGCACACAATCTCTTTGACTGGCTCTTTGACTGGCCCGAACGACGCGTCTTTGGCAGGCTCCCGGCAATGACCGACGACTCCGTCCCCGAGATCGAGATCGACGGGGAGGTCACCGAGGCCACAGAATCCCTGGACCACACCACGCGGCCGCACGCGACGGTCGAGTGGCTCGAGGGCTTCAACGAGGGGCGACGGCGCGGGGCCGCGGACATCCTCGACGCGCTCTCGGCGGCCCTGGCGGCCGTGGGCGTCGGGGAGGACGTCGCCGCCGTCATCGTCTCGAAGGTCCGGGCGCGCGCCGGTCTCCTCGGCGGCTAGCGCCATCGGGCGCGACCGCTCGACACGCGCTGACCGAAAATCGAAAGGAATGCCCCGCCTTGAAGGGGGGTGGTCCGTGAGGTACCTTTCGCGGGCATCATGCTGGGGCTGGTCGTTTCACTCGTCGCGTCGATCGCGCCGGCGTTGCCGGCGACGGTCGCGACCTGCGACGTCGACAGCCCGGCGTGCGAGGCGCTGGCGGCGTTAGCCGATCGCGAAGACACCGACCGCGATTACGCGACGCCCGCCGAGCTCGACTGCCGCTCTGCATTGTCGGCGTTGGCGACGGCCATCGGCGAGTGCGATGGGCCCATCCTCTACGACGCGTCCTACCGCGTCTCGCGCTCGCCGGAGTCCGAACAGGTCACGCGCGCGCTGCTACCCGGCAGGCGGGAGCGTCGCCGCGCCATCTCGGCGTGCGACGGTCTACCGCCCAAGGGCGGCGCGCTCACGGGCCCCGACACGCAGCCGCTCGCCATCACGGCGACGTCCGGCCTCACGATCGACGAAGCGCGCGCGCTCGAACCGCGCGCGGTCCTCGTGCTCGCCTCCCGCTTCTGTGATCCGCCCGATCGCCCGCCCCGCGTCTAGCGGGCGCGTGGCAAGGCGATGCGTGGCGGTCCTATGGCCGTCGCGGGCGCCAACACGCGGTTGTTTCGAATTTCAACGACATGCGTACGGGGACGGGCCGCGCCTCCGCACGTGAGCTTTCTCCGCGCGGCTGACCTGTTCCAAAGCATCGTCAGTATCGATAGGAGCCCCAAATGAACAAAGGAACCGTAATTCTGTTGGTCGTCGTCCTCGCGGGCGGCGCCTTCGCCCTGGGAAGAATGAAGTCGGGCGGCAGCAAGCCCGACGAGACCTCGGCGGCCACCGCCAAGCCCGCGCCCGAAGCGGCCGGTGACGGCATCGAGCGCTTCCGCGTGCCGCTCGAGGGCCCGTCGAAGGGCCCGGCGACGGCGAAGGTGAACATCGTCGCGTTCTCCGACTTCCAGTGCCCCTTCTGCAGCCGCGTCGTCGCGACGATGGAGAAGATCGAGAAGGAGTACCCGAACGACGTCCGCATCTACTTCCGCCACAACCCGCTCGAGTTCCACCCGAACGCGCCGCTCGCGGCCGAGGCGGCCGTCGCCGCCGAGGCGCAGGGCAAGTTCTGGGAGATGCACGACAAGATGTTCGCCAACCAGCAGAACATCCTGCGTCCCGATCTCGAGAAGTACGCCGGTGAGATCGGTCTCGACGTCGGCAAGTTCAAGGCCGCGCTCGACAGCGGCGCCGGCAAGGCGCGCGTCCAGCAGGACCTCGCCCTCGCCCGCCAGATCGGCGTGCAAGGGACGCCGAACTTCTACATCAACGGCCGCAACCTCCAGGGCGCGCAGCCGTTCGAAGAGTTCAAGAAGGTCATCGACGACGAGATCAAGCGCGCCGACAAGATCCTCGCGAAGGGCACGCCCGTGGGCCAGCTCTACGCGACGTTCATGGCGAGCGCGAAGACGGGTCCCTCGGCGGCCCCCGCGGGTCAGCCCGCCGCCCCCCAGAAGGGCCCGGGCGCCGGTCCCGAGATCTACAAGGTCGGCGTCGAAGGCGCCCCGACCAAGGGCGGTAGCCAGCCCAAGGTGACCATCATCGAGTTCTCCGACTTCCAGTGCCCGTTCTGTAGCCGCGTCAACGGCACGCTCGACACGCTGATCAAGGACTACGGCAAGGACGTCTCGCTCTCGTTCCGCCACAACCCGCTGCCCTTCCACAACAACGCCATGCCGGCCGCCCTCGCGGGCGAGGCGGCGCGCGAGCAGGGCAAGTTCTGGGAGATGCACGACAAGATGTTCGCCGCGCAGCAGAACCTCGATCGCCCGACGCTCGACAAGCTGGCCCAGGAAGTCGGCCTCAACATGGGCAAGTACAAAGAGGCGATGGACAAGGAGAAGGGCAAAGAGCGCATCAAGCGCGACATGGACGACGCCGCCAAGTTCGGCGCGCGCGGCACGCCCAACTTCTTCATCAACGGGCACAACTTCCGCGGCGCGCAGCCCCTCGAGGCGTTCAAGGGCGTCGTCGACGACGAGATCAAGAAGGCCGACGCGAAGATCGCCTCGGGGACCGCGCGCGGGCAGCTCTACGCGTCTTTCATCAAGGACGGCCTCGACAAGGCGGCGGCCCCGGCGCCGACGCAGCGGCCCGGCGAGCCCGACGCGACGACGCGCTTCCGCGCCGACGTCAAGGGCGCACCCATCAAGGGCGCCAAGGACGCGCTCGTGACGATCGTGCAGTTCTCGGACTACCAGTGCCCGTTCTGCAGCCGCGTCGAGCCGACGGTCAACCAGGTCATGAAGGAGTACAACGGCAAGGTGCGCGTCGCGTGGCGCGATCTCCCGCTGCCGTTCCACCCGAACGCCAAGCCCGCCGCGATCGCGGCGCGCGCCGCCGGCGAGCAGGGCAAGTTCTGGGAGATGCACGACAAGATCTTCGCTGACCAAGCTCACATGGATCGCCCGACCTACGAGAAGTACGCCGGTGAGCTCGGCCTCAACCTGGCCAAGTTCAAGGCCGCCCTCGACGCCGAGAAGGGCAAGGAGCTCATCGAGGCCGACTCGACGGCGGGCGGCAAGATCGGCGCGCGCGGCACGCCGGCCTTCTTCATCAACGGCAAGTTCCTCTCGGGCGCCCAGCCGTTCGAGATGTTCAAGACGAAGATCGACGAGGAGCTCAAGAACGCCGAGGCGATGGTCTCGAAGGGCACGCCGAAGGCGAAGATCTACGACGTCCTCATGAAGGACGCGAAGACCGAGGTCGCGGCGGCTCCGGCCGGCGGCGGCGGCGAAGAGAAGGGTCCGGAGCAGGACGACAAGACGTACCCGGTCGCGGCCGGCACGTCGCACGCCAAGGGACCGAAGAATGCCCCGCTCCAGGTCGTGATCTTCTCCGACTTCCAGTGCCCCTTCTGCAGCCGCGTCGAACCCACGCTCACGCAGATGGAGAAGGAGTACGGCGGCAAGGTGCACATGGTGTGGAAGAACTATCCGTTGCCCTTCCACAACAACGCCGAGCCGGCCGCCGAGGCCGCCATGGCGGCGGGCGCGCAGGGCAAGTTCTGGGAGATGCACGACAAGCTCTTCGCCAACCAGCAGTCGCTGGATCGCCCGAGCCTCGACAAGTACGCGCAGGAACTCGGCCTCGATATGGGCAAGTTCAAGGCCGACCTCGACGGCTCGAAGTACAAGAGCGTCATCGACGCCGAGCAGAAGGAAGGCTCGGCCGTCGGCGTCAGCGGCACGCCGGCCGTGTTCATCAACGGGCGCAAGATCTCGGGCGCCTACCCGTTTGACACGTTCAAGAAGATCGCCGACCAGGAGCTCGCCAAGAAGTCTGGCGGCAAGGCCGTCGCCAAAAAGGGCTGAAAACCCGTCTCCCCGCGGGCGCCCCGACGGTGTCGGGCGCGCCCGCGCGAACCGTTTCGAGTCGGTCTACAATCACACATGCTCATTTTGATGAAGGCCGACGCGTCCAAAGAGGACGTCGCGGCCGTCGACAAGAAGATCCGCGAGCTCGGCTTTGCGCCGAACAACATCCCGGGCGCGACGCGCCTCGCGATCGGCATCACCGGCAACCAAGGGCCGGTCGACGCGGGGATCTTCACGGTGATGTCGGGCGTCGCCGACGCCGTGCCGGTGTCCAAGCCGTGGAAGCTCGTCTCGCGCGAGGTCAAGCCGGACGACACGTTCGTCAGGATCGGTGATGCGCAGATCGGCGGCGGCAAGTTCGGCGTCATCGCCGGCCCGTGCGCCGTCGAGAGCAAAGAGCAAATCGACACGACCGCGGTCGCCGTCAAGGCGGCGGGCGCGCACTTCCTGCGCGGCGGGGCGTTCAAGCCGCGCACGTCTCCGTACGCGTTCCAGGGCATGAAAGAAGAGGGCCTCAAGATCCTCGCTGACGCCCGCGCCAAAACGGGCTTGCCCGTCGTGACCGAGGTCTTGGACACGCGCGATGTCGAGCTCGTCGCGCGCTACGCCGACGTGCTGCAGATCGGCGCCCGCAACATGCAGAACTTCGCGCTGCTCGAGGCGGTGGGCGCGCAAAAAAAGGCGGTCATGCTCAAGCGCGGCCTGTCGGCCACGATCCAAGAGTTCATGATGGCCGCCGAGTACATCCTCAAGCAGGGCAACTACGACGTCATCCTGTGCGAGCGCGGCATCCGCACGTTCGAGACGATGACGCGCAATACGCTCGACCTCGGCTCGATCCCGCTCATCAAGCGCCTCACTCACTTGCCGATCATCATCGACCCCTCGCACGGAACGGGAGACCGCGCGTCGGTGCCCGCGCTCGCGCGCGCCGCCATCGCCATGGGCGCCGACGGCCTCATGGTCGAGGTTCACCCGAACCCGGAGAAGGCGTTGTCCGACGGGCCGCAGTCGCTGACGCCGCCGGCCTTCGCGAAGCTCATGGATTCAATTCGCGCCATCGCGGCCGTCGTGGGATTGGAAGTTTGATCTGATGGGGTCCGGCTCGCTGCCGCTCGCGAACCCCGGGTCCCCTCGCTCCGCGTGGCAAAGCCACGCTACGCTCGCTCTTCCAGGAGATCTCCCGCTTTGACACGCAAGCCAACCGATCGCCCAGCCTCATCCAGGACCAGTCGTGCGTTCATCCTGCCCGCCGCGCTCACGGCGGCGGCGATGTGCTTCGTCGCCGTGCGCTTCTTCGCGGCGGCGAGCGAGACGCTCGGGCGCACGCGCGAGAACGCCTGCCGCTCACTCACGCCCGATCCGATCCCCGCCGCGCTCAAGAACGTCGAGGCGCCCGACTTCGAGCTGTCCGACGCCACCGGGCACAAGGTGTCGCTGCGCGCGCAGCGCGGCCACCCGGTCGCCTTGAACTTCTGGGCGACGTGGTGCCCGCCGTGCGTCGAGGAGGTGCCGTCGCTCGAAGCGTTCGCGGCGACGATCGAGGGGACGGACATGCGCCTCCTCGCCGTGAGCGTCGACGATGGGTGGGACCCGATCCGGCGCTTCTTCGTCAAGGGGACGAAGATCGGCGTGCTGCTCGACGAGAGCAAGGCGATCCCGAAGTCCTTCGGCACGACGCAATATCCCGAGACGTACTTCCTCGATTCGACCGGGCACGTCCGCTACTACTTCGCGAACAGCCGGAACTGGGCCAAGCCCGAAGCGGTCGCCTGTCTCGAAAGCCTGCGATGAGCCTCGGCGTATCGACGGGGCCCGCGGCCGGCCCCGCGCGACCGCGCGCGCGCGGCATCCCTCCCCTGCCGCTGCTGACGCTCGTCAACGGGTTCAACTACCTCGACCGGCAGGTCGTCTACGGGATGTCGCCGCTCATCGGCGACACGTTCCACCTCAACAAGTGGGAGCTCGGACTCCTCGCGACGGTCAACCTCGTCGTCTTCGCGGTCGCCTCGCTGATCTCGGGCCCCGTCGCCGACCGCATCGGGCCCCGCAAGGTCATCTTCGCGGGCATCTTTGTATGGTCGATCGCGACGATCGGCTCGGCGCTGTCGCCCTCGTACCATGTGCTGCTGTTCTTCCGTGCCCTCGTGGGCGTGGGCGAGGGCGCTTACGGTCCAAGCGCGAACTCGCTGCTGTGCGCGGACGCGCCCCCGGAACGACGCGGGCGCGCCATGGGCATTTACAACGTTGGCATGGCGCTCGGCGGTACCTTCGGGCTGTGCCTAGGCGCGCTGCTCGCGCCGAAGATCGGTTGGCGCAACGTGTTCTGGATCGCGGGCGGCCCGTCGATGCTGCTCGCCCTGGCCGCCGCTTTCGTCGCGGCGCCCGATCGGCTGCCCGCGCCGACGAAGCTGCCGGCCTGGGCGTACCTGCTCAAGCCGACGTACATCCTCGCGCTGCTCGGCGGCATCATGGCGACCTTCGGCGCGAGCGCGCTCATCTTCTGGACGCGCTGGCTCGTCATCGAGGAGCGCGGGTTCTCCGTCCCCGTCGCCAGCATCTACATGCTTTTTGTTGGCCTCGTCTGCGGCGTCGGCGGCGTCGTCGCGGGCGGCTACGCCGGAGATCGGCTCAACAAGCGCGCCGCCGGTGGACACGCGCTCGCGATCGGCGTCTCGATGCTGCTCGCCGTACCCGTGGGGACGGCGGCGTTGCTCACGCACGCCCACGTCCCGTTCATGATCCTCACGGCGGGTGCGGCGTTTTTCCTCTCGGTCTACAACGGCCCCTCGGCCGCCGTCGTCGACGAGCTCGGACCGCCGCAATACGCGGCGACGCTGCAGGCCGTATTCCTCTTCGGCATCCACGTGCTCGGCAACTCGCCGGCGCCGACAGTCGTCGGGTGGTTCGCCGAGCGCTCGCCCGTATCGCTCTCGTTGCTCACAGCGGTCGCCGCGTTTGGCGTGTCTGGCGCGCTGTTCGTGATCGTCGCGAACCGCCAGCGTCGAAGCGCCGCCGCTGGCCACCCGTACGACTGAGTCAGCTTGGCGCGACGACGCAGGTGCCCGTCTGACACACGGCCACCTTGCGTTGGCACGGGTCGGCGAAGCACGGGACGACCTTCCCCTTGCACACGGGGTCGGCGTCGGTCTTCGTGAGCGCGCGGCACGCGCACCCGTCGCAATAGTCGGACAGCAGCCGGCAGTCGGCGTCGGTCACGCACTGGGCGCTCACAGGCAGCGTCGCGATCGCGGCGTCGCCGGGCTTGGCGCTCTGACTCGCGCAGCCGCTCGCGAGGATCCCCGCCAGGACGAAGCCCACCAGCACCGTCATGCACTGCATGAAAAACGGGTACCACGCCCCACGGCGTTTGCCCACCGCGGCCGGGCTCAGCGACGCAACAGGAAGCCGAGGATCTTGCCCTTCAACGTGAGCGGCACGAGCGGGCCCTCGTTGACGACGAGCGCGACGCACGGCTCGCCGGCGTCGACGCGCTGGACGTGACGGGCCCCCGGCTCGCGGATCGAGACGTCGCCGCGCGCGAAGCGCCCCTCGTCATCGACGAGCGAGCCCGTGAAAATCACCGTGTACTCGGTGCCGCCGTGCTCGTGGAGAGGGACCTCGATCCCCGGCGACAAGCTGACGAGGCGAGCCACCGTCGAGGACGGGCCGACGTGAAGATCGACGCACGTGACACCCGGGACGAGGCGCCGCCACCCTGCCGCCGCGACGCCCGGAGGAAGATACGGCGCGACGGCACGCGGGACGCGCCAACCCGCGAGCAGACCTCCGATCTGCGGATCGAGCGCCACCGCGCCGTCCGGGGCGCCCTCGTCGTCGAGGCGCGCGAGCATGCGATTGAGCGCGCCTCCCGCGAGCGGCTGCGCCGGCGACGCCTCGAGCGAGGCCCCGCCCACCGCTTCGAGAGCGCGCCCGTTCGAGGCGCACGTCGCGCACAAAGACAGGTGGCACGCGATGGCGAGCGCCGCGGCCTCCGAGCAGGCGCCCGAGGCGTACTCGACGAGCTGCTCGTCGGAGACGTGATGGGTCGGGGCCTTCGTCGTCATGAGCCCACCTTCTTGCTGAGGGAGTCGGCGGGGGGCGTCCCGCCGAGCGCCTCGCGCAGGCGCGTGAGCGCGAGCCGAACGCGCGTCTTCACCGTCCCGAGGGGAATGCCCTGTTCTTCGGCGAGCTCGCGCAAGGTTCGCCCCCGATAATAGGCCCCGTCGAGCGTCTCGCGCTGCTCGCTCGGAAGCCCCCCCATCGCTTCGCGCAAGTGGTGATGACCCTCGGCCGAGAGCAAGAGCGCCTCGGGCAGCTCGGGCGCTGGCGCGCCGTCGCCGAGCGCGTCCGGCTCCGGCCATCGCTGCCGGCGGTGGTGGCTCAGGAAGGCGTTGCGCGCGATGACGAACAGCCACGTGCTCACGAGCCCCTTCGACCGATCGAACTGCGCCGCCTTGCGCCACACCGCGAGCATCACCTCCTGCGTCAGCTCGTCGGCGATCGCCGCGGAAGCTCCGCGCGCCATGAGCTGGCCTTTGACGCGGGGTGCGAAGAGCTCGAACAAGCGCGCGAAGGCAGCGCGGTCCCGACGGGCCGCGATCGCCTCGACGAGGGCCGCGCCGTCGCTGCTGTCCATGGTCACGAGCACGCGAACCGTAGCACGGTGCCGCGACATGCGAGCCAACGCCTCCACGTTGCTGATACGCCACGGGCGCGGGTCCGGATCTCCGATTTGGCGGGACGCGCGCCGACGGGCCCGTGCCATACTGCCGCCCCTCGAATGGCCAAGGAGATGAACGCGAGCCCCGCGCCGGACGCGCCCACGACGCGCGACTATTACGACCGCTTCTCGGCGAACTACGAAGCCGAGCGCCACCACGGCTATCACCGCCTCATCGACGAGCTCGAGCTCGAGCTCGTGCGCAAGTACGGCGAAGGCCGCGATGTCTTCGAGGCGGGCTGCGGCACAGGCCTCCTCCTCAAGGAAACCGCCATGTTCGCGCGCACGGCTGTGGGCCTCGACTTGTCGCGCGGGATGCTCGAGCCCGCGCGCGCGCGTGGGCTGCGCGTCGTCCAGGGCTCGCTCACCGACGTGCCGTTGCCGAACGCCTCGTTCGACCTCGTCTACAGCATGAAGGTGCTGGCGCACATTCCACCCATCGAGCGCGCCGTCGCCGAGCTCGCGCGGCTCGTGCGCCCGGGTGGCCACCTCCTCCTCGAGTTCTACAACCCCTGGTCGCTGCGCACGCTCGCCAAGCGCGTCGCGGGCCCGGGCGCGATCGCCGCAGGCACCGACGAGAGCGACGTCTACACGCGCTACGACACGGCGGCGCGGGCGCGCACCTACCTCCCGCCCGATCTCGAGGTCATCGGCGTGCGCGGCGTGCGCGTCGTGACACCGACGGCGAAGGTCTTCGCGCTCGCGCCCCTCGGCAAGCTCTTCTCGTGGGCCGAGCACGCCGCGTGCGACGCGCCGCTGCTGCGCCACCTGGGCGGCTTCTTGATTGTCGTCGCTCGCAAGCGGGAGGCGCGCGCCTGACCGTGCGCCTCGATCTCCCGCCCGCGGGCGTGCTCCAGCCGAACGACGCGCACGACCCGCTCCGTTACTACTACCACCCGCTCCTCGGGTGGGTGTACCGCCACCGGCTCGAGCTCGGGCTCGCGATGCTGCCGCCCGGCGGGCGCCGCGTCCTCGAGGTGGGCGTCGGCAGCGGCGTGCTCATCCCGACGCTCACGGCGCGCTACGCCGAGTACACCGGCATCGATCTGACCCTCGCGGCGGGGCTCCAGCCGCTCGTCGCGCCCGGCTGCCAGGCGACTTTCAAGCGCGCCGATCTCCTCAGCGACGCCGATGTGCCGGCGGACGCCTTCGACGCCATCGTCTGCTTCTCGGTCCTCGAGCACATCAGCGACGCCGACGGCGCCGCACGCGGCCTCGCGCGCGCGCTCGCGCCCGGCGGCACGCTCGTCACGGGCTACCCGATGGTGAGCCCGGTCATGACGCGCGCCTTCGACCTCATCGGGTTCAAGGACATCGCGGACCACCACGTGAGCACGCCCGCGATCATCGCGGGCGCCCTCGCCCGCGTCCTTACGCCCGAGCGGCGCGCCGCCTTCCCGCCCGCGGCGCCGCGCGACCTCGCTCTGTATCAGTGCACGTCGTGGACGAAACGATAGAGAAGCGTCAGCGGCCGCGTTCGATTCACTTCATTGCAAGGCACGGGTCAAGGCACGGGAGAGAAGTAGTGCTCGCGAAGAAGGACGCCCGTGCTCCCGAGGCGCGTCTCGGTGAGCGTCGCGCCGTAGTCGCCGAACTCGTACTCTTCTTGATAGGCCTGCAGCGGACCCTTCGCGAAGTGCAGGATGGTGTTCTCGCCCGCCGTCTTCTGCGGGGCGCCGAGCACGTCGCGCAGGCGTTGTGACACCACACCCGCCAACAGGGTCGCCTCTTGAACGGACAGGCCGCGCCGAAGCACGGTGAGCACCGCGAGCGTGCGGGACGCCCTGAACTCGAACGTCACCTCCTCGGCGCGCGCGAGCTCCGCCGGCTCGCCCAGCGCCCACGCCGGCACGTTCGCGCAAGCACGGAGCGTCTCGTTGCCGTTGAGCTTCTCGCACTCGACGCCCGTGCGCTGCGCCCACGCCTCGACGTCGGCGAGCGTCGTCTTCTCGAAGGTGAACCCCAGCACCGGCCGCGCCGGCGCCTGGGCCTTGCCCAAGTACGCCGCCGCGGGGATGGTGCGTGCGTGGTCGATCTGCTCCGGCGTCGCCTTCGTGATCGGGCACCCGACGCCAAGCTTCGCCAGCAGCGGACGGCCCACCGGCGTGTGCAGGACGCCGATGGCGGCGATCAAGAAAGCGACGATCGCGACGGCCTTGAAGAGCCGACGCACGAGACGACGCGAGGCGGTCGGAACCACGACGCCCGGATGCGAGATCGACATCGACATGATCAACCCGGGAAAGGGGCCGGGCCCGCCGCGGCCGTCGCGTCGACGATCGCCGTCTTCTGATCGGTGAGGCCCTTGGCGACGACGTTGAACTCCGTCTGGCTGATGTGGCCCATCGTGAGTGCCGTGCCGTCGGCGACGACGAGCGGCATCAAATCGGCCGCGAGCACACCGACGAAGGCGTCGAACGTCTTGTCGCCAATCTTCAAGCCCGCGTGCGAAGCGGCCATCGCGCGACACGTGAAGCTGGGCGTATTGGTGTTCGCCGCGTCGGCGACCGCCGCGCCGGGATAGGCCTCCGCGCCGATGACCGTCGCGACGAGGCGCGTGAAGCACTCTTCGATCTGGCCCGCGCTCGGGTGCCCCGCCGGGATCGGCGTCGCCACTTGATTGAAAAAATACGTCTTGAGGTTCGTGTCCTTGAGGACCTTGTTCTCGACCTCGCCTTTGACGAACGCCATGAGCCCGGCGTGGCTGCCGAGGCGCTCGTAGGCCGAGAGCGTCGCCACGTAGGGCGCCGGGCCCGCGGGCGCGGTCGGGTCGACGATCGCGGTCTTCGTGCCCGTGAGCCCTGCGGCGAGCGTGTTGAACTCGGCCTGGCTGATGTGACCCGCCGTGAGCGCCGTACCGTCGGCGACGACGAGCGGCATCAGATCGGCCGCGAGCACGCCGACGAACGCGTCGAACGTCTTGTCGCCGATCTTCAGGCCCGCGTGCGACGCCGCCATCGCCCGACACGTGAAGCTGGGTGTGTTGGCGTTGGCGGCATCCGCGACCGCCGCGCCCGGATAGCTCTCAGCACCGACGACGGTGGCGACCAGGCGCGTGAAGCACTCTTCGATCTGGCCCGCGCTCGGGTGCCCCGCCGGGATCGGCGTCGCCACTTGATTGAAGAAGTATGTCTTGAGGTTCGTGTCCTTGAGGACCTTGTTCTCGACCTCGCCTTTGACGAACGCGAGCAACCCGGCGTGGCTGCCGAGGCGCTCGTACGGCGTCAACGTCGCCATGAACGGCGCCGGACCCGCGGGCGCCGTGGGATCGACGATCGCCGTCTTCGTGCCGGTGAGCCCCGCGGCGAGCACGTTGAACTCCGCCTGGCTGATGTGGCCCGCCGTGAGCGTCGTGCCGTCGGCGACGACCAGCGGCATCAGGTCAGCCGCGATGACACCGACGAAGGCGTCGAACGTCTTGTCGCCGATCTTCAAGCCCGCGTGCGACACCGCCATGGCGCGACACGTAAAATTCGGCGTGTTCGTGTTCGCCGCGTCGACGACGGCCGCGCCGGGATAGCTCTCCTCACCGACGACTGTGGCGACGAGGCGCGTGAAGCACTCCTCGATCTGCCCCGCGCTCGGGTGGCCCGCCGGGATCGGCGTGGCGACCTGATTGAAGAAATACGTCTTGAGGTTGGAGTCCTGAAGGACCTTGTTCTCGACCTCGCCTTTGACGAACGCGAGCAGCCCGACGTGCCCGCCCAGACGCTCGTACGCCGTCGTCCCCCCCGCGTCCGGATGCGTGTTGCCAGCGTCTGGCGTGCTCGTCACGCTGCTGCTGCTGCACGCGCCCAGGGCGGTCCCCGCAACGACCGCCACCGATAGAAGAAGTTTTTGGTTCATATCGTGTCTCCCCGCTTTCTTGGGGGGGATACACGCGCCGACGGCGTTCGGATCTCTGCGACGCGTCGATTTTGGGGATCACGGGTCGCGCCCGCCCCAAAACCGCGGGGTTAACGCTTCTCGATCGTGGCGAGCAGGCGGAAGCCGACGAGGCCGAACGCCGCCTCGGGCAAGCGCGCCTCGAGGCTGTGGAGCATCGACCACAGCGCCTGGGGAAGGAACGCGCCCCGCTTGAAGCCGCCCGAGGCGGCGTAGCTGGGACCCGCGAGGCGCTCGACCGAACGGACGGCGAGCGCCGGGAAGTCGCGCTCGAACGCCGCGCGCGCGCGGCCGAAGAGCAGCGTCGGGATCGCCTGGTTCGAGTCGAAGGGATCGCGGTTGGCGTCAGCCTGCGCGGCGGGCGCGAGCGGATCGACGAACATCGCGACGGGCTCGTCGTGGAAGAACTTGTAGATCGGGTACGACAGCGGGCTGATGTACGGCTCGCACATGACGATGCGCCCGCCCGGCTTCAAGGCGCGCGTCGCCTCGGTGAAGAAGGCGCGCGGGTTCGGCACGTGGTGGAGCACGTCGAACAGGACGATGCCGCCCAGGCTCGCGTCGCCGTAGGGCAACGCCTCGGCGCTCACCTCGCGGTCGTGCCACGGCGCCTTGACGAGGTCGGTCAGCTCGATGTCGGGGATGAACGTGCGCGCGAACCCCGGCCCCGAGCCGAGCTCGACGCGCGGCCCGAGCGTCGCGGGCGGCAGCTCCGCGGCGATGCGGCCGTACCAATCGCCGTACAGCGTCCGCAGCGCCGCGTTCGTGTCCCAGGCGCGCCGGTGCTGCGCGAAACGCTCGAGCGTCTTGGCCCGCAGACCGTCATCGAGGCTCATCTTGCGAGGCTCACGACGCGCGCCTCACACGAACTTGATCTTGCGCGCCGCGATCGCCGACATGCGCAGCAACAGCACGCCGTGCTTCCACCGCGAGATGTTCGTCTCGCCGTACGAGCGATCGCGGTAGCGCACGGGGATCTCGGCGATCTTGAGGCCGAGCTTCGCCACGCCGAAGATGAGGTCGAAGTCGCCGAACGGATCGAAGTCGCCGAAGTACGAGCGGCCCGCGGCGAGCCGTTCGTAGTCCTTGCGCCACAGCACCTTCGTCCCGCACAACGTGTCCTTGATGGGCTGATTGAGCAGGTACGTGAACAGCTGCGAGAAGGCGACGTTGCCCAGCTTGTTGAAGAAGCGCATCGCGCCCGCTTCCATCGGGTAGACGAGACGCGTGCCCTGCACGTAGTCCGCCTGCCCGCGCGCCATGACGTCGTAGAACGCCGGCAGATCCTCGGGAGGCACCGTGAGGTCGGCGTCGAGAATCATGAGAAGGTCGCCCGTCGCGTGCGCGAAGCCGAGGCGAACGGCGTCGCCCTTGCCCTTGCCCGTCTGCTTGAACGCGCGGAGCTTGAGCGGTCCGTCGTAGCGGCTCATGGCCCGCTGGATCGCTTCCCACGTCCCGTCCTTCGAGCCGCCCTCGACGAAGATGAGCTCGGTGCCCTTGCCCATGACGGGCGTGCGGTCGATGGCGGCTTGGATGTTGCCGGCCTCGTTGCGCGCGGGCACGACGACGGACACGCTCCCCCGTCGCGCGGGCGGCGTCCCAGCCCAGTCGGCGCGCGCGCGCAGCACGTAGACCCGGTACAGCGACAGGTGCTGCATGCCGGGCACGCGCGCGAGGTACTTGTTCACCACCTCGCTCACGCCGGGCACGGCGACGGGCAGCAGCATCCGGTCTTCGGCGCGCACGACCTCGAGTCCCGTGATGTCGAACAGGTTGCGGAAGTCGCTGTCGGAGAGCCAGTTCGCCGTCGGAGAGGGACGCTTCCACCCCGCCGCCTCGGCGGCGCGCGTCGGCACCTCCCACAGGTAATTGAACGCCGTCAGGTAGATCCGCCCGTCGGTCGCGAGGCGCCGCTTGAGACCGTGCAGCAGCGCCTGCACGTCCAGCACGCTGTGGCACAGCCGATCACAGATGACGGCGTCGAACCGGCGCGCGTCGGTGACGGCGACGACGCCGTGGGACCCCTTGTCGGACGCCGCGAGGATGTCACCCTCTTCGAACGTGAGCCCCGGGTGCCGCGCGCGCGCGCGGGCGACGGCGTCGGGCAGGTAGTCGAGGCCCTCGCGGACCGCGTTTGGAAGCGAGGCGAGCAGATCGCCGTCGCCGCTTCCGACCTCGAGCACCGCCGCGTCGGCGGGAATCAGGCGCGCGAGCGCCCCTGCGAGATCGGCGTGCATCGCCGTGCGAGCCCCGGGATGCGCAGGCGCCTCCGAGGCGCGGGCGTAGTACTCGCGCCATGAAGCCTCGAGCGCCTCGGCGCGGGAGGGCGCGAGCGGCGCGCCGACAGCCCCGACCCCGGCCGGGCCCGCCGACTCTCCAGGAGAAGTCCCCACGGGCCGCCTACTCGTCCCCGAGCAGCGAATACGACTGCTTGAACTTCTCGCCCGGGTGCACCGTGATGACCTCGGGCTGATCGATCTGGAGATCGGCGCGCTTGAACGTGACCTTGTGCTTGCCGCAAGCGACCTTGAAGTCGACGAACGGCGTCTGACGATTCGTGTTCTTGCCGTCGATCCAGACCTCGGCCCACGGCCGCGACCCGAGCGTGATCGAACAATCCCCGCTCGACTCGATGGGCTTCTCTTTGACGCCTTCGTCTCCGCCCGCTTCGCGCGGCTTCCGACGCTTGACGCCCGCGCCGCTCGGGTGCGCGACGGCGACCGGCTCGGCGGGCGGCGACACGACGGCGACGGGCTCCGCCTTCGGTTCGGTCTTCGGCTCCGCTTTCGGTTCGGTCTTCGGCTCGGTCTTCGGCTCGGTCTTGGGCTCTTGTCGCGCGGCGACGTGCGTCCCGCCTTCGATCGGAATCAACGTCGCGCGCAGCTTCCGGATCGATCCCGCCTCGATCTCGATGTCCTGCTTCCAGGGCTGAAACCGACTCTCGCCCTTGATCTCGAGGACGTGATGCCCGGGCGGGATGCGTGACGCCCGGAAGTCAGTGCGCGCCTGCCCGGTGGGCGAGCTGAGCGGCGCACCATCGAGCCACACGAGCCCGCCAGGCGGATCGCTCAGCAACTCGAAGCCCGTGTCGGGCGAAGGCTCGAGCGTCACGACGAGCGCCGAGGGCTGGCCCGCGCGGATCTCGACGTTCTGATCGCTGCGCACGTAGCCGTCCTTCGTGATCGACAGCGTGTACGAGCCAGGCGCCTTTTCGATCGAGGCCGGCGAGTGGTCGGCGACCTTGACGTTGTCGATCGAG
This sequence comes from Polyangia bacterium, assembly GCA_038325725.1. Lineage (GTDB taxonomy): Bacteria > Myxococcota_A > Polyangia > Fen-1088 > Fen-1088 > DASZFV01. Next base: position 111 of record JBBQJG010000064.1, on the reverse strand, counting down.
ACCGTCGCGTCGGAGGGCACGGTCGTGACCTGGAGCTGGCCAGCTTTGTTAGCGTTCTGGTACCAGTACACGGTGCCGCCGATGACGCCCGCAGCGACCGCGGTGAGGACG
>JBBQJG010000063.1:0-21905 GCA_038325725.1 Polyangia bacterium | reverse complement strand
GGCCCGCCCGGCGCGCCCATCTGATCGAACGGCGAGGGCTTCTTCGTGTAGCCCGCGGGCACGGCGAACGTCGCGCCGTCGAGCGAGCCGCGCTTGACGCTCTTGACCTGCTCCATCTCGGTGCGCTTGCCCGCGGCGTCGATCTTCGTGCGCGTGATCGGGAAGCCGGGGAACGCGTCCATCTTCTTCATCATGAACAGCTCGCGGTCATTGCCGCCGCCGCCGAAGCTGTCCGCCATCTGCTCGGCGAACTTCCGCAGTCCTTCGAAGTCGCTCTTCTTGACGAGGCCCGCGCTCCACGGCGAGATGCAGGTCTCCTCGACGACCTTTCCGTCCTCGAGCATGCGGTAGGTCTCGCACGCGAAGCCGTTGACGGTCTTCTTCTCGCCCGTGCGCTCGAACTTGATGTCGAGCGCCTTCGGCTTCGGGCCGGGAGCGCCCATGCGCGTCATCATCTCTTCCATCTTCTTCCGCTGCTCGGGCGGCAGGGTCTTCATGCGCTCTTCCTGCAGCTTGCGCATCTCGTCGACCTTGCCGCGGATGCGCTTCATGTCCTCCTGCGTGACCTCCGAGTACGACTTGTCCTTGTCGTTGAGGATGAGGAAGCGCTTGCCCGGGCCGTCGAGGATCATCCCCGAGGCGCGCTCGTCCTGCTTCGACATCTCGAAGCGGGCGCGCTCGCCCTCGACGAGCATCGTCGTGGGGGCGCCATCGCCGCGCTGAGCGACGATCGTGACGCCCGCGCGCGCGAGCGTCGGTGACAGGAGCAGCGCGCTCGTCGCGAGGAAACCCAAGGTCATTTTCATCGTCATGGCGCGCAGGATGGCACGAAACGTCGCGCGCGGGGTTGCGTCGCGCGCGGACATCGGTCACAAAGAGCCGCCGTGTCTGACGCCGCCGCTTCGCCCATCGTCCCTGAATCCCCCAAGTCTGTCTCGACGACCGAGCCGACCTTCTGGGCCCTCGTGCGTGAATCCCTCGCGGGCTCGCGGCGCGATCTCACGGCCGAGACGCTGAGCCGCGCGATCCTCCTGCTCGCCGTGCCCATGGTGCTCGAGATGATCATGGAGTCGATCTTCGCGATCTCCGACATGTTCTGGGTCTCGAAGCTCGGGCCCGACGCCGTCACCGTCGTCGTCATGACCGAAGCGATGATGACGCTCGTCTACACGACGGCGATGGGCCTCGCGATGGGCACGGGCGCGATCGTCGCGCGACGAATCGGCGCCAAGGATGCCGACGGCGCGGGCCGCGGCGCCGTGCAGGCGATCATCCTCGGCGTCTCGATCGCCGCGATCATCGGCGTCGCCGGCATCGTCCTCGGGCCGCGCCTGCTCGCGACGATGGGCGGGTCGCCGGCGGTCATCGCCATGGGCGGGGTCTTCCCGCGCGTCATGATCGGCGGCTCGGCGACCGTCCTGTTGCTGTTCGTCATCAACGCGGCCTTTCGGGGCGCGGGCGACGCGTCGATCACGATGCGCACGCTGTGGCTCGCCAACGCCATCAACATCGTGCTCGGTCCGTGCTTCATCTTCGGGTGGGGGCCGTTCCCGCGGCTCGGCGTCACGGGCGCCGCCGTCGCCACGACGATCGGCCGCGGCGTCGGCGTGCTCTATCAGGTGCGCGCCCTCGCGCGCGCGCGCGGCCGCCTGCGCGTCACGCGCGCGCACCTGCGCGTCGACGGCGCGACGCTGCGGACGATCCTGCGCTTGTCGCAGAGCGGGGCCCTGCAGGTGTTCGTCGGGATGGCCAGCTGGATCGTCCTCATGAAGCTCGTCGCGCCGTTCGGCAGCTCCGTCGTCGCGGGTTACGGCATCGCGTTTCGCGTCGTCATGTTCGCGCTGCTGCCGTCGTGGGGGCTCGGCAACGCCGCGGCGACGCTCGTGGGCCAGAGCCTGGGCGCGCACAACCCCGAACGCGGCGAACAAGCCGTGTGGCGCGCGGCCTTCTATAACTTCGTCTTCCTCGGGTGCGTCGGGCTGTGCTTCGTGATCTTCGCGAGCGACATCGTCCGCCTATTCAGTCCAGTGCCCGAAGTCGTCGCCGCGGGCGGACGTTGTCTGCGCATCGTGAGCGCGGGTTTCCTTTTCTACGCATACGGCATGGTCGTGACCCAGGCCTTCAACGGCGCGGGCGACACGCGCACGCCGATGCTCATCAACATCGTTTGCTTTTGGCTCTGGGAGATCCCGCTCGCCTACGTGCTGTCACGGCCCGTGGGGATGGGGCCGACGGGCATCTTCCTGGCGATCGCAACAGCGTTTTCCCTCGTCGCGATCATGGGCGTGACGTTGTTCCGACGAGGTAGGTGGAAGTCGGTTCAGGTGTGAGGCCAATCCCCAACGATTTTGGCTAGCGCCTCGCGGGGACCCCACGTTACGATTTCCTCTCACATCCTTCTCGTCTCGTCCTCGTTGTTCGCGCGGCGGCGCTCAGCCCCCTGGGCGCGCGGCACGCATCGGTGACCGGAATGTTTGAGGGACCTGCAGACGGCAGCTCCGTCGATCACTGACACGAGGAATGAAGACATGGGTAACCGACTCTACGTGGGCAATCTGCCCTACACCGTGACCGAGCTCGAGCTGCGCGATCTGTTCTCTCCGATGGGGACCGTGACCGAGGCCAAGATCGTGATGGATCGCGAGACCGGTCGCCCGCGCGGCTTCGGCTTCGTCGAGATGTCTAGCGACGCCGAGGCGAAGAAGGCCATCGCCGAGATCGACGGCCGCGACGTGTCGGGTCGTCCCGTCGCTGTCAAGGAAGCCGAGGAGCGTCGTGGCGGCGGCGGTGGTGGTGGCGGCCGCGGTGGTGGTGGTGGTGGCGGCTATGGCGGTGGTGGTGGTGGCGGTGGCTATGGTGGTGGCGGCGGCGGCGGCGGTGGTGGCGGTGGCGGCGGCGGTCGCCGCGATCGCTGGTAGTCAGCGCTCCCGCGATCCCAAGAATTCAAAAGACGGCGCGTCGCTTCGGCGGCGCGCCGTTTTCAATTTTGGGGGCTCTGCGACTGGTCGGTGAAGAGGCTCTGGTACTGGCGACAGCGGCCGACGTTCCAGAAGCCGTAGATCGCCGACGCGAGGAACGGCACCGCCGCGAGGCCCGTCATGGGCGTGAACCAACGGGACGTGCCGGAGTTGCGCTCGATGTACGACAGTGAGCCGAAGGTGAGCGCGACTCCCGTGTCGAGGAGCGGCGGCGCGGGACTTCTCGTGCACTTCGCCTGCGACGAGCTCGGCGTCACGGGGTCCGGCCAGTCGGCGCGCGCGGGCGGGGGACGGAGGATTTTGAACGAGCAGCCGCCGAGCGCGAGGGCCGTGAGCCCCGCCGCGCCCGCGACGAGCGAGCGCGCCGAGCGCGGCGAGTCTTCGTAACCACGGGTCATGTGCTCCCTCCGTATCACGGGCGGCGGGCCGTCACCACTTCGCGTGCGCGTCCGTGACGCGCACGCAGACGCGCAGAGCTGGCGCGCCGCCGACGTCGTCGAAGTGAACGGTGAAGGTCGTACCCGCGGCAACGCCGGGGGGGATCGCGAGGGAGATGGTGACGACGTCGTCGATGACGCCGGCGAACTCGCAGCGCACGCACCACAGACTGTCGCGCTGGGCGCAGCCGCCGCAGGTCGGGCACGACACGCGCATGGGGACGCCGAGCGCGGCGTGGCCCCCGGCGCGCGCCTCTTCGGGCAGCAGGCCCAGCTCGACGACGCCGTCGGCGCGGCGGCGCGCGACGCCGCTTGCGACGAGCGCCGTGAGCGGCGCCGCGAGGCGCGCGATGACGAGCCCACCGGACGACGGCGGTGCGCTCGCGGCGGCGGGCTTCGTCGGGTGCTTCGTCGCGCGGGCGGTCGTCGCGTCGTAGCTGGCGCGCGATGCCTCGTTCGCGAGCACGTGGTAGGCGCTCGCGAGGCGGAGAAAGCGCTCCGTGCTCGCGGCACCCGCCCGGTCGGGGTGCAGGCGCAGCGCGAGCTGACGGTACGCGCGGCGGATCTCGGCGGCGCTCGCGCCGCGCGCGACGCCGAGCAAGGCGTAGTGATCGTCTGGCGCGTCGTGCATGAGCAGCGCTCCCGCGCTCGTCAGGCTTTCATGGGCGCGTAGGCGCGGTGGGCGGGCACGGAGAGGAGCTCTCCCGTCGGCAACACGAGCGCCGTGAGCGCGCGCCCGTAGACGCACCCCGAGTCGAGACCCGTCGCCCACGCGTGTCGCTGCAGGCCCCGGACGGCATCGTGCCCGAACACGACGTGCGGAGGGCCGCGCCACAGCGACGCCCACGGCGCGCCGTCGAGCTTCTTCGACGGAGTGCCGTCGTCGGTGATGCTGCGCAGGTTCAGCAGGTTCGCGCGCTCTTGCTTGCCGAGCGGCACGCCCGGCACGAGGCCGCCGTGGACGACGAGGTGAGACGCGCCCGCGTCGCGCGCCTCTTCGAGCGGGCCGCGTTGCGCGTCGACGGCGAGCCACAGAGGCAGCGCCGCGAGGTGCGCCCAGTCGGCGGGCGTGAGCGACGCGGCGACCGAAGCGTGATGAGGCTTCGGCGTCGGGGGGCCTCCGTCGCGCAACCGCAGCACGTGCGCGTCGTGATTGCCGAGCACGGCGTGGGCGCCCGATTCGCGCGTCCATTGCACGACGCCCTGCGAGTCGGGCCCCTTCGCGACGAGATCGCCCACGAGGACGAAGTGCGCCGACGACAAGCCCCCACATTTTTCGACGAGCGCGAGCAGCTCGTCGAGGCAGCCGTGGACGTCTCCGACAATCACCGTGCGCATCGCACACTCAATTTGCGCCGTCGCGGATGTTGAGTAAACCGCATTTCCGGCGATGATACGTCCCGTGCGACGCTTCGTTTTCGCCGCCGCGCTGCTCTGGGTCGGTCTCTCGATCACCTCGCCCGCGCGGGCGCAGCCCACGGGCCCGTCCGCGAGGGCGCGCGTCTCGGTTCAGCCCGTCAATTCATCAACGTCGAAGGGCGACCTCGGCCCCGCGCTGCGCGATCAGATCGCGCGCCTGCTTCGGGCGCACGGGTATCACGTCGTCACGACGTTGCCGCGCGTGGGCGGCACGGGGCAGTACCTCGAGCTCGCGAAGGACAACCGCCTCACCGCCTTCGTGACCGCCGACCTCGAAGAAGGTCGTCATCGCTCGTGCGTGACCTTCCTCTTGTGGGACGGCGCGACCGGCTCGGTGCAGGGCCGTTGGTCGGCGAGCGCGTCGTCGAAGAAGCTGCCCAAGGCCATCTCGAAAGGCTTCTGGAAGTACTTCGGCCCGCGCTTTACGGGCGTGCAGCCTCCGCCCTCGGACGAGCTGGAGCCGGCGCCCCCGATGTACGTGAACGCCGGAACTCCGCTCGACTAACGGCGCGGCTACGCGCCGCTGACGGTGACCTTCACCATCTGGACGGGCGTTTTGGGCGGTCGCCGGGCTTGCTGACGGGGACCTTGGAGATCTTGTCGGCGACGTCCATGCCGGCCGTGATCTTCGCGAAGACGGGGTGCTTCGACGGGCCCGGCGAAAAGAAGTCGAGGTACGGGTTGTCGACGACGTTCAGGAAGAACTGGCAGCTGCCGCTGTTGGGCTGGCCCGTGTTCGCCATCGAGAGCGTGCCGCGCGCGTTCGAGAACTGCGCGTCGGTCGGGTGCTCGTCCTTGACGCGGCCGTGGGGGCTGTCGCCCGTGCCGGCGCGCGGGCTGTTCGGATCCTTGCTGTGCGGGCAGCCGAACTGGATCATGAACTTGTCGATCACGCGGTGGAAGTGAAGGCCGTCGTAGAAGCCCTCCTTCGCCAGCTTGATGAAGTTGCCCGCCGTGATGGGCATCTTGTCGCTGAAAAGCTCGATCGTGATGTCGCCGAGAGAGGTCTGAAGGACTGCGGTGGGGTTCGCCATGGCGCGCAGTCTAGCCCAAGAGCGCGGCCGTGATCTCGTCGAACCGCTCGAAGGGAACGTACGGGATCAGGCTCTCGTCGCACAGGCGGGCGAGGGTGCTGTCGGCGACGGCGAACACGAGGTCGCAGGTGCGCGCCGCGGGAAAGTCGAGGCGGCCGTCGCCGACGTAGACCGTCGTGTGGCCCGGGTGGCGCGCGCGCAGCGACGCCACGACATGGGCCTTGAAGTCGACGCCGCGCGGGACCGCCATGCTGGGCGGCAGATCGACGCGCCAGCGGCCGTCTTCGAAGCGGCCCTCGAAGGCGGTGAGCGCGACGCCGGGGGGCAGCAGCGGGCGTATGTAGAAAGAAAGGCCGTGGCTCAGCACCTCGAAGGGCCAGCGCCGCGCGCCGCAGTCGACGACGAAGGCCTCGAAGCCATGGCGCAGATGTGCCAGCGGCAGGACCTGGGCGAGCAACGCCTCGGGCCCGCGCGGCACGGCGCCGTAGCCGCGCGCGATCATCTCGAGCGGCGTGAGCACCCCCTCGCGCGACAGCGGCGTGAGCACGGCGCGCCAGTCGTAGGGGACGTGCGCGTCCCAGATCGCGTTCGTGAGGTCTTCGCGCGTGATCGTGCCGTCGAAGTCGCTGACGATCAGGTAGGGCGCGCCGCTCATGACGCGCGGACCTCTTCGTCGGAGAACGTCGCGATCACGGGGCCATGGTCGCTCGTGCCGATCTCGCGGTGGGCGGGGCACTTCACGGCGCGCGCCGCGAGGCGGCTGCTCGCGAGCACGTAGTCGAGCCGCCAGCCGACGTTGCGCGCGCGCATGTTCCGCCACGGCGCCCACCACGAGTACATCTCCTCGTTCGTGGGATCGAGATCGCGCCCCAGGTCATGCAGACCGCCCGTCTCGAGCAATCCCTCGAAGAGCGCGCGCTCTTGCGGGAGCTGGCCGGGGATGTGCGGGTTGCGCTCACGCGGGTGCACGTCGATTTCGGTGCGCGCGACGTTCATGTCGCCGCACAGCACGAGCTCGCGGCCCGAGGCGCGCACCTCGCCCGCCCATGAGACAAGCGCGTTCAGGAAGCGAATCTTTGCCGGGAAGTCCTTGCCGCCGTTCGGCACATAGATCGACGCGATGAGGAACGAGCCGCCGCCCGGGCCGGCGAGCGGGACGTCGGCGACGGCGATGCGCGTCTCGTGATCGAACGGCGGGTGCGAGATCGTCGGACGCGCCGCCGCGAAACCCTCGCGCACATGCAGCCCGACGCCCGAGTAGCCCTTCATGCCGTGCCAGGTCGTGTGGTAGCCGGGGATCTCGCCGATCTCCTTGGGCAGGTGATCGGGCGCGACCTTGATCTCTTGCAGGCACAGCACGTCCGGCTGCTCGCGCACGACGAGCGCCGCGAGTTGGTCGCCGCGCGCGCGCACGCCGTTGACGTTCCAGGTGACAATCTTCATGGCCCGACCTTCATGCGCGTCGGCTTTCTACCGCGGTTGTGGGGCCAGCGTCACCGCTCGTCGTAGTATGGGCGCATGACGACGGTCGATCGGCCGGGCGCGCAAGCCGACGCGGCGTCGTCGCTGCGCGCGCGCGTCGCCGTCATCGCGATGGGCCTGTTCGTGACGGGGCTCGGGTGGCCCGGGCTCATCGGGCGCTTGCCGCTTCGGTTGCTGCTCAAGAACGAGCTTCACTTGCCGGCGCAGCAGGTCTCGGCCTTCTGGGCGCTGGGAACACTCGCGTGGTACCTGAAGCCCGTCGTCGGTCTCCTGTGCGACGCCTATCCGTTCTTCGGGACGCGCCGCCGCGGCTATCTGATCTTCGGCGGCCTCGCCTCGACGGCGACGTGGCTCGCGTTCGCGGCGGTGCCGCGCACGTACGGGTGGCTGCTCGCCGTCATGATCGCGCTCAACTTCGCGCTCGTCGTCATCAGCACCGTCGTGGGCGGCATGCTCGTCGAGACGGGACAGACCCACGGCGCGACGGGTCGCCTGAGCGCGCTGCGCGAGGCGCTCACGGGCGTCATCCAGCTCGTCGCGGGTCCCGTCGGCGGTTGGCTCGCGGGGCGCGCCTTCGGGTGGACCGTCGGCTTCGGCACGGCGATCGTCTTTTCGTTCGTGCCGGTGGCGCTGCTGGCCGCGCGAGAGCCCGCGGGCGCGCGCGCCCGCACCGATGCGGCCGTGTGGGTCAGAACGCGCCTCCAGTTGGCCGCGATCGCGCGCTCGCGTCCCATGTGGGCGACGGCGGGCCTCGTGTTTCTGTTCTTCGTCTCGCCGGGCTTCCAGACGTCGCTCCTGTACCACCAACAGGACGTCTTGAAGTTCGACCCGCAGTTCATCGGGTGGCTCGATTTCGTCGCGGGCGGCAGCGCGCTCGCGGGGGCGGTCCTCTACGGCTTCACCTGCCGGCGCTTGTCGCTGCGGACGTCGCTCGTGTTGGGCATCGCGCTGAACGCCGGCAGCACGCTGCTGTTTCTCGTCTACGGGTCGCGCACGTCGGCCCTGCTCATCAACGCCGTGGGCGGCGGCTTGACGATGCTGGGCTGGCTGCCTCTGTTTGATCTCGCGGCGCGCGCGACGCCCAAGGGCAGCGAGAGCTTCGGGTACTCCCTCATCCTCAGCGTCTACAACGTCGCGCTCTTCGGCGTCTCGGACGTCGTGGGCTCGTACCTGTATGGCGGCCTGCACTGGAAGTTCACGTCGCTCGTGTGGATCAACGCGCTGTCGACGGCGGCCGTGCTGCTGTTCGTGCCGCTGTTGCCGCGCGCGCTCGTTGCCGCGCGCGAGGGCGCAACGTCCCACGTCAACGGCGGCGTCGAGTTGAGCGCGTCGGACTGAGCCGCTAGATTCGGCGCTTCGATGAGATCGATTCGCGCGACGGTTCTGGGTGGTCTCTGCGTCCTCCTTTCGGCCTGTGGGCAGGGGAGGGCCGTCGTCGGCTTGCCGAACAACCCGCGCGCACCCACGAGCCACGTCGTCACGATCGACATCGATGACCACGGACTCGCGGGCCTGTGGATGGCGCACGCGCCCAACCTCAAGGGCCTCATCGCGCGCGGCACGCTCGCGTTCTCGCGCGTCGACACGCCGACGCACAGCAACCAGAACAACATCACGCTGCTGACGGGGCAATATCCCGATGGGCACGACGTGCCGGCGAACAACTGGTTGTCGCGCGAAAAGGACTTCGTGAGCCCCGTGAACCTCCCCGGGTTCGAGATCGGGGGCTACGCGCTCTACGGCTCGAACCCGCTGCTCACGCGCGGCGACAGCATTTACCGGGCCGTGCGCGCCGCGGGCGGGCGCTCGGCGTACGTGGGCGAGCTCCCGCCGTTCGAGGTGGGCGCCGACGACGTCCACCTGTCGCTCGTGGGCACGCGCGTCGACACGCCGTTCGGCGTGCTGACGCTCGACGCGGCCCAGGCGAAGAGCCTCCTCGCCAAGACGCTGCTGTATCCCGAGCCCGTCGTCGCCAGCTACCACTTCGACGGACCGCCCGACGAGCAAGAGTCGCAGCTCCACTTCACCCTGCGCGACGCGGCCCGCGTCGTGCGCGCCACGGACGCCGCGCACCCGTTGCCCGATCTGCTTTTCGTCTGGGACTTTCTCGCGCTCGACGGCGATCCGACGAGCACCTTCGGCGCCGAGGGCCCGGCCCTCGCCTCGATCATCGACGACTACGACGACGCGCTCGGCGAACTGCTCGCGGCGCTCACGGAGAAGGGGCTCCTCGACGACACGAACATCCTGTTCACCCTCGACCACGGCAAGGTCGACACGCACAACCAGGTCGCGCTCGGCACGCACGGCGCGTCGGCGGGCATCGTCGCCGACGGACAGCTCGCCGCCGTCGTCGCCGCGAAGGGCACCGCGCTCGGCCTCGATGCGTCCAGCTACGCGCTGCTCAACGAAGATGGAGATGCGCAGCTCTACGCGCGCGTCGCGAACGCGGGGACGCCAGCTGGCGCCGCCGCGCAGGCGGACGTCGCGCACAAGCTGGTCACGCTCGTGCAGAGCGGCGCGCTCGTCGGCGTCGACACGACGCGCACGATGACGGCGGACGGCTTCCTCGGCACGCGCACCTTCCACGACGCCCGCATCAGCGGCCCCCATCAGGCCGACGTCGTCGTCTTCCCGAAGGACGACTGGACGCTCAACAAGGTCGACGCGAAGAACGACGTCCCGGGCCCCTTCGCCGAGCACAAGATGTTCCCCTACGCGCGGCACGGCGGCTTCGCGGCGGACGAGCTGTACGTCCCGCTCATCATGGCGGGGCCGGCCTTCAAGCGCGGCGTGCTGCTCCCTCATCCCGTCGAGCACGCCGACGTCGCGCCGACGGCGCTCGCGGCGCTCGCCGCGCGGGGCGTCTCGGCGCGGCTCGAGACGGCGGCGCGCGGGCCCATCCGCGCCGCCTTCGTCGACGACGCGGGCGAGACGATCGCGCTGCCCAACCCGCCGGACGACGCGCGCCCGCTCGTGCTGAGAAACGCCGGGTTTCTCGGCCCGGTCGCGCCGGTCTCAACGCCGGCGAAGGCGGTCGTGGTCATCGACGTCGCGGGGCTGTACGACGAAGAGGTCTTCGACGATCCGGCGCTCGCCGACGCGGCGGCGCCGCTGCGCGCGCTCGCGGCGCGTGGGACGCGCTTCGAAGATTGCTGGACGCGGAGCCGCGACTGGCCCGTCACCGAGTACGAGCTGTTGAGCGGCGGCTATCCCGTGGTGCCCTATGTCCCGGCGGCCGAGGACGATCCCGCGCAGACCGTCGCGCCGGGCGCGGGGCTGCTCCTCATGCCGCCGGCCGCGAACCACGTCGCGAACGCCGCGGGCTACGCGGCGTGGCGCCAGCCGACGACGTTCCCGGGCGGGAGCCTGTTCGAGGCCGCGCACACCGCGGGCCTGACGACGGCCTTGCTCGGCGCGACCGACTTTCACGCGCTGCACGTCGCCCCGAGCGCGATCGACGTCGTGTCGACGGGCGCCGACGCGGACGACCTCGCGGCGCTCGCCGCCGCGCACCCGCGCTTCTTCGCCGTCGTCGCCGTCGGCGGCGCACGCGCGGCGTCGCGGCATGACGCCGCCGCGATCGCCGAGCTCGACGCGCTCGCGAAGGCCGTCGCGGAGCTCGCCGCGCGCGCGCCCGACGCGCTCGTCGTCGTCACGAGCCGGGGCGCGACCGCCATCGACGATCCCGGCGCCGATCTCTACGGCGCGGGGACCTCTCGCCACGTGCCCCTCGTGCTCGTCGGCCCGGGCGTGCGCGCGGGCGTCGTGAGCGGACAGCCGGCGCGCCCGGCGGATCTCCCGGCGACGATCTTGTTCGGCCTCGGCGTCCCGAGCGCGACCGATGTCGCGCAGGGGACGTGGGCCGCCGGCCCCGCCGTCTCGGGCACGCCGCAGCCGACGCCGAGCGCCGCGACGGCGGGACACGCGCTGCTGCGCGCGTTCGTCGCGGCGCCGTGAGCGGCCGTGAGGCCGTTCGCGTCGACGCTCCCTAGAACGCGACCTGGAAGCGACCGAGTGCGACCTTCTCGGTCGCACGGTCGGTGATCACCTTCGCGGCGCCCGTGCCCGTCGAGCTGCCACCCGTGAACGAAGTCTGCTCCCAGTTGCCCGACACCTTGATGCTCCGGTTGAGCCACCAGTTGAGCCCAACGCCAAAGCCCTGCGCCTTTGAGACCGACTTCGACGCGTCCGCGAGGCTCGAGCTCTTGAACCCGAGATCGTCGAGGTCGAGCACGTTGTAGCGGGCGGCGAGCTCGATGGCGCCGAAGTCCTTCGTCGCCCAGTTGGCGGGCTTCTTCGGCTTGATGCCGTCGTAGCCGTTGTCGCCGCCGAAGACGTACGACGCCGTGACGTGAGAGGCGGAGTGGTTGACGGCGCCATCGCCCGCGCCCTTGCCGACCTCCTGGTACTCCCTGATCCACTCGGCGAGGAGCCCGAAGCCCTCGATGTAGTAGTAGAGCTGCGGGTTGACGCGCGTGTGTCGCTTGAGCGCGAACACCGTCTGCGTCACGTCGGCCGTGCTCGACACGTACGAGTAGATCGTGTCCTGCGCCGCCGTCTTGAAGGTCGGGAGCGCCGTGTTCGAGGCGGCGCCCGCCGTCAGTGTCGACGAACCCTTGTCGTTGCCCGTCGAAAACGCGATGCCGACGCCGAGATCGCCGAAGCCCTTGAGGCCCTCGAGCTGGAACGGCCGGATGAAGAGGCGCCCGCCGTAGGTCTTGGCGTGGTTGTTGTCGATGTCGGTGAGCGCGCCGTCGGCGGCGCCGTTGTAGATGCCAAGCTCGTAGCGCACGAAGGCGTTCGCGATCTCGCCCCACAGCTGCAGGCCGACGTCGCGCTGCGCGCTGAGGTTCGAGTCGAGCGCGCGCTCGATGAACGGCATGTTGTTGTCAGCCTGCAAGCGCTCGAGGCCGACGGGCGGCTTGAACTTGCCGGCGCGCAGGCGCAGCCACGGCGTGGGGTGCGCGTCGAGGTAGGCGTCGAGCAGCGCGACGGTGTTGTTGCCGAAGTCCGGCGAGATGCGGAAGTCGACGAGTCCGAGGAGCGTGCCGTCGAAGATGGGGCGGACGCGGCGCAGGAGGAAAGTGTCCTTGTCGGCGAGCGCCGGATCGCTCGTGTCCATGTGGCGACGGGCGTCGAACTGGACGAGGCCGCGCAGCTTGAGCTCGAATTGCTTGTCGGCGCTCGTCAGCGAGAAGCCCTTTTCGTCGGCGTTGAAGGTCGGCGCCGTCTTCTTCTTCTCGGCGGCGTCCGCATCGGCGAGCTCGAGCTTGCGCTCGACGATGCGAGAGCGCTGATCGATCTCGTCGATGCGGCTCAGCTCGCTCGGCGCCGCGGGGGCGGGCGTCGCGACGACGGGCGACACGCCGGGCGCGTCGCTCGGCGCGGCGAGCGGGGCGCCCTCGGGCGCCTCCTGCGCGCGGAGCGCGGGCGACGTGAAGAGGATGAGCAGCGCGGGGGGCACGGCCAGGGCGAGCGCAAGCGGTGAGGGCCTGTGAGGCATGAGCGGCACCCTAGCGCCCGACTCTTGTCCGGCAAAGTGGAAATATGTCCACGCTGGGAAATCGCTCACGTCACGGCCGCGACAACAATGGGGGCTTCGGCATATCGGCGGGCGCGCGCTTCGCCTCGTCCGCCTTCTTGTCGGCGAGTCGATCGAGCTCCGCGATCACTTGGGCCCCGAAGAGCAGGATGAGCGCCGCGACCTCGAGGGTGAGCAGCACGATTACCGTCGTCGCGAGCGAGCCATACACGACGCCCACGAGCGACAGCTTCTCGAAGTACCAGACGAGCACGTGGCGCACGATCTCCCACAGCGCGGTCGCCGAGACGGCGCCGATCGACGCTCGCTTAAAGGTCACGTCCTGAACGGGCAGCACCATGTACACGGCCGTGAGCATGAGCGCGGAGCCCGTCATCCCGATCAGGTGCAGCAAGGTTCGTGACACGCCCGCGAGCGACCACGCGCGGCCTAGGACATGGACGGAGCCGCGCCCCACGGCTTCGAGCTCGCCGGTGATAATTGTGACCACGAGCAGGCCTACGCCCAGGGCCATCACGAACAGGTACGGGATCACGGCGGAGACGGCCGCGTGGCGGCGCCTCACGGGAACGCGGTGGTGGAAGATCATCGCCATGGCGTTCTCGAGGATCGAGAATGCCATCGAGCTGAAGAACAGCAGCGCGCCGAGGCCGATGCCGCCAACGACGGTGCGGTGCTCTAAAAAGGCGGCGACCTGCGCCGTGACGGCGGGCGCCTGCCCCGGCACGAGGAACTCCAGGTTGATGGCGACCGTGTGAATCAGGCGGGCTTGGTCGACCAGATGCGACAGCACCACGAGCAACACCGCGAAAAGCGGAATCAGCGAGAGCAGCGTGTTGTAGGCCACCGCCCCCGCTAGCAGCAGTCCTTGGTTGCGACGGAAGTCATGGAAGAGACGACGGACGAAGATGAAGAACGTGCGCATGGTGATTCGGAGGACCGGGCCCAATGTACCCGACTCGTGGTGACCTGCCAGGTCCCCCCCCCCGAGCCACCCGCAAATGATGGTGGCGCTGCTGGCGTCGGCCTGCCCTGACTGCGCGAGCCCTAGGGAAAGATTCCGCGTTCCGCGTAGGCCTTGCCGAGGCGTTCGAGGGCGATGCCCATGGCGGCCATGCGCCAGTCGCACTTCTTCATCGCGGCGTACTCGGTCACGGCGAGGAAGGTGCGCTTCATCTGCTTGGCGAGGCGCTCCTCGACCTCCTCGAGCTCCCAGCGCTCCGAGCGCTTGTTCTGCAGCCACTCGTAGTAGCTGACGACGACGCCGCCCGAGTTCGCGAGGATGTCGGGGATGAGGTCGATGCCCTTTTCGGCGAGGATGGGCTCGGCCGCCGTCTCCGTCGGGCCGTTCGCGCCCTCGACGACGAGCTTGACGTCGATCGCCGTCGCCTCGACGACGCCGATCTCGAGCTCGAGCGCCGCGGGGATCAGGATGTCGGCCTTGGTGGCGAAGAAGTCGGCGCGCGAGATCTCCTTGGCGCCCGGGTAGCCGATGACGGAGCCCGTCTTGCCGACGTACTCGGAGAGCTTGAACGGGTTGATGCCGTCGCCGTTGAAGATGTAGCCCTTGTAGTCGCCCGTCGCCGTGAGCGAGGCGCCCGTGCGCGCGAGGATCTTGCTCGCGTGCGAGCCGACGTTGCCGAAGCCCTGCACCGTGAACGTCGAGCCGTTGAGCTCGAAGCGCTTGTCGCGCGCCCACTCGGTGATGCAGTGGACGATGCCCTGACCCGTCGCCGTCTCGCGGCCGTACGAGCCGCCCGCCGTGATCGTCTTGCCCGTGACGACGCCGCGGCTCGCGTTCCGGACGTCGAACCCGACGACGTTCATGTACGTGTCCATCATCCAGACCATGATCTGGCCGTTCGTGCCGACGTCGGGCGCGGGGATGTCGTAGTCCGGCCCGATGTTCGAGCCGAGGGCGTGCGTGAAGCGCCGCGTGATGCGCTCGAGCTCGGTCGCCGAGTGGCTGCGCGGCATGAACTTGATGCCGCCTTTTCCGCCGCCGAAGGGGATGTCGTGCAGCGCGCCCTTGTAGGTCATCCAGGAGGCCAACGCTTTGACCTCGTCGAGGGAGACCTGCTCGTGGTAACGAATGCCTCCCTTGTACGGCCCCAGGACGTTGTTGTGTTGGACGCGGTAGCCCTTGAACATCCGGTACTCTCCGTTATCCATACGGACCGGAAAGTTCACGATGAGCTCGTTTTTGGGCTGGGAGAGAATGGCTTTGACGTCAGGAGATAGACCGCAGATTTTCGCGGCGCGATCCAGCTGGTCCTGCGCGACGGCGTACGGGTTCGGCTTGCCGGTCGCTTCGAGAACGGGGAGGGGCGCTGTTGGCATCGTGCTCACTCTAACATTGGGTTCGTGATGCTGCCCCGGTCGCAGGGCGCTCGGTTGCAGGGACATTCGCGGGCGATCGCGCTCGAGCTCGCGGCCGAGGCGCGCGCGGAGTGGGGCTTTGCGAGCGACATCATCGCGCGCAGCTTCCGCGCACACCGTGAGCTTCCGAGCGGGGACAGACGAAAGATCTCCGAGACGATTTACGGCCTCATTCGGATGGATCGGCGGCTCGACGCGATTCTTGAGGAGCTGGGCGGGCGCGACACGAAGGAGCTTTCGCCCGCGGCGCGCGACGAGCTCAAGCTCGTCATCTACGAGGTGCGCGACGGCTTGCCGCCCGACGCCGCCGCGGCCGAGTCGAAGCGCCTGCTGGGGGCCGAGGTCGATCTTTCGCGCGCGGTCGGTGACGACGCCGGCCTCGGGCGCCGCACGGGGCTCGAGCGCGAGGCCGTGCGCCTCTCGGTGCCGTCGTGGCTGCTCGAGACGCTGACCAACGACTTTGGCGCCGAGGGCGCCGCGGCCCTCGTCGAGGCCATGAACGTCCGCGCGCCCATGGCGCTGCGGGTGAACACGGCGCGCATCTCGCGCGACGCGCTCGCGGCGCGGCTGGCTGAAGAGCACGTCATCGCCAAGCCGACGCCGCTCGCGCCCGCGGGGCTCGTGCTCGAGACGCGCGTCAACGCGTTCGGGCTGTCGGCGTTTCAAGAGGGCCTGTTCGAGGTCATGGACGAAGGCAGCCAGGTCGTCGCCGAGCTCGTCGCGCCGCCCCCGGGCGGGCGCGTCGTCGACGCGTGCGCGGGCGCGGGCGGCAAGACGCTCGCCATCGGCTCTGCGATGAGCAACAAGGGGCGCCTGCTCGCCCTGGACACCGACGGCAAGAAGCTCGAAGAGCTGCGTCGCCGCGCGCGGCGCGCCGGCCTCACGAACGTCGCCGCGCGTCCCATCGAGGGCGAGGGGACGATCTTTCCGTCGGATGCCAAGGTTGCCGGGTGGGATCGCGTGCTCGTCGACGCGCCTTGCTCGGGCCTCGGCACGCTGCGCCGCAACCCCGAGGCGCGCTGGCGCCTGACGGCGCAGACCGTAAAAGCGTTCCCGGCCCGCCAGCTCGGATTGCTCGTGACGTACGCGCCGCTCGTCGCCGTCGGCGGGCGGCTTTTGTACGCGACTTGCAGCGTGATCGAGGACGAGAACGAAGGCGTCGTCGCGCGCTTTGTGGCCGAGCGCGACGACTTCGTGCGCGTGCCCGTCAAGGAGATCTGGGGCAAGGAGCGCGCGGCCGCCGTGGGTGACGGCTTGTCGCTGCGCCTGTTGCCGCACCTGCACGACACGGACGGATTCTTCGCCGCCGTGTTGCGCCGAGTTCGATAAGGCGGGGTCTCAAGACGCGCGCGTGCGTGCTACCCTCGCGGCGGATGCAGCGGGTATCTGTGGCCCTCGCGCTCGCCGTCACGCTCGCCTCGACGCTCGCGCGCGGGCAATCCGGCACGCCGGCGACACCCGTCGCGATCGCGGCCCCCGCGCCGGTCGTCGTCGACGATCCGCTATCGATCTACGCGCTGACGTTCGGGCCGGGCGATCACCCCTTCTTCATGTTCGGGCACGACGCGCTCCTCGTGCGCGATCGGAAGTCGGGGACCGATCGCGTCTACAACTTCGGCACCTTTCGCTTCGATTCGTCGCGCCTCATCTTCGATTTCTTGAAGGGCCGCCTCACGTATTGGCTCTCGGTGTCGTCGCTGCCGGGGACGCTCGCGTCCTACGAACGTGAGAACCGCGGCATCGTGCTGCAGGAGCTTGCGCTGCCGGCCGCGGAAAAGCGCGCGTTGCGCGACCGGCTCGACGAGAACGCACGCCCCGACAAGCGCGAATACAAGTACGACTACTTCCTCGACAACTGCTCGACGCGCGTGCGCGACGCGATCGATCGCGCGACGGGCGGCGCGCTGCGCGAGGCGTCGCGCGCGCCCGGGCGCCTCACGCTGCGCGAGCAGGCGCTGCGCATGACGGCGGGCGCACCCTGGTTCGCGCTCGCGCTCGACTTCATCCTCGCGGGGCGCACCGATCGTCCCATCGACAGGTGGGGCGAGATGTACATCCCCGAGGAGCTCGCGGAGGGCCTGCACGCCGTGATGCTCCCCGGCCCCGCGGGCCCGCACCCGCTCGTCGCGAGCGAGCAGACGATCTACCGCGCGACCCGCCCCGACCCTCTGCACGTGCCGCCGTCGCGCTTCGTGACGATGCTGCTCATTGGTTTGGGGCTCGGCGTCGCGTTCCTCGCGCTCGGTTGGGCCGCGCCGCTGAACAAGCTCGCGCGCGTCACGCTCGGGATCCTCGTGGCCCTCTGGGGCCTCGTCGTCGGGTTCCTCGGCTGTTTTCTTGTCTATGTGTGGGGCTTCACGGACCACGTCGTCGCGCACCGCAACGAGAACATCTTCCTGTGCGCGCCCTGGGCGCTCGCGCTCGTCGTCCTGGGGCTCGGCGTCGCGTTCGGCTCGCGCCGCGCGGCGCTCGCGGCGCTGCGCGTGTCGGTGGCGGCGCTCCTGTTCGCGCTGCTCGGGTGGGCGCTCAAGGCGCTGCCGCCGTTCCATCAGCACAACGCCTCGCTGATCGCGTTGTTCATCCCGCCGTGGATCGGCCTCGCCGCCGGGCTCCTCCACGCGCGCCACGGAGCGGGCCGTGGCCTCTGACGATCTGCGCACGGGGACCTGGATCGCCTACGGGCACGGCGACGACGCGCCGCCGAGCAGCCTGCTCGTGCGTCGCTGCCGGCTCACCGTCGTCGCCGGACCCGACGCCGGCGTCACGCGCGACTTCGAAGCGGTCGTCATCCGCGTCGGCGCGCGCGCGGGCGCGGACCTCACGCTCCGCGACGCCAAGGTCTCGCGCACGCACTTCGAGATCCGCCTCGATGCGCAGGGGTATCGCCTGCGCGATCTCGAGTCGACGAACGGAACCTTCGTCGCGGGGCTGCGCGTCCGCGACGTCTACGTGCCGCCGGGCGCTTCGATCTACGTCGGCGACACGCGGCTGCGCTTCGATCCGCTCGACGAGTCCGTCGAGATCGAGCTTGCGTCCGTAGATCGTTACGCCGGGCTCGTGGGCCGCAGCGTCGTCATGCGCGAGATGTTCGCGCGGCTCGCGCTCATCGCGCCCACCGAGGCGACGGTGCTCGTCACCGGCGAGACGGGGACGGGCAAGGAGCTGGTCGCCGAGGCGCTGCACGGGCAATCGCGCCGGCGCGGCGGGCCGTTCGTCGTGCTCGACTGCGGCGCGATCCCGGCCAACCTCATGGAGAGCGAGGCCTTCGGCCACGAGCGCGGCGCGTTCACGGGCGCGACGGCGGCGCACGTGGGCGCCTTCGAGCGGGCCGACGGTGGCACGCTGTTCCTCGACGAGATCGGCGAGCTGCCACTCGAGCTCCAGCCGAAGCTGTTGCGCGCGCTCGAGCGCAAGGAGATCCGCCGCGTCGGTGGCGCGGCGATGAAGAAGGTCAACATCCGCGTCGTCGCGGCGACGAACCGCGACCTCGCCGTCGAGGTCAACCGCGGGCGCTTTCGCGAGGACCTCTACTATCGCCTCGCCGTCGCGCACGTCGCCGTGCCGCCGCTGCGCGAACGGCGCGAGGACATCCCGCTGCTCGTCGAGCACATCGTCGCGAGCCTGCCCGGCGGCCGCGAGCGCGCGCCGCGCGCCGAGACGATCGAGCTCATGCAGCGCCACGAGTGGCCCGGCAACGTCCGCGAGCTGCGCAACCTCGTCGAGCGCGCCGTCTTGTTCAAACAGTCGCTGGGCGAGTCGTCGCTCGGGGGCCTCGGCCTCGGGCCGGCGCGCCTCGAGCCCGACATCGTTCCGTCAGGTGAGGCCGGCGGCGCCTTCCAGATCCCCATCGATCCAACGGTGCCGTTCAAGGTCGCCAAGCAGGACCTGATCGAGGCCTTCGAGCGCCGCTACGTGCGCGCGCTGCTCGACGCCCACGGCGGAAACGTCTCGGCCGCGGCGCGCGCCGCCGGGATCGATCGCATGTCGATCCACAAGATCCTCGGCCGCCTCGGCATGGCGCGCATCGCCGAGGCGCCCGGCGACGACGAAGCCTAGGGCAGGCGCACGCGGTACGCGTGCTTCGCGGGGACGTCGACGGCGACGGTCGTGTGGCGGTGCTGGACCGGGTTCACGAGCTTGAGGCGGTGGTGGCCGAGCGGCAGCGAGAGGCCTTTGACGGGCGCTTCGCCGATCTGTCGGCCATCGAGGTAGACGAGCGCCCACGGCTCGACGTGCAGGTCGATCGTGCCGAAGCGCGGGGCGGGTACGAGTCGGCGCTCGACGACGACGTCCCGCCGGTCGAGAAGCGTCACCTCGGCCGTCTCGTCGAGAAAGCCGTGGTGACGCAGGCGCAGCTTGTGGGCGCCGCCGTCCGCCGGCACGCTGAGACCCGCGAGCGGCGTGCGGCCGACGCCGCGCCCGTCGAGATCGACGTCGGCGCCCGACGGCTCGCTGTGGACGACGAGCTTGGTGGCGAGCGGCTCGAGCTGCGGGCCGTAGAACGCGCGCGAGCCCGGTTGCAGCACGACGGCGGCGTTCTCCCAGGGACGATGCCCCGTCAGCTCGACGACGAGGCGATGCCGCTCGCCGGCGTTGGGGCGCGCGACGGGAATCGTCGTCGGCGTCAGCGCCGTCAACGCGCGTCCATCGAACGTGACGTGCGCGCCGGCGGGGCTCGATTCGACGACGAGCTCGGCGTCGGCGGGCGGGACGCCTTCGTGACGGACGCCCCGCGCGACCAACGCCGCGACGACCACGCCGAGCACGGTGATGATTGCGGCGCCCAAGAGGCGCCTCCGCGCGCGGGGAGGTGTCGCCTCCGGTGGCACGACGGCGGGATCACCCGCGACGGTGAGCTCCCAGACGGGCACGCCGTCGGCGCCCACCTCGCCGCGCACGAAGGTGATCTTGGGCCGCGCCGGCGTCGGACTCGCCGTCGTCGGCGGCCATGGCGGGCGTCGCGCCGCGCACCGTGAGGCGGGAGCTGCCGACCTTCTCCGCGGCGGGCGCCTCGACGACCCCGAGCTCGGCGCGGATGAGCGCGTCGGCGTCGATCTCGGGCGGCGGCGCGGCCGCGGGCGGCGGCGGCGGAAACCAGCGCGCTATCGTATCAGCGACGTCCATCGCCGTCGCGACGACCGTGTGCGAGTAGCTGAGCTCGACGAGCGCGCGCAGCAGATCGGACGCCTGTTGGTAGCGGCGCGCCGGGTCGCGCTCGAGCGCGCGGCCGAGCACCTCGTCGAGCGCGGGCGGCAACGACGCGCGCCTCGTCGACGGCGCCGGGATCGGCATCGAGCGCACGTTGGCGACGATCTCCTTGACGTCGCGCCCACGGAACAACGTCGTCGACGTGAACAGCTCGTACATGACGACTGCCGCCGAGAACAGATCAGACCGCGCGTCGAGCGGCTGCCCGCGCGTCTGCTCGGGCGACATGTACGGCCACTTGCCCATGATTCGGTTGCCGCCCTCGGCCACGGCGACGGTGACGGCGGCGTCGGCGGCGGCGCGCGCGATGCCGAAGTCTGCGATCTTCACCTCGCCCATGCGCGACAGCAGGATGTTCGAAGGCGAGATGTCGCTGTGCACGATGCGCCGCGCGTGCGCGACGTCGAGGCCTTTGCACATCTCCATGGCGACGTGCATCGCGGCGCCGAGCGGCACGCGCTCGGCCTGCTCGATGGCGCCCTTGAAGTAGCGCCCGAGATCGGGGCCGTCGACGTACTCCATGGCGATGTACAGCGAGCCCGAGAAGCGACCGAAGTCGAAGATCTGCACGACGTTCGCGTGCGTGAGCGCGACGGCCAGCTTGGCCTCGGCGATGAAGCGGTTTTCGAACTCGGGATCGTTCGCGAGGTCGGGGAGGATGCGCTTGATGGCGAGGATCTTCTCGAAGCCGTGCGCACCCGTGGCCTTGGCGCGAAAGATCTCGGCCATGCCTCCGACGGCGACGCGCTCGAGCAGGTCGTAGCGGCGTGGCGCCTGGTCTCCCTCGGCCATGCGCGGGTATTATAGACACGTGCGCCGCCGAGCCTCGCCGCCCGCGCTTTTCCCGGCGGCTTTCATCGCGATTGTCGTGGCGTCGTCGAGCGCGGGCGCGGCGGCGCCCACGCGCGTGGGTCTCGCCGACGTCGGGCACGGCGCGGCCAGCCACGCGGCGCTGGGCGCGCTGCGGGCGCGGCTCGAGAGCCGGCGCGATCTCGCCCTGCCGCGCGAGACGGCGCGCGAGGCGCTCGAGGCGCCGCTCGCCGACTCGGGCACCGAGGCCGACGCGACGTTGCGCCCGCGCGCGCGCGAGCTCGTGCGCGCGGCCCGCGACGCCTACAGCCGCTTCGAGTACGACGTCGCGCTCGAGCGTCTCCGCCAGGCCGAGCTCGCGCTCGCGACCGCGCCGCCGGCGCCCGAGCTCACGCAGCTGCTCGTCGAGGTGAACCTGCTCGTCGGCGTCCTGCAGGTCGATCGCGGCGACGTGCCCCGCGCGCTCGACGCGTTCCACACCGTGCACCGGCTCGAGCCCGCGCGCCGCACGCTCGACGCCGGCCGCTACCGGCCGCGCGCCGTCTCTTTGTATGCGCAGGCCGCCGCCGCGCCCGAGACCCGCAAGAGCCAGATCTCCGTCGTCACCGAGCCC
>JBBQJG010000062.1:0-21907 GCA_038325725.1 Polyangia bacterium | reverse complement strand
TGTCGTTCCCGCGCGGCGTGCGCGTCACGACGGCGGCGACATCGACCGCGGCCACGGCGCTCGCCGTCGCGGGGATGCTCGCGGTGTGGGGTCACGGCCTGGTCGGGGCGGCCTATGCGCTGGGGGCCGCCGTCGGCGCGTCGGCCGCGTGGGGGCCCATCGCCGTGCGCCTCGCGGGCCGCCTCCACCGGCTGGTCTCTCTCGGGCGCCGCCACCGCATCTCGGAGCTGCGCGCGCTGCCCGATCGGCGCGCCGTCGCCGTGCGCGGCGTCGTCGTCGCGCGTCGCACCTCGGCCTCGGCGCTCGAAGGCCGCCAGGCCGTGTGGTCGCTCGTGCGCTTCCGCCGCGGCGCGCTCCTGTCGACGAGCTTCTTCCACGAAGCGGCGTTCGATTTCCTCCTCGACGACGGCACCGACGAGCCGATCTGGGTCGAGGTCGCGGGCGGCATGCTCGTCGATCCGTTCCCCGCCGACGAGCGCGTGCAGTTTCGCAGCACGACGCTCCTCGAGCTCGATCACCCGTTCCTCACTCGCCTCCGCCTCGACGAGCGCGAGGTGCTCGGCGCCGAGATCGTGATCGCGCCGGGCGACGTCGTCGAGGTCGTGGGGCGCCTCTCGCGCCGCCTCGATCCGACGGCGCCGTCCGAATCGGGCCGCGATCAGCCGCAGCGGCGCGCGCTCCGTTCGGGCGCGCGCATCCCGGTCATGGTGCGCCGCGGTCAGACGTCCGATCCCGACCTGGTTCGGGTGCGGCGCCTCGTGCCGAAAGGGTCCCCGTCGGCGACGCCCGGCGAGCCCCCCGTACGAAAGTTCTGACGACCCGTGCCACGATGCTTGCCTCGTGTCGTCGCGGAGCTACGATCGCGACGTGAGCCTCCCGGATTTCTCAGGCCGCTGGCTGGCGTTCGACTTGCAGTTCCCGGAGCCACAGTGTTCGGGGCGAAGTGGCCCCTGGCTTGTCGGCCCCGTCATCGACCTCGTCATCAGCCTTGTTCCGGGAGGGTTCCTCCAATGAAGCGCGTTATTGCAGTCACGACCGTTCTTCTCCTTCACACCGCCGTGCACACGACCGCGGCCTGGGCGCAACAGGGCCCGGACGCTCCTTTCGGGCCGTTCCCCGCCGGACCCGGCGCGACGCCGCCCGCCGCTGCGCAGCCCGCCAGCCCCGGTCCAGCGATGCCGCCGACCCCCGCCGCTCCGGCCCCCGCCGCGCCGTCGCCCCCTCCGCCGGGGGCGGGCGCCGAGCCGGCGCCGGCTTCAGACGACGGCTATCCGCCTGGCTATGGCCCGCCGCCCGGCTACGTGCCTCCGGCCCAGCCGCGGACCTACTACGGCCCTCCCGTCGGCAACTCGAACGGCTACGGCGGCGCGAATCAAGGCGGCTACGGCGGCGGCTACGGCCCACCTCCGAGCTATGGCCAGCCGCAGGGCTACTACCACTATCACCACTTGCTCCAGCCACCGGCCCCTCGCCGCGTGACCGATCGGCCATTTACGATCGGCGGCGGCATCGGCTTCGGCGGGATCGCGCTCAGCGAATCAGGCGCCGACACGTGGAAGCACAACGGGCTCTCCTACACGGCGCGCCTCGGCATCGGCTTGCGGCCCGGCTTGCTGCTGTTGTGGGACATCGAGGGATCGACAGTCGATCGGTCGATCGTCGAAGGGGGCGTCGCGCGCGCGCATTCCTTCTCGCAAACCGCCCAGCTCGCGGCGCTGCAGATGTTCATCGGTGACCGCTTCTTCCTCAAGGGCGGGTTCGGTATGGCGCAGTTCAGCCGCGATGATGCGCTCTACACCGACTGGGGCGGGGCCGTCATGGGCGGCCTCGGTCTCGAGCTCGTTCAGGGGTGGAACTGGTCTCTCGACGTCGAGTCAACCGTGACGGCCGCTTCCTATCAGAACGAGACGCTGTACAACTGGTCGATCGCGAACCTCGCGATCAATCTGTTCTGAACGCTATTTTGACGGCGCCATCCGCGGAGACTTCGCGGTCGGCTTTGGCGCGTCGGGCACGACGGCGTCCACGAAGGCGTCGACGAAGGCGGGGTCGAACGCTTCGAGGACGGGCTTACCCTTGAGCCCGGGCGGGTACGGGTAGCGGAGCGCCCACAACGCGGTTGCGGCGGTGTCGAGCGTGATGATGGGGCTCTCGATCTTGTGGCCCACGCGGACGCCGGGGCCCCAGGCGATCCAGGGGATGAGGCGATCCTCTTCGATCTTGCCGTCGTGGTTGCGGCCGTGGCCGCCGTGATCGGCTGAAAGAATGAAGAGCGTCTCGCCGTCGAGCCCCGCGGCGTGGACGGCGTCGACGAGCACGCCGAGGCACTTGTCGGCGTGCTTGACGGCCTCGAGCTGCGGGTTCGACATCCAGCCGACGGCGTGGCCGAGATCGTCCGGGTCGGAGAAATGGATGAACTCGACCGAGGGTTTGTTCTCGACGAAGTACTTCGAGGCCTGGTCGACGACCTTTTTACAGAAGTAGCCCGGCCGCGAGAACATGTCGACGGAGCCGGGGTGGGCGATGTGCTCGAGCTTCTTCTTGCCGACGAAGGCCGCGGACGTGCCGCCGTTGTTCTGGGCGGCGTCGAAGACGGTCGGGACGTGAATCCAACCGCGATCGGGGTGCCACGAGTTCCAGAAGAGGCCGTGCTCCTTGACGTCGAAGCCCGACAGCATCGCCGCGTGCGAGGGCAGCGTCGAGGCGCGGCGGATCGTGCGCGCGTGCAGCGAGTAAGAGCCACGCCTCATCACGTCTTCGTGCACGGGCGCGGGCACCGAGGTGAGCGCGTCGGGGCGCAGCCCGTCCTCGCTCACGATGATGACGTGGCGAATCGCGGAGCGATTGAGCTTCGCGAGCGCCGCAGGGACGGGGGCGGGCGATGCGTCCGGCGACGCATCCGGCTTCATCGCGACGACGGGCGGGGCGGGCGTCGTCGTCGCTGGCGTCGCCGTCGGTTTCTTGCCGCACGCGCCGCACCCCAGCGTGAAGGCAAAGAGCGCGAGGGCCGAACGGAATCGCACGGTCCGTCACGATAACAGGAAACTTCCGACACCGCGCTTTCGCGCCATGTCGGGGGAAATCCCGCGCCGCACGCGCGCTCGCGACCGCGGGAGGTCGGCGCTTGCGCCTTTCTCGTTTTGCCCTAGTCTTGCGCCATCAGAGTTTCGTTTCGTTCGAGGGTGGCGCCTCTCCGTGAGCGCGCCCCGCTGTCCCAGACCGCCACTCTCTCCGTTCTTCTCGCCCTCTCGAGCGTGGCCTCCGTGGTCGGTGTGGCGTGTGCGCATTGGGGCGCGAACGCCTGTGGTTCCGATCGGGACTGCAAACTGGATCGTGTGTGCGAAGCGGGCTCGTGCGTTTGGGCGCAGGCCGCGGGAACGGCGGCCGCGCGGGCCGCTGCGCCGGCGTCCCCAGGCGGCGCCGCCACCCCAGCGCTCCCGCAGTACGCGGCCGAGCCCGCCCAGGCGATGTTCCGACTCGGCTCCACGCACCGCGGTCGCTCGCCGTTCGTGCTGCCGACCCTCAAGCCAGACGTCGCCTGGATCGTTCAAGCCGGCGGCCCCATCGTGTCGTCGCCCGCGATCGCCGCCGACGGCGCCGTCCTGTTCGGCTCGCACGATGGGCGTCTGTACTCCGTGGGCCGAGACGGCGCGACGAAGTGGATGTACGCCACGGGCGACATCATCTTCGGCTCGCCCGCCGTCGCGCACGACGGAACGATCTACATCGGCTCCGACGACGATCACCTCTACGCCGTGACGCCGGCGGCCGGCAAGCCGCGCTGGATCTTCCAGATCGGCGCGTGCCCGCAGCGGATCGGCGTCGGTCCCGAGGCGAGCCGTTGCGACGTCGACGCGGGCCCGACGATCGGCCCGGACGGTGTCATCTATACGGGGGGAGACGGCATCTACGCGATCAACCCCGACGGGACGCTGCGCTGGCGCTTCGCGACGGGCGGGCACGTCGCCTCGGCGCCCGCCGTGCTGTCCGACGGGACCGTCGTCGCCGGCTCCCAGGACGATCTCATCTACGGCATTGCGCCCGACGGCACGAAGCGATGGGACTTCCGGACGGGCGGCGACGTCGACGCCGCGCCCTCGGTCGGCGACGACGGCACGATCTACGTCGGCTCGGACGACCACAAGATCTACGCGCTCGGCGGCGACGGCACGCTTCGCTGGGCTTTTACGACCGGCGGTGATGTGCGCGCCTCGGTCGCGATCGGCAACGGCACGATTTACGTCGGCTCGTTCGACGCACAGCTGTACGCCGTGCGCCTCGACGGTACGCTCGACTGGACCTTTCGCAGCGGTGACCGCGTCGTTTCCTCGGCGCTCATCGACGCCAAGGGCGCCATCCTGTTCGGCTCGCAGGATGACCGCCTCTATTGTCTCGAGCCTGACGGCCACCCGCGCTGGTCGGTCGAGCTCGGCGGCGACGTCGACAGCTCGCCGATCCTCGCCGCGGATGGCACCATCTTCGTGGGTTCGGACGACAAGAAGCTATACGCGCTTCGCGCGCCCGGCCCGCGACCCGCTCCCTGACCAGAAACAAGAAACGGAAATTCACTTTGTCATTCGATCGCTCAGACTCCGAAACCCAACCGACCGCGCCCCGGTCTCTCATTCGCAAGCTCACGGGCCGCATCAAGATTCACCCCGCCGGCTACGGCTTCGTCGTGCCCGACGACAAATCAGAGGACGTGCACGTCTCGGCGCGCAGCCGCGGCGCCGCCATGGACGCCGACACCGTCGAGGTGGAGGCGTGGCCCGCGACGCGCGGTATCGAAGGGCGCGTCCTGCGGGTCATCTCGCGCGGGCGCGCGAAAATCACGGGCCAGCTCGCGCGCGCCGGCAAGCAGACGATCCTCCAGCCCGACGATCCGCGCATCACGGGCGCCGTGAGCCTCACGGGCAAGATCCCGGGCGAAGCGGGCCTCATCGGTCAATCGGTCGTGGCGGAAATCACCCGCTACCCCGACGTTCCCGACGGGCCGCTCGAAGCGAAGGTGCTCAAGGTGCTCGGCGATCCCGATGACCCGCGCACCGAGGTCGAGAAGGTCCTCGCCTGCGCGGACGTCACCGAGGAGTTTCCCGACGAGGTCGCGCGCATCGCCGCGGGCGTGCCCAAGGAGGTGCGCCTCGCCGACCAGTTCGACCGGGCGGACCTCCGCAAGATCGAGTTCACGACGATCGATCCCGAGACGGCGCGCGACTTCGACGACGCCGTCGCCATCGAGAAGCTGCCTCACGGCGGCACGCGCCTGTGGGTCGCCGTCGCCGACGTCTCGCACTACGTGCGCGAAGGCTCGCCGCTCGACGTCGAGGCGCAACGACGCGGCGTCAGCATCTACCTGCCGAACCGCGCGATCCCCATGCTGCCCGAGGCGCTCTCGGGCCACATGTGCTCGCTCGTTCCCGAGGCCGACCGGCTCGCCATGGTCGTCCGCATCGATCTCGACAAGCACGCCGATGTCACGGGCACCGACTTCTGCGCCGCCGTCATTCACTCGCGCGCGCGGCTCGACTATCCGGGCGTCGCGGCGGCGCTCGGCGGCGACACGCGGGGCAAGCGCAAGAAGTACGAACCTTTCCTGCCGGCGCTGCGCCACATGGACTCGCTCGCGCGGCAGATGCGGACGAAGCGCTTCGCGCGCGGCGCGCTCGAGCTCGATCTGCCCGAGCCCAAGGTCGAGCTCGACGACGACGATCCGCGCCTCGTGCGCGCCATCAGCAAGTCGCGCCGCGACCCGGGCGAACGCTCGGCCTATTCGATGATTGAAGAGTTCATGCTGGCCGCCAACGAGGCCGTCGCGACGAGCTTCCGCGTCCGCGGCGAGGACACCGTGTGGCGCATCCACGCCCCGCCCGATCGCAGCCGCATCGAAGAGTTCGTCAACCTCGCCGAGCACTACGGCATTGCCGTCGACGTCGACGAGGCGCGCACGCCCAAAGGGCTATGCGCCGTGCTCGCGAAGCTCAAGGGACATCCGGCCGAAAAGCCGCTGTCGTTCCAACTGCTGCGGTCGCTCAAGCAAGCGACCTACGACGTCGTCAACGTCGGGCACTTCGGGCTCGCGTCGTCGGACTACCTGCACTTCACGTCGCCGATTCGCCGTTACCCGGACGTCATGGTGCACCGGCTGCTCAAGACGCGGCTCGCGACGATGGGCAAGCCGTCGGGCGGCTGGAAGCCAGCGACGGTCGTGCCGCCGCCGCGCCGCGAGGTGCTGCAGACGATGGCCGCCGCGTCGTCGTTCTCCGAGCGGCAGGCCATGGAAGTGGAGCGCGAGGTCATCGACCTGTACCGCGCCTTCTTCTTGCGCGATCGCATCGGCGACGAGTTCGACGGCACGATCTCGGGCGTCGCGGGCTTCGGGGTGTTCGTCGTCATCGACGATCCCTTCGTCGAAGGTCTCGTGCGTGTCGGCGCGCTCAGCGACGACTTCTACGAGTTCGACGAGGCGACGTGCCGTCTCGTGGGCCGGCGCTCGGGGCGCGTGTTCGCGCTGGGCGACACGGTCAAGGTCGTCGTTCAGTCGGTGAGCGTCGTGCGCCGCAAGGTCGACTTCGCGCTCGCCGGTCACGAGCAGGCGCGGCCGGAGCGCCGGCGCGACAAGCCGGAGCGGGGCGGGCGGACCGCCGAGGGGCGCGCGGCTACGGAGCGTAGACACGCGAAACGCGGGAAAGCCGCGCCCGACAAACGGGGCGGCGGGGGCAAACGCAAAGGGAGGGGCAAATGACCATTCGAGAACAGCTCGAGGCGGACGAGGAGCTCGTGCTGTCCTCGTTCGCGCAGAAGAGCCGGCTGTCGAAGGGCCGCGCGCGCCCCGAGCCGCCCGACGACACGCGCCC
Organism: Polyangia bacterium; assembly: GCA_038325725.1. GTDB lineage: Bacteria > Myxococcota_A > Polyangia > Fen-1088 > Fen-1088 > DASZFV01. The sequence goes on along the minus strand of JBBQJG010000062.1, from coordinate 15,053 downwards.
CATCTTCCAGCACGATCGCGATCGCATCATCCACTCGAAGTCGTTCCGACGTCTCGCGGGCAAGACGCAGGTCTTCCTCGCGCCCGAGGGCGATCACTACCGCACGCGCATCACGCACACGCTCGAGGTCGCGCAAGTCGCGCGCACTGTGACGCGCGCGCTGCGCCTCAACGAATCACTCACCGAGGCGATCGTCATGGGCCACGACCTCGGCCACACGCCGTTCGGCCACGCGGGCGAGAAGGTGCTCGCGAAGCTGATGCCCGACGGCTTCCACCACGTCAAGCAGTCGATCCGCGTCGTCGAGAAGCTCGAGCGCGACGGGGAAGGCCTCAACCTCAGCGTCGAGGTGCGCGACGGCATCCTCAAGCACTCGAAGGGCAAGGGCCACATCATCTCGGACAACGCCAACCTCATGGCGATGACGCTCGAGGGCCAGATCGTCCGCATCGCCGACATCGTCGCCTACGTGAACCACGACCTGGACGACGCCGTGCGCGGGCGCGTCGTCGATCTCGCGGCCGTGCCCAAGGAGATTCTCGCGATCCTGGGCCAGACGCACAGCGATCGCGTCGCGCGCATGGTGGGCGACATGGTCGCGTCGTCTCGGCTCGAAGAGAAACGCCAGATCCGAATGAGCGACGAGGTGCTCGACGCGCTCATCGCGCTGCGCGACTTCCTCTACGAGACGGTTTACGAGCGTCCTGAAATCCGAGGCGAATTCGAGAAGGCGCAGCGGATCATCTCCGAGCTGTGGGGCTACTTTCACGCGCACGGCGACGAATTTCGCGCGAAGCACTGGCCGAAGGGCGTGCCCGAGTCGGACGGCCTGCCGCGCGCGATCGCCGATTTCATCACGGGGATGACCGATCGTTACGCGATGCGGATCTACGAAGAGTACTTTCTGCCGAAGCGTTGGACCGTGCTCTAGCCGCACGACGACCGCTCAGCAACGGTCGTCGTGATGGTCGTGGCGCCACCGTTACATCGAATGTGCACCCTGGAAACGTCCGGTTAACGTGACCTCGACTAGTGTGATGCATGTTCGAGCAGAAGGTTCTGCTCGGGCGCCCACAGCCATGCGTCTCTCCGGGATCCCGCTTCGCATCGTCGTCGTCACGCTCGATCGTGGTCAAAACGACGTGCGCGCGGACGCGCCGGCGGCGCTCCTGAGGAGCCTCGGCCACCAGGTCACGGTCGTCGGCTACGACTTCGCCGAGCTCGACCGTAAGAGCGCGCCCGCGGACATCGCCGTCGTCGAGGCGGGCGCCCACCTCGAGATTGGACGCGACGCCATCAAGCGGCTGCGCGCTCGTCCCGAGATGGTCGCGACGCGCGTCCTCGTGTGCGTCGAGGTCTCGCGCGTGTCGGGCCTCGATCCCGAGACGGGCGCCGATGATTTCATCCTCATGCCGTTGTCGGCGGAAGAGCTCACGGCCCGCCTGCATCAACTTCACGCACGAGACAAGCGCCCGGGCTCGCCGCTGCAGATCCGCTACGGCGAGATGATGCTCGACTGCGAGATCCGCCAGGCCTTCGTATCGGGCGAGCCGCTCGGCCTCACGCCCTACGAATTCCAGCTCCTGCGCTTCCTCGTCGATCGCGTGGGGCGCGTGTTCACGCGCCAAGAGCTGCTGTCGCGCGTGTGGGGCTACCGCCACGTCGGGCGCGTGCGAACCGTCGACACGCACGTGCTGAACCTGCGCACGAAGATGGGCCGCCTCGGCGATCGTCTGCAGTCGGTGCGCGGCCTCGGCTACAAGCTCATCCGCGCGGACCAGCCCGTCGGCGCCGCGCTCAGCGCCTGAGTTGCGAAAGGGCGCAGGCCGGCTTCGCCGGCCGGAGCCCGCCGGGGGCGCGGGACCCTCTCAGGGTCCCGAAGTTGCGAAAGGGCGCAGGCCGGCTTCGCCGGCCGGAGCCCGCCGGGGGCGCGGGACCCTCTCAGGGTCCCGAAACAACAGACGGCGTGACGCGCGCGCGGATCAAGCGCGCACGCAGGAGGCGGAACAGGATCCGCGAGACGTCGAAGGACCCGAGGCGCAGCGCGCGCACGATCTCGCGCACGGAGCGGCGGCCGTCGACGCGCTCGAGGACGGAGAGCTCCTCGCGCGTGAAGGTCGCGCCTGGGAGCGCGGCGATGCGATCTTAGTCGCGCACGTAGACCTGATCGGCGGCCTCGACGACGCGGCCGATGACTCGCCACTCGTCGACGCGGCGAAAGCCTTCGAGCAGAAGACGATCGACGTCGATCGCGAGCGCGGCGCCGCGCGCGAGCGCGAGGATGCCCGAATCGGTGCCGGCCGTCGCGCCCTCGGGTGCGAGGCGCAGCTGGAAGTAGCCGTGCATCCAGCGCAGCGTCTCGTAGACGAGCTCGCTCGTCTGTCGCGCCATGATGCGCTTGAGCTGCGCCTCCGTGAGCAGGCCGCGCGTGACGAGATCGGCGCCGAAGAGCGGAGGCTTGCTGGTCGCGCGCCGACGCTCTTCGAGCACGGCGTCGAGGGCCGCTCCCGGCACGTCGCCGCGCTCGACGGCGAAGCGGCCCAGCAGGAACTCCTCGGCGACGCCCGCGGCGCCCGCGAGATCGATCTGCCCGCCCCGAAACGCGATCTCGATCTGCGCCGCAGTCGACGTGTTGACGACCCGCAGGACGCCCGTCTGGGCGCGGTCCTTGAGCATCGAGAACACCTCGCCGAGCGACACGACGGCGAGGTCACCCAACAAGGAGAAGCCCGCGAGGCCGCCCGCGTCGTCGGCGGTCGCCGCGCTGGCCGTCGACAGAGACAGCGCCTCCGAGACAGCGGCGCGGCTCGCGGGCGTGGGCCCGCTGGCTTCAGCCCCTCCGGGACGGGTCGCGGACCCGTTGACGACGGCCGAGACGACGGCGCGGAGCGCGTCGGGCGAGAAGGGCTTGCTGATGTAGTCGACGACGTTGGGGGCCCGGGCGAAGCGGGCCTCGAGCTCGTCGTCGCGGGTCGCCATGACGACGACGGGGACGCGCGCGAGGGCCGCGTCTTGGGCCAATTGCCCGCAGATTTCCACGGGATCGCTGCCCGGAATCACCCCATCGAGGAGGATGAGGTCGGGAACGGTGGGACGCCCACGCACCAACGCCAAGCCCGTCTCCCCGTCTGCCGCGACGTCCACGCGATACCCCGCCTGCGTGAGCGCTGACTCCACGACCTTCAGAAGTGTCGGACTATCGTCGATGACGAGCAGGTGCTCGCCCGCCATGTCGCTGCCTTCCTCGGGGGAGGACTTTCCCGTGAGGTTTCACTGTATCACGGAGCGCAGGGTCGGCTTGACCACCGGTTCGGGCTCTAGCTCTGGAAGGGCAACCTGTTAAGATTCGGCGCGCAACTGCAACCATCCGCCCTTGCTCTTCCGGGTCGGGCGAGAGTCGGCACCGCCGCTCCTGCCTCCTCGGGACGGCGTGACATGAACGAATTCCCGCGCCGGTTCGGCAACTACCTTCTCCTGCGGCCTTTGGCGCGCGGTGGGATGGGTGCGTTGTATCTGGCGCTGTCGGGGCCCGAGGACACGGCCAAGCTCTGCGTCATCAAGACGGTGCTTCCGCACCTCGCCGACAAAGAATACCTGCAGCGGTTTCGCGACGAGGCGAAGGTCGTCGTGCGCCTGTCGCACGGCAACCTCGTGCCCGTCTTCGACTCGGGTCAGGTGGCCGGCGAGATCTATCTCGCGATGGATTTCATAGAAGGCAAGGATCTGCGCGCGACGTGGAACCGCTGCGCGAAGAAGGGCATCGCGTTTCCGATCGACGTCGCGGCGCACATCACGCGCGAGCTCGCGCGCGGGCTCCACTACGCCCACACCTTCAGCGACATCAAGCTCGTGCACCGAGACGTCTCGCCGCCGAACGTGCTGCTGTCCTACAGCGGCGAGGTGAGGCTCACGGACTTCGGGCTCGCGGCATCGACGCTGAAGATGGAGAAGACCGCGCCGGGGATCATCTACGGCAAGGTCTGCTTCATGTCGCCCGAGCAGGCGCGCGGCGAGCCGCTCGACGGGCGCACGGATCTGTACGCCGCGGGCATCATGCTGTGGGAGCTGCTCACGGGGCGGCAGCTGTTCCCGTCGGTGAAGGCGGGCGGCAAGGACGCCGCCAAGGAAGCCGGCAAGGACGCCATCACGACCGAGGAGCTCCTGAGGCGCGTGCGCGATCCCGAGGTCATCCCGCCGTCGAAGCGCGCGACGCGCGTGCCGCCCGAGCTCGATCGCATCTGCGGCAAGGCGCTCGCGCCCAAGCTCGCCGATCGCTACAAGAACTGCGAAGAGCTGCGCGCGGATCTCGCGACGTACCTCGCGCAGACGGCGCCGGCGACGGACACCGTGCGCGTCGCCGGATTTCTCAAGGAGCTGTACGAGGCCGACATCGAGAGCGAGCGCCTCGAGCGCGAGGCGCTCATCAAGACGGCGCGCGCGTGGTTCACGTCGGGGGCGCTGCCGCGCGCGGCCTCGACGGCGACGGTGGTGCCGCCCACTTCGCCCGCGGGCGCTGGCGGCCCTCGCAAGGTGATGATTCCGCCCGCGCCGACGAACGTCGCGGGGGAGCCCGCCGCGGCGCCGCCGACGGGCGAACGGGCCGTGGGACGCGCCGAGAAGGGCACGCTCATCGCGGGGCTCGCACGCCACGATCGCTCGCTCGACAAGCGCAACACGCAGGCCGTCGGCTCGGGCACGAGCGCCGATACGGGCGAACGCCCCAGTGCGACGTCGATGTCGGCCGCCGTCGTCGGCTCCGTTGTCGGCGGCCGCTACTTCGTGCGCCGCCTGTTCGGCGAGGGCGGCATGGGCCGCGTCTACGAGGCCGAGCACACCGACATCGGCAAGCGCGTCGCGCTCAAGATTCTGCACCCCGCTTATAGCCAGACGCCCGATCTCGTCGAGCGCCTCAAGCGCGAGGCGCGCGCCGCTTCCAAGATCTCGCATCCCAACGTGGTCGACGTCACCGACTCGGGCACGACGCCCGACGGCGCGTTCTTCTTCGTCATGGAGTACCTCGAGGGCGTCGAGCTCGGCGAGCTGATCTTCAAGGCGGGGCGCCTCGACGTCGCGCGCGCCGTGCACATCGGCGGACAGATCTGCCGCGCGCTGCAGGCGGCGCACACGGCCGGGGTCATTCACCGAGACCTCAAGCCCGAGAACGTCCTCATTCTCTCGTCGCGCGACGGCCAGAAGGACTTCGTCAAGGTGTTGGACTTCGGCATCGCCAAGAGCGGCACCGACGGCGACGAAGACGAGGACCACAAAGACGCGAACAAGCGCCGGCTCACGCACCCGGGCATGACGATGGGGACGCCCGAGTACATGGCGCCCGAACAGGCCGCGGGGCGGCCCGCCGATCCCCGCTCGGACGTCTACGCCGCGGGCGGCCTGCTCTACGAGATGCTCGCGGGCAAGCCGCCGTACGAGGGCTCCAACTTCATGGAGATCCTCCACAAGAAGGCGAACACGCTGCCGCCGCCGCTGTCGGCGATCCGCGACGACATCCCGCGCGTGCTCGACGAGCTCGTCATGCGCACGTTGTCGAAGGATCCGGCGGCGCGCCCGCAGTCGATGGAGGAGCTCGGCCGCCTGCTGCTCGAGGTCGGTGGGATGGCGTACCCGAGCCTCGCGAAGATCGATCTCGATTTCTTCGACGCGGCTCCTACGACAGGGAAGCTTTCGATCGTGGCCTCCCCGCCAGCCGCGCACTCGACGGGCGCCTTGCTGACGCGCCTGCGCACGATCGAGCGCAAGAAGGTCGCGATCGCCGCGGGAGGCCTCGTGGGCCTCGTCGTCGCCTTCGTCGTCGTCGGCGCCGTTTCTTCGAAGGGCGGCGGAAGCGCCGCCGCGCCCGTGGTCGCCGTGACGGCGCCCGTGGCGGCCCCCATCGCGCCGGTCGTGCCGCCGGTCGCGCCGGTCGCGGCCGCGCCCGAGGAGGCCGCGCCCGAGGAGCCCGCGCCCGAGCTCGCGCCGACGCCCGACAAGAGCCCCGGAAAGTCAGCGAAGGCCCAGCGCGCCGCGGCCGCCGCCGAGAGCAAGCGCCTGCTCGTCGATGGCGAGCGGCTCCTGCGCGCCGAGAAGTTTCCCGAGGCTCGCAAGGCCTTCGAGAAGGTCGCCCAGTCGAAGCGCGAACGCGGGCTCGCGCTCGTCGGCCTCGCCGAGGTGGCCTTCCAAGAAAAGAACTACGCGCAGGCCGCCCGCTCCGCCGCGCAGGCCGCCCAGTACGGGGGCGGCGTCCGCGCGCGCGTTCTCGAGGGCGACGCCCAGTTCCGCCTCAGCCACTTCAAAGAGGCCGCCAAGGCCTATGGCGACGCGCTCAAGCTCGACCCGGCCAACGCGAGCGCCAAGAGCGGCCTCGCCCTCGCCAACAAGCGCATGTAGCCGCGCTCGCCCGATAGTCGGCTCGCCCAGGCCGCCGGAATGGCTTACGATGGCCGGTCGGGTCGGTCCCGCATGGCAGAGGTCTTTCCACGCCGGTTTGGCAAGTACGTCCTCCTCAAGTCGCTCGCGAGAGGCGGCATGGGAGAGATCTACGTCGCCGCGACGGGAGAGCCGGGATTCCAGAAATTCTGCGTCATCAAGAAGGTCATCGCGGCGCGGGGGGACGGCGGCAAAACCAACCGGTTTCTCGACGAGGCGAAGGTCGTCCTGCGCCTCGCGCACGCGAACCTCGTGCCGTCGTTCGACGCGGGCGAGGCCGACGGCGAGTTCTACATCGCCATGGAGCTCGTCGAGGGCAAGGACCTGCGCGAGGTGTGGAATCGGTGCGTGCGCACGCGGACGCGCATCCCGCTCGACGTCGCGCTGCACGTCGCGCGCGAGACGGCGCGCGCGCTCGCCTACGTTCACAGCTACGGCGATCTCAAGCTCGTGCACCGCGACGTCGCGCCGCCCAACATTCTGCTCAGCTATTTCGGCGAGGTGAAGCTCACCGACTTCGGCCTCGCGCGCAGCGTGCTGAAGCAAGAGCACACGGCGCCAGGGGTCGTCTTCGGGCGCGCGGCCTACCTCGCGCCCGAGCAGGGGCGCGGCGAGGTCGCCGACGCGCGCAGCGACATCTACAGCCTGGGCGTCGTCATCTGGGAGCTGCTCACGGGGCACCAGTACCTGCAACTGCAGAACCTGGACGCCGCGACGGCGATGTCGCTCGTGCGGCACCCCAAGCTGCAGCCGCCGTCGTCCAAGGCTGCGTGGATCACGCCCGAGCTCGACGGCGTCGTCATGCGCGCGCTCGCGCTCGCGCGGGAGGATCGCTATCAGACGGCCGAAGAGATGCGCCTCGCGCTCGCGGACGTCATCGCGCGCTTGTCGCCGCGTGCCGACGCCGAGCGCTCGGCCGAATTTTTGCGCGGGCTCGTCGGGCAAGAGGCGCGCGAAGAGCAGGCGGAGCGCACGCGCCTGCTCGCCGAGAGCGCCGAGGTGCTCGCGGCCGCCGACGAGCACGCGAGCGGCGTGTTTGCCGCCGAGCCGCCGCAAGGGCAGCGCCGGTCGCCGCCGCGCGCGATGAACGCGGCCGCGCCCACGGCGGAGCCGCCGCGCGCGCCCGTGACGTTCCCCGCCGAGGACTCCGTGCCTCTCGATTTTCAGGGGCGCGTCATCGGCGGCCGGTACCGCGTGCTGCGCGTGCTGGGCGAGGGCGGCATGGGCACCGTCTACGCCGCCGAGCACGTCGACATCGGCAAGGGCGTCGCCGTGAAGATCCTGCACCCGCAGTACTCGCGGCAGCAGGATCTCGTCGAGAGGTTCCGGCGCGAGGCGCGCGCGGCGTCGCGCGTGGGGCACCCGCACATCGTCGACGTCACGGACTTCGGCACGACGGACGACGGCTGCGCGTTCTTCGTCATGGAGCACCTCGACGGGATTGATCTCGCCGACGTGCTGTCGCACGAGCGGCGGCTCGAGCCGGCGCGCGCGAGCCAGATCGCGATCCAGATCTGCCGCGCGCTCGAGGCGGCGCACGCCGCGGGCATCATCCACCGCGATCTCAAGCCCGAGAACATCTTCCTCGTGGCGCGCGAGGGGCGCGCGGACTTCGTCAAGGTGCTCGACTTCGGCATCGCGCGCAGCCTCGACAACGAATCGTCGCGGTTGACGAACCCCGGGATCGCCATGGGCACGCCCGAGTACATGTCGCCGGAACAGGCGCTCGGCGGACAAGCCGATCGCAGGAGCGACATCTACTCGGTGGGCGCGCTGCTGTACGAGATGCTCACGGGCCAGCCGCCCCACGGGGAGGGCGAGGAGGCCGCGCGCGTACACAAGCAGGAGCCGCCGCGCTCGCCGCGCGGGCTGCGTCCCGATCTGTCGCCCGAGCTCGAGCGCGTCGTCATGCGGGCGCTCGAGCGTGATCCGTCGCTCCGGCAGCAGACGATGGGTCAGCTCGCGTACGACCTGACGAAGACGGCCTGGGGGCGCCCGCGCGCCGTCGCCGAGCTGCTCGGGCTGCGCGCCGCGGGCGCGCGCGCGGACGATAGCGGTGGCGTGCGCGACAGCGCCAAGGTCGAGGTCGCCGAGACGCCCGCGGCGGCCTTCGCGTCGGGCGCGCCGCGGCCTTCACCGACGAGGCCCATGAGCGGCTTCCACCCGGTCTCGCTCGGCGGTCCCGCGCCGAGCGTCGCGCTCGCCCTAGGAGCGCCCACACCCGCGTCCGGCCCGGCGTCTTCGCGCGGGTGGCGCGTCCTCGGGACGATGGCGTTGCTGGCCGTCGCGGCGGCCGTCTCGCTCGGCGCCTATCGGCGTTTGCCGTGGGCCGCGCACGAGGTCGCTGCCGTCGCGCCGCCCGTGGTCGACCCGCGCGAGGCGCGCGTCGCGGCTCTCACGCGCGAGGCGGACAACCTCGTCGCCGAGCCGTTGACGTTCGCGCGTCTGCCCGTGCTCGAGGACGAACTGGCGCGCCTGCGTCGCGACGGCGGCATGGTACAGGCGGCGGCCCTCGCGGCGCGCGCGGCGCGCACGCTCGAGCTGGCCGCGACGCGCGAGCTCGACGCGGGCAACATCGACGCCGGCATCGCGCACTACAAGATCGCGCTCGGCGTCGATCCGAACGCCCAGGGCTCGGGCCAGCTCGTGACGACGCTGCGCGCGCGCGCGCAAGAGGCGCTCACCGCGGGGCGCGCCGTCGAGGCGGTGCGCTGGGCGCGCACGATCCTGGGGCTCGCCGAGGCGGATCCGGACGCGCACATTCTGCTCGCGCACGCCCTGCTGGCCTCGCATGAGGACGCCGCCGCGGCCGTCGAGCTCACGAAGGCCCTCGAGAGCCGACCGGACGATCCCGCGCTCAAGGGTGAGCTCGCGCGCGCGAGGCGCCACGCCGCGCCGGCGGCGCCGCGCCCGAAGCGCGCTCATCGCGCGCCGGCAACCGCCCCGGCGGACGACGAGAACGCGCCCGCGCCCGCGCAGTCGCAGTCGCAGTCGGACGACGCGCCGGCTCCCGCCGACGACCAAGCGCCCGAGCCCGAAGAGCGCGCGACGCTTCCGAAGGCGGCGTCGCGCGCCAAGAATCAGGCGCGCCCCGGCGAGTCAGCGACGGGCGAGCCGGCTTCCGAGCAGTAGCAGGAGCTGCATCGCGAGCGCGCGATCGCCTTCGATCTTGAGGCGCCCATCAAAAAGAGGCGCCATCGGCGGGATCGCGCCCGTGCGAAGGCCATCGAAGGTGTCGCCGTCGACGCGGACGACGGAGCGCGGCCGCCCGGCGGCGACCCCCACGGGGCCGAAGGCGACGTCGACGGTCCAGCGTCGTCGCCGCCGGCCTTCGAGCTCGAGCGCGACGCGCCCCGAGACCTGTCGCAGCAGCTCGACGTCGCGCGGGTCCAAGAAAAGCGCGTCGAGCGCCGACCACCCCGGCGGGATCAGCGTCGGCAGATCCGCGTCGGGCGCCCCGAGGGCTGTGCGCAGGTCGGTCGCCGATTGCCGGACCCAGACGTTTGGGGGCGCGCGATCGGCGACCTCGACGGCGAGCGTGTCCTCGCTCGCGCGCAGGTCCCAGGCGCCACCGCCTTCACCCGAGATCGTCGCGCGCACGACGGGGCCCTCGAGGGGACCGCGCCTTCCCGACTTCGTGAAGGCTTCGGGGAGCCACACTTCGAAGAACTCGGAGACAGCGATACCTGGCGGGGGACGATCCCAACTCTGCATGGCCCGACCGACTATACTGCGGCCCCACTTTCGAGGGCACCATGCCAAGCGCGTCCCGGTTTCGTTTTCTCGTTCTCGTCGCTGTCGTCACCGTCGTCACCTTGGTCCCTGCGAGCGCGCGCGTCGCGCACGCGCAGGTGCCCGACCCCGAGGCGCGGGCCACGCGGGGCGTGCATGTCGCGGGCGGCGCGCGCGCGGGTGACGCCGACGCGACCTCGCTCGCCACGAACCCCGCTCAGCTCGGGCTGCTGCCCGCGGGGGGGCTCTCGCTCGCCGAGGACTTCGGCAAGCGCGACGCGCTCCTCGCCGGGCGCGGCGCGGGCCTCTTCGCGGCGGCGCCCGCGCTGCACGGTGGCTTCGGCCTTTCGTTGTCGTACGTCCAGGCGTCGCCGCGCGTGGATGTCCAGGCGCATGGGACCTTCCAGCTCGGGTACGCGCTCCGCATCGGGCGCGCGACGTCGTTTGGGGCTTCGTGGACGCATGTGTGGGGCTCGCGCTGGGCGGGCACCGAGACGTTCGATTTGGGGGCCGCGCAGCGCTTCGGTCGTTACGTCGCGCTCGGGCTCGTCGTCGAGGACGTTGGCGCGCCCCGCGCCGCGCGCGCCGCGGCGGGACTCTCTCGCCTGTGGGCCGGAGAGCTCGTCGTGCGGCCGCTCGGCACCGATCGCCTCGAGCTCGCCGTGGGCGCGTCGCACGTCGAGGGCGAGCGCTGGCAGTGGCTCGTGCCGCGGGCGCGCATCGCGGGCCGCCTCGCGCGCGGGCTGCGCGCCTTCGCCGTCGCGACGTCGCTGCCCCGCGGCTCCGAGCTGGCGTTCGCCGGCGGCGCCGACTACCAGGCCGAGCTCGGCCTCGCGCTCGACTTCGACCACCTCGGCCTCACGGTGGCGGGGCGGGGCGCCTTCCCGGGCGCGGGGGAGGCCGGCGGCGACGGCGCGCTCGTCGTGCGCCTCGAGGGCGAGCGACGCCCTCCACTCGTCGAGGGGAGCGTCGTCGTGCGCGTGCGCCTCGAGCACCTCGGCGACGATCGCGCCTTCGTCGCGCTCGTGCGGCGCCTGCGCGCGCTCGCCTTCGATCCCACCGTCACCGCCGTGCTCTTGCACGTCGAGAGCGACGGCCTCGGCCTGGGCCGCGTCGAGGAGCTGCGCGATCTCGTCACGGCGCTCCGCGCGCGCGGCAAGAAGGTTTTTGCCTACGGCGCCTTCCCGGCGACGCGCGACTACTACCTCGCGACGGCGTGCGACGGCATCGTCATGCACCCGGCGGGCGCGCTTGCGCTCACGGGCTTCTCGCAGACCGTGACGTTCTACAAGCGCGCCCTGGACACGATCGGCGTCAACGTCGATCTGGTCCGCATCGCGGAGTTCAAGGGTGCCATGGAGCCGTTCGTGTTCTACGAGCAGTCAGGCCCGGTGCGCGAGAACCGCAACGACCTGCTCGACGACGTCTACAAGCGGCTGCTCGCGGCCATCGCGCGCGCGCGCGGGACCGCCGCCCACCCGCTCGACGACGCGGCGGCGCGCGCGCTGGTCGACCGCGGCCTCTTTTCGCCCGAAGAGGCGCGGACCGCCGGGCTCGTCGACGCCGTCGCCGACGACGACGAGATCGAGGACTATTTGAAGCGCGCGCTCGGGCGCGCGCGCGTCACGCTCCGCGACCCCGATGCGTCGCCGGTCAGCGAGGCGTGGCCCGCGCGCAGGGTCGTCGTCGTCCTCGCCGACGGAACCATCGTCGACGGCCCGAGCCAGCACCTGCCGTTCGGTCTCGGCGCGGCTGCCGGCTCCGACACGCTCGTCGAAGCGCTCGAGGCGTGTCGCAAGGACGCCTCGGTGAGCGCCGTCGTGCTGCGCGTGAACAGCCCCGGTGGCTCGGCCTTCGCGTCCGACGTCGTCGCGCGCTCCATCGTCAAGCTGCGCAAGTCAGGCAAGCCCGTCGTCGTCTCGATGGGCGACATGGCGGCCTCGGGCGGCTATTACATCGCGGCGCCGGGGGATGTCATCTTCGCAGAGCCCTCGACGGTGAGCGGTTCCATCGGAATCTTCGCCTACAAGGTCGACGCGCAGAAGCTCATGGCGACGCTCGGCCTCGGCACGGAGACCTATCGCCGCGGCGCCCGCGCCGACTACATGTCGCCGTACCGCCCGTGGACGCCCGCCGAGGTGAAGATCGCCTCGGACAAGATTCGCCATCTGTACGACCTCTTCCTGACGACCGTCGTCGAGGGGCGAAAGTCGCGTGGCCTCACGCGCGCGCGCGTCGATGAGCTCGGCCGCGGCCACATTTGGACGGGGGCCGAGGCACTGTCGCTTGGCCTCGTCGATCGCATGGGTGGCCTCTCGGACGCGATCGATCTCGCGGCGAGCCTGGGCCATGTGCCCACGAACCGCGACGGCTTTCCGCCCGTCGCTGTCCTGCCGCACGAGCCGGCGGGCTTCGCGCAGCTTTTGGGCTCGCTCGCCGCTGGCAGCGCCGCCGAGTCGGAGCTCGCGACCCTCATGCGGCAACGCCTCGCGGCCCTCGGCGGCCCGGCGCTGCGCCTGCTCGGTCCCGTCCTCGTCGGAAAAGGCGAGGGCGTCGAGGCTCGCATCCCCTACGACCTCGATCTCCGTTAGCCCGCAGACCCCTCTCCCCACCCCTCTCCCCGCTTCGCGGGGCGAGGGAGGCAGAGCAAAGAGGGCGCGTCGGGCCGAGGCCCCGCGCCTCGCGCGGGGGCGGGGCCTGGTGGCTAGTACCCGAAGGCGCTGCGGAAGGAGCGCAGGTCGCTGAGGACGTCGACGCGGTAGGCGATCTGGTAGTCGACGGCCTGGAAGATGGCGAGGGCGTCTTGATAGTTGCCCTGCAGCGTGTCCTTCGTGGTTTGGTCCGTGCCTTTGTAGGCGGCGGCCGCGGTATTCGCGGTGTCGACGGCGGCCTTCGCCGTCTGCCAATCGGGCAACGCCACGCCCTTGAACGTGCCGAACTTCTCTGGCAGCGAGCCGGGCGTGCCGACGACGCCCGTGTACGCGTTCAGCTCGTTGATGATCTTCTCGCCGACGCCCGGCTGGGCGGGGTCGAGTGCCGGCGCGCGGTAGACGAGCCCGGTTTGCGGATGCTGGTATTCGACGACGGTGACGCCCGGCCCGTAGGTCACGTCTTCCTTCGAACCCTTGACCGTGACGGCCAGGTAGTTCGAGATGTCGAGCGTGCTGTCCCAGCTGTTGTCGAGGTTCGCGAGCGACAGGCCCATCGCGTAGTAGCGGATCGTCTTGTTGACGGGCGTGTCGACGCGCTTGGCCCCCGGCTGCATGTACGCCGGCAGCGCCGCCCCGGCCTGGCCCCAGTAGTTGAGGTCGACGACGGGCGTCGGCTGATAGGCGCCGGCCACGATCTGGCCGCCGTAGCTCGAAGAATCGTCGCGCATGACGCCCGAGAGCAGGTTCAACATCTCGGGCTTGAACGCGCTGTAGAAGTTGATGGCGTACTTGCTCGCGTCGGCGAACGTGTCGACGCGATAGAAGCGCGCCTGCGTCGTCGTGAGCGCGATGAGCGCCCCGAGCTTCTCGTACAGCGAGCCCGCGCGCGTGATGCGGTAGTAGTAGTCGTCCGAGAAGTTGATGTAGTAAGGCTTGCCCTCGGGCACGAGGATGTTCATCGCGGGTTGGCCCGCGAGGCAGCTGTTCGCGCCCGTCCCGCTCGAATCGGGCAGCACGTAAAGGTTGGGCTGCGCCGTCGTCGGGCAGTGCTCGCCGGGCTCGGGCGTCTGCAGGATCTCGCCGATCGCGTTGAGCGAATCGACCGACGCCTTGAGGAGGTCGCCACCGAGATCGACGCTCGAGGGGAGGCTGCCGTAGAAGTAGTAGAACTGGTACGCCTCGGTGAAGCGCGCGAAGTAGCGCTCCAGCAGCCGGTTCAGGTACCCGTCGATCGACCAGTTGAGGCGGCCGCGCTTGAACGCGTTGAACACGAAGTAGTTCTTGTAGCGGTCGATCGTGTCGTTGACGATCTCGGTCTGGTTGGCGCCGAAGTCCCACGCCTTGCAGTCGAGGTTGCCGACGTACTCGTCCGAGCAGAACTTGAACGGGCGCTCGGGTGACAACGGGAAGCCCTTCGTGTTCTTGGCATCCGCGTACCAGGCCTTGAGGTCGCTTCGCACGGAGTCGTAGCGCCTCACGCCGCCGTCCTGGAGGTTCTTGATGTCACCGCCCACGGCGCCGGGCAGCTTCGTGTAGTCCATGAGCGTGATGAAGTTCGCGAGATCCTCACCCGTCGCGCCCGCGGTCGTCGCCCCGGCCGGCATGACGTCGACGAGGCCACCGTAGCCGAAGCGGATCGCGGCGAGGTCATACTTGCCGAGGCCGTTGATGTCGCTGTTGAAGCGCGAGCCGTAGTCCATGACCGTCGAGTACTGATACTCCTGGATCTTGCCGTTGTTCCTCGACGTGAGGTTGGCGGCGTTCTTCGCCGGGTTCGCGTCGTCGGGGTACATGGTGCGGAGCTTCCAGAACGAGTCGGCGTAGTTCAGCGCGTCGGTCGAGCCCGCGAAGTTGTGCCGCAGGCCCATCGTGTGGCCCATCTCGTGGTCCGTGAGGCCGCGGAAGATGCGCTTGCGCAGCTCCTTGAAGAGCGCGTCGTCCTTGAGGCCCTGCTTGCTGAGCTCGAGCGCGAGGCCCTGGATGGCGTCATCGGCGAACTCGCCCAGGAAGACGCAGCCCTTCGATGCGAGCGTCTGGAACCGCTGCGCGCGCTGGTCACGCGCTTCGGGAGTGACCCAATTGACGGGCGAGGCCTGCGCGATCTGATCGGCCGTGAGCGTGTCGCCGGGCTTCGAAGCCGGGAGCATCGCCGCGAGAATGTCGGGCGTCATCATCATCTGCTCGACCGGCGTCCCCTTGATGCGGCTCAGGCGCGACTGCTGCTGGCCGCCCGGGATCGGAATGAGG
>JBBQJG010000061.1:0-22163 GCA_038325725.1 Polyangia bacterium | reverse complement strand
GGCCGTCGCTCGTCGCCACCATGTACTGCGCGCTGTTGCTGTTGTAGGCGACCGACGAGACGGTCCCGCCCCCGATGAAGTAGCGCCTGCGGATGGCCGGGTTGCCCGCCATGTCGGCGTGGCGGTTGATGAAGTAGACGTAGCCGTCGGACGCGCCGATGGCGATCGTGCCGCTCGAGCGCAGGTAGCACGGCACGGACGTCAGCTGAAGGGAGCCGAGCGTGTACGGGTATCCCGAAAGCGCGCTGCCCGTGCTCGTCACGACGTGGACTTTGCCCGAGTTGTCACCGAAGTAGGCCGTGTCCGTACGCCCGTCGACGAACGGATAGGCGCGAATGGGCGAGGCTGGCGAGTTTTGATACGGAAAGCCCGCGCGCACCGTGAAGCCGCCGTTGGCGAAGTTCCCGGCGTCGAGCACGAACAGCCTCCCGCCCTCGGTCACGGCGTAGACCTTGTCGTTCATGAAGTTCACGCCGCCGTTGACGTCCGTCGTCGGACCGTTGTAGTTCGCGTTGACGACGGCGCCGGGCGACACCTCGACGCGGTAGATATAGGCTTGCCCGCTCGTGGCCGCCGACCCGACGAACAGGTAGGTCGAACCGTTGTAAACGCCCCACGTGGGCGCCGTCGTCACCGCGCCGACCGACCCGATGTTCTTCGCGAGCGCCTTTTCAGAGGACGCCATCGTCGTCTTGCTGATCTGCACGCCAAAGATCTTCGTGGCCGTCGTGTTGTCGGTGCCGCCGAAGTAAAGATTCGTGTAGTCGGAGGTCAGCGGCGACGAGATCGACGCGACGGTCGCGCTCGTGAAGTCGGTCGCCCACTGGCCGCTCGTCGGGCGCGCCAGGGACGCCCCGTCGTCGATGAGCTTGATGATGTGGCCCGTCGACGTCCCGAGGTAGACGACGTGGACGCTGGTGTCCGTCTGGTCGCCGTCGCCGTTGACGTCGAGGCCCTCGGTCACTTCATTGATGGTCGCGAACCGGGGAAGTCCGACGATGTCGCCGCTCGCGTCCGGCACGTCGAAGGAGTAGGCCGCCGACCCGTCGGCGTTGCGCATCCACACCCGGTCGGCGGTCCCCGCGCCGCCGATGTTCTTGAAGGCGGCGTAGACGCCGTAGAACGCGTAGGTGTTCCAGTCGAACGCCGGTATCGGCGCGCCGAGCGCCGTGCCCGCGGTGTCGGCGGGACTGGCGTACGTCCACTCGACGACCGCGCCGTAGCGGTTCGCCGTCGTCGAGTCGGCGATGTTGTCGTTGTTCGTGTCGGCATCGAGGTCGAAGCTGGCGCCCGCGCGGGTGCCGTTCGTCGACGCGCTCTGGTTCTCGAGGATCGCGCGCACCCCCGTGCTGCCGCTGACGCCGCTCAAAGTGACGTTGTACTGCGCCGTCGAATCGAAGAAGCACCCGGGGATGACGAGGAGCGCGCTCGCGCTCGCGATCGCGAGGTGGGTCCCCGACGCCGTGCTGTTGGCTTTGTTGCTCTGGAACTTGAGGCGCTTGAGCAACGTGTAAGTTGCGCCGTTCGCGATCTGGACACCCGTCGAGACCGAATCGTCGAATTCGAGACCGTTGATGTTGAGCGTCGACGTCGCCCCGAACGTCACCGTCATGCCCGCCGCGCAGCCGTTGCAATCAATCTTCGGAAGCGTCGCGCCCGTGGACGCCGACGTCACGGGCCCATTGAGGGTCAACGACGTTCCGTTGGCGACGCGCAGCTCGCCCTTGTTGGAGGGGAAGCTGAGCGTCGCGCCGCTCGCGAAGGTCGTGCTCGCGCTGAAGGTCTGAATCCCGGTCGTGCTGGCGGTGCCGACCGAGAACGTCCCGCTCGTCAGCGTCGGCGCCGCCGTGAAGGTGGCGCTGCCCGTGCCGCCGTCGAAGGTCGAGCTGCCGAGCAGCGAGAACACCCCGGTGAAGCCCGCGGTGTTCGACCCCACGCCGAATCTGCTCCCGCCCTGCACCGTCGTCGTCAACAAGAAGTGCGAGGCGGAGCTACCGCCGTTGAAGGTGCCGCCGGAATCGAGGGTCACCGGGCTGTTGAACGTCAGGTTGCCGCTCGTGCCGCCGTTGAACACGCCCGCCCCGGTGATCGACGTCGTGCAATTCACCGTGGTGGATACGGCGCTCGAGATGGTGAGGCTGCCGCCCGACACCGTGAGGGTGTCGGCCGACGTCGTCCCGAACGTCGTGGGGAGGGTGCTCGGGCCCAGGACCATCGTGCCGCCGCTGATGGTCGTCGAGCCGAGAAACTTGACGGTGTGGCCCGTGACGCCGGAGAAGTCGACGAAGCCGCTGCTCACGTTCAGCGCCCCCGAGACCTGGAAGAACGCGTTGAGGTTGACGAGCGAGCCACCGCTCACCGTCACCGAGGGGATCGTGACGTTCGAGGTTCCGAACGTCGTCGTCCCCGCCGTGACGGTGAGGCCCCCGGTCCACGAGTACGCGGCGCCGGTCAGCGTGAGCGTCCCCGCGCTCGTGACGGCCCCCGAGAAGGTTTGCAGCCCCGTGCTCGCGACATAGGTGCCGGTCGCGGCGACCGCGAGCGTGCTCGAAAACGTCCGCGCGCCGCCGGTCCCCGTGAAGGTGCCGTTCACGGTCACGGGCGACGCGAAGGTCCAAGTGCCCGCGCCTCCCGTGAAGGTCCCATCGATCGTGGTGGCGTTCGGGACCATCCCGGTGCCCGTCGACGCCACCAGCGTTCCGACGATGACGAGCGCCGCGGGGAAGGTCACGTTGCCCGAGCCCAGCGTCAAGGTCGTCCCCGCGCCGATGGTGACGTTGCCGAGGCCGCCCGAGGGATTGAAGGTCGGGCTGCTGTTCGAGTTCACGAGGAAGGTCCCCGCGACGAGGTTGACGGAGTTCGTCCCCGCGATGGCGTTTTTGCCGAAGGTGATCGTCGCGTAGGTCGGGCCGGTCGTCGACACGTCGAAGACGGTGTTGGCGGCGCCTTGAAGCAGGAGGCTGTTGGGCGACCCCATGGAGGTCGTGAACGCGAAGGTGATGGTCGCGGTTCGGGCGCGGAAGAGGCCCCGCGTGCTGCCCCCGCCGACGCCGCCCCCTACGGTCACCGCGCCCGAGAACGTCGTCGTGCTCGTCAGCGCGTCGAACGTCCCGGCGGCGCCGCTATCGCCGTTGATGTTGGTGTCGCCCGCGATGGCGACCGTGCCCGAGCCGGCGAAGAAGGTGCCGCCCGTGACGGTGAGCGTGCTCGCGAGCGCCGCGCCTCCAGAGCCCAAGAGGAGGGACCCGCCCGACACCGCGACCGTGCTCTGGAGAAGCGCGCTGCCCGCGCCCAACGTCAAAGAGCCGCTGCTGACTGACACGGCGCTGCTCAGCGTGGGTCCCGAAGCGGAGGCCATGTTGGCGGCGCCGCCGTTGACGGTGGTCGTTCCGGAGACCGTCAAGGTCGACGAGCTCGCGTTGAACGTCCCGCCGCTCGCGGCCAGGGTCGCCACGGTCACCGTCTGGGCGCCGAAGGTCGTCGTGCCGCCGGTCACCGACAGGGTCGAAGAAAAACCCAAGGACGCTGCATTGGTCAGCGTCAACGTCCCCGAGGTGGTGACCGTGCTCGAGAACGTATGAGCGCCCGTCCCCGAGATGTAGCTTCCCGTCACGGTCACGGGTCCCGAAAACGTTCGCGCTCCGTTTCCGTCGGTGAACGTGCCGCCCACGGTCACCGTCTGGGGGAAGGTCGCGGCGCCCGCACCCAGCGTCAGCGTGGTTCCCGACGCGATGGTGACGTTGCCCGTCGAGGGCGAGGGATTGAACGTGGTCGAGGTGGCGCCCGAGAGATCCATCGTCCCGACGCTCAGGTTGATCGCGTTGCTGCCCGACAGGGCGTTCTTTCCGAAGGTGAGGTTCGCCGCGCCACTCGTGAACGCGCTGCCACCCTTGATGAGGAGGCTGTTCGCGGCCGAAGCGGTGGCGTTGTTGAAGCTGATCGTCGCCGTGTTCGCGTTAAAGGAGCCGGTGGTGGGCGTCGTCGCGCCCAGCGTGACGGCGCCCGTAAAATTCAGCGTGCTCGTGTTGGCGTTGAAGACTCCGGAGGTGTCGACGGTGGTGGCACCCGTCACCGTGACGGCGCCGCTGCCCGCGCTGAACGTCGAGAAGGTGCCGCCGGTTGAGCCGCGCACGATGAGCGTCCCGGCGATGTTGACGGCGCTCGCGTTGGCCGTGAACGTGCCGGCGGTGGGCGTACTGGCGCCCACGTTGAGGTTGGTGTTGAGGTTCAGCGTGCTGCCCATGCCGCTATAGCCGTTGAAGATGCCGGATTGATCGACGGTCACGCTGCCCGCGATCGTCACGTTTCCCGCGCCGGCGTTGAAGGTCGCGTAGCTCGCCCCCACGGCCCCGCGGACGATGAGCGTGCCGCTCATGTTGGTCGAGCTCGACGTCCCATTGAACGTGCCGTAGGCCCCAACGGCCCCGACGGTCACGTTTCCGGTCAACGTCAACGAGGCCGCGTTGCCGTTGAACGTTCCGCCCGAGGACACGGCGGTCGTCGTGTTGACCACGACGCTGCCGCTCCCGGCGTTGAAGGTGCCGCCCGTGATCGCCAACGACGTCGGAAACGTCATGCCGACGGCACCCAACGTCAGGACGCCCGCTGCGCCGATCGTGGCCGCGCCCGCGGCGTTCGTGGCCGTGCCCACATTCATCGTGCCCGCGTTGATTTGGACGGCCTGACTGAAGGTCTCCGTCGCCGTCGCGCCGTTGAAGGTGCCGCCATTCATGTACGTCACGCCGTCCACGACGACGGAGCCTGTGCCCGCGTCGAACGTTCCGGCCGTGATCGCCAGGCGTTGGAAGGTGCTGGCCGTTCCCGTGCCGAAGGTGACCTGGGCGTCATTCACCCTGAAACTGCCGATGGCCCCCCACGCGAAGCGACCCGTGGTCGTCAGATCGGGATTGTCGCCGACGCGGTTCGTCACGGTCGCCGCGCCGAAATAGGTGGAGTTGGCCTGGAGCGAGTAGGCAAACTCGGTACCCGCGGTGATCGGATTGAACGTCACGTCTCCAGTCCCCGTGGTGCCGGCGATCGATGGCGTCAAGCCTCCGTCGAAAATCGCGACGTCGTTGGCGCCGGGCGAGGTGGTGTTGGTCGCGCCGCCAGAGGACGTCGACCAGCAGCCGTCATCGTCGAAGAAGCCGTAGCAGACGCCAGCGAGGGGCGTCGCCGGACGCATCGGATAGCTCCCGGCGCCGATCCAATAGCTTGCCCTGATCTGGAAGGTGACGATGGCGGCCGCCCAGCCGAAGCCCGTCCCGGTCATGGTCATGCTGGCCGAATTTCCTGGGTTTGCGGCCGTCAGCAAGGCGTAGGCGTCGCGGGTGATCGTGTTCGCCGTCGTGGGCGTGTTGCTGGCCGTGAGCGGCGCCGTGCCCGTGTTGCTGATCGCCGAGAAGCCGGGCGTCGGTGTCCCGGGGGCCGCGGAGGGGCTTCGGACGGCGAACACCACGAACGAGAACTCGGACACGTCGTCAAGGTTCGAGGGAGCCGTCACAACGCCCGTGGTCGGCGTCGACACAGTCGTCCCGTTGGCGATGCCGTCGGCGTTGGGACCACCGGTCACTTCGATGCCGGAGAACTCGTTGAGCTCGAGCACGACCTCGGCGTTGGTCGGGCTCACCGTCCACGTCGGTTCGTTGCCGAGCGCGTGCGCGGTGGCGTTCTGGATGTAGAACATCCTGACGCCGATGTTGGTGCTTTGATCGGATCGACCACTGGAGATCTCCGTCCAGGTCTGGCCGCTCAGGCTCGTCGGGACCGTGAACGTCGTGCCCGTGCCCCCCGTGTAGGTGACGGTCGCGATCAACACATCGCCGACTAGAATCGAAGAGTTCCACTTGCAAACGACGTTGCCCGCGCCGTCGTTGTTTCCCCAGTTGGATTGCCTCTTCGAGGGCTTCGCCGACGCGGCGCCAGCCGCCCCCAAGACGAGCAGCCCCAGAAACGCCGCCCAAAAGCGGCTTTTCGCGCGGCGCCGCGCCCAAACACCATTCCAATTCGCAAAACGCACGATCATCAGTCGTCGACCCGATTGGTCGACCCTTGAACGGCAAAGAAGACCACTTGGCGATTGCGGCGCCGTCATTCTTTTGACTCGACGAAACTCCGTCGATGTCGCCCGCGTCGAGCTGGCGGAAGTCCGTCGATCGCCCGAGCCGCACGCGCCGCGCACCCGCAAATTCATGGCTTCGAGGCGGTGGTGGCGATCTTGCAATCGACACAAAAAGCAAAATGCAGCCGGCAACCAGCGACGAATGGCGGAGCTACTACAGAGCGGGCGCGGAGCGACGCAAGAAGCAGGGAGGCGACTCCATCCTGCGCTATCAGCAGAAGGCCCTCGCCCGGGACCGGCTCGCCCTGTTCGCCGCGAGCGGAGGTCTCGTCGCTCTCTTCTTCGTCTCGTATGCCGTCCTCGTGTCGAGATAAGGAGCTCATGCGCAACGACCTCATTGCAGCATCTTTGTTGACCGTTGTTTGCTTGCCCGGGGCGGCCCGCGCCAACGATTGGACGACCCTCCGCCTCAACCGCACCGGCGCGCGCGCGTCGACGGAAGAATCGGGAACCTCATTCTCGGCGGCTTGGACCTACACGACGAAGCACGGCGGCGCTCTGCTCGCGGCGCCCGTGAGCGCGGACGGCCTCGTCATCACCGCAGGCTCCGAGGGGGACGTGGCGGCCCTCGCGCTCGAGGACGGGCGGGAGCAGTGGGCGCGCTCCGTCGATGGCAGCGTCCGCTCGACGCCGGCCGTTCGCGCGGGACAGGTCATCACCTCGACCCTCAACGGCCAGCTCTACGCGCTCGACCTGCGGACCGGCGGGATCAATTGGCAGCGGCCTTTCGGCGGCGTCATGAACTACTCGTCGCCGACGATTGTCGACGACGGGACCGGCGGGCTCGGATCGATGATTCTGCCGTCGGATTCCCCGACGCAGAACCTGCTCCGCATCAGCCTCGCGACGGGCGATACAGAATGGGCGACGGCCCCCGGCGCGATCGCCGACATCATGTACACGTCTGCCGCGCTCGTCGGCGACCAAGCCGTGGTCGGCATGAACGGCGGCCGCTACCAGAGCCTCGACCTCGTGACCGGAGCGACGCGCTGGATGTTCGACGCCGTCGGGCCGGTCTTCTTTTCTTCCCCGCTCGTCGTCGACGATACCGTCTACATGTTCCCCGGCGATGCGAAGAGCCAGCTCTTCGCATCCCAGCTCGACACCGGTCGGGCCGTGCCGGGGTTCCCGCTCGCGATCCCCGATCCGGCGCCCGTCATCGGCGACGGCATGCTCGGCCGCGGCCCGGCGACGTCGCCGCCCATGACGGCCGGCGGCTTGATCATCTTTCAGATGCGGCGTCAGGACATGCACAACAATCCCGACAAGACCTTCAAGGTCGAGATGCGCGAGTACGTCGTCGCCGTCGACCCCAAGCTCATGAAGGTCGCGTGGCAGCACGCGGTCGGCCACGTCATTGTTCCCAACGTCAACGGCGTGCCCGAGTTGAACACGTGCCCGACGCCCGCCGCCTTCGCCACCGCGAACGGGCCCGTGCTCGTGGCGTCGTCGTCGATCTCGCCGCGCGTCGTGGTCCTCGACGTCGCGACGGGCGAAGAGCGTTGGAGCGCAGCGCTCTCGGGCGCCGGGCGCTCATCGCCGATCGTCTCGAACGGACTGCTGCTCGTCGGCACCGACGCGGGCGTGCTGCATGCATTTTCCTCAAACGTCAACCGCGCGCCGGCGGTCCCCAGCGGCTTGGTCGTCGGCGGTGATGCCCAGGCGGGCCCCCTGACGTTGAGCTGGAACGAAGCCACGGACCCCGAAGGTCAGCCCGTGTCCTATGTGGTCCGCGTGATCGAGACGGGCGACGCGCCGTCGTTCAGGACCGAGACCGAGACGCCGCCCGGGCAGACGACGTTGTCGATCCCCACCCGAGCCAACACGACTTATCAAGTGTCGCTGCGCGCGCGAGACGCGATGGGCGCGCTGTCCGCGCCGACCGAGAGCCAATCGATTCAGATCGGTGCCGCGATGGCCGTCCCGGCGATGGCCGTCCCGCCGATGGCCGTCCGGCCGATGGCCGTCCCGCCGATGGCCGTCCCGCCGATGGCCGTCCTCATGGTGACTCCTGCCGAGTCGGGACCCGCGCCACCGACGGTCGAAGGCAACCATGTCTCCACGCCGGTCACTCCCTCGGGCGGGTGCGCCGTCGGGGGCGACGCATCGAAAGGGTGCTGGGCTTTCAGCGTGGCGCTCGCACTCTTGGCGCTCGGCCGGGGCCGAGGACGACGCCGCTCAGAGGGCGCACTTGAAGTTGGCGCAGACCGGCGGCTTTGATTCGGGGCAACTGCAGATGACCGGTTTCGTGCCGGGGCTCCGGTAGTTGGCGCTCTGGTAGTCGGCGTCGTACTGCATCTGGACGTGGGCGCTGATGACATCGGAGGGGCAGTAGATCGCGCACGTGTCCAACTGGCAGAGGTCTCCTTGCGAGACGGCGACGCAGTCCGAATCCACCTTGCACGATTGGTCGTAGTCGGACGCGCGAATCACGCCGCAGGTCGGAGCGACGCCGCTCAACGAGCCCTGCACGATGCCTCCACTCGGGAACGCGAACACGACGTCGGTGCACGACTGAACGCCGGTGGCGGTGCAGACGGGCGGACTGTCCGTGGGCTGGCTCAGCTTCCCGGGCGTCGCGCACATGCGCGCGATGTATTTCCCCGCGGGGGCGATCGTCGGCTGATAGCAGGAGATGCCCGCGCCGCACGTCGAGGTCTGGTACGTGCTGCCGTCCCACTTCAGCTCCGCGCTCGTGACGGCGACGCCCGTCAGAAGACAGGCGCCGCCCTGCGGGCACCCGAACGCCTGGCAGTTGGCCGCGCACAGCGGGACACAAGCCGGGGGCTGGGTCGGCACCGGCTTCTTGTCAATCGTGAGGATCGTGATGTGAGGCGCGACGTCGCCGCAAGACACGTCGCAGAACGACGTGGACGCGGGCAAAGCCAGCCGCAGCGTGACGGTCCCCGGAGACCCCGCGGCGGCGGACCCACCGGCGCCTGCGTGGCCGGCGCCGCCTCCCCCGCCGTGACCGGCCGGCCCGGACCCGGCGCCCCCGGTGGTGCCACCCGCCGCGCCCGCCGCGCCTCCGTCGGTGCCCGCGGTGCCGCTCGGCTGTAGGGCGACGGAGCCGCAGCCCCCGAGCCAGAGCCCCAGCATCACACAGCCGGTCCCGAGGGTCACGACGCGCTTGAGCGAAAGCATCTTCCCCCGCTGAGCAAATGCCGCGCCGACGCCGCCGACCACGAACCGCGGCGCGACGAGAACAAACCACCTCAAATATCTGACGAACGCCCGCCCCACGGGCCCGACGTCGGGCATGGCCTTTCGCGCGCGCACGGTGCCGCGAACCCCTAGAACAGCGGTGGCGGAAGCGCGATCGCGAAGGGGATGCCGTAGCGCTCGCAGGCGTCGGTCATCGCCTCGACGAAGCGCACGGCCTCGCCGTGCGGCTCTTCGGCGCAGTCGAGGCGAATCCGCACCGACTTGCCGAGGTACTGGGGATATTGCTCGGCGAGGAAGCCGTCGAGCACGTAGCCCATGTACCGGTTGAGCTTCTCTTCGATCTGCTTGAGCTGATCGGAGAAGCCCCACGGGCGGCGCTCCGTCATGACGAGCACGACGGTGTCGGAGGGTTTGTCGAACGTGATGAGATCGATCACCGCCGGGTTCTGCACGCCGGTGTCTCCGAACTCCGCGACCATCTGTTCTCGGGTGAGCTTGTCCAAGCGGTTGCCTGGCCCGGATCTATCACGACCGCGACGGGCGCCGGTATACTGGCGCCCGTGGATGGCGCGCACCTCATGAGCGCCGAGGCGACCCGGTCCCTGATCGCGCGCGCCGCGGCGACCCCCGACGTCTTTCGCGCGGCCTTGACGAACGTTCCCGTGCAGGACCGCGACGCGTGGCTCGACTTGGTCTTCGAGCTCGACGGCCTCCCCGACGACGGTCCGGCGCTGCCGCGCGGCTGTGTCCCGTACCTGCCTTGCTCCGCCGAAGCCTTGCTCCAGGTCGTCGAGCACGCGGGCGTCGCCGCGTCCGACGTGTTCGTCGACGTGGGCGGGGGCGTCGGGCGCGCCGCCGCGCTCGTGCACCTGCTGACGGGCGCCGGCGCGATCGGCCTCGAGATTCAGCCCGGGCTCGTGCGCGCGGCGCGGGACCTCTCGGCGCGGTTGAACTTGCCGCGCGTGGCGGTGATCGAGGGCGACGCGGCGTCGCTCGCGGCGTACATGATGATCGGATCGGTGTTCTTCCTGAATTGCCCGTTCAGCGGCGCGCGCTTGGACGCCTTCTTGGCGAACATCGAGCCCATCGCGCGCACACGGGAGATTCGCGTCTGTTGCGTCTACCTGTCGCTGCCGCCGCGCCCGTGGCTCAGGCCCGCGGCCACGCCGAGCGGCGAGCTCGCGATCTACCGCAGCGTGTGACGACGATGGGGAATGTCCTCAAGGGCCGGCCCGAGCACTCCGCGGAGTACTTCGGCGACACGCGCGACCACTGGTGGAACGACGACTTCATCGCGCTCTGCGCGCGGCGCTGGCGCCTCGAAGAGACGCGTTCGGTCCTCGACGTCGGGTGCGGCGTTGGCCACTGGGGCCGCGTGCTCGCGCGCGTGTTGCCGACCGACGCGCGCGTGATCGGCGTCGACCGCGAGGCGGCCTGGGTGAAGGAGGCGGCGACGCGCGCCGCGGCGGCCGGCCTCTCGGACCGCTTCACCACCCGCGTGGGGAGCGCCGAGGCGTTGCCCTTCGAAGACGGCGCCTTCGACGTCGTGACCTGTCAGACGCTGCTCATCCACGTGCGCGACCCGGCCGCGGTGCTCACGGAGATGTTGCGCGTCACGCGCCCGGGCGGGCTCGTCCTCGCCGCCGAGCCCACGAACGTGTCGACGCCGCTCCTCGAGTCGATCGCGCTCGGCGACCCGCCCGAAGTGACAGCGCTGCTGACGGGCTTCTTCGTCGCGTGCCAGCGCGGGAAGGCCCGCCTCGGCGAGGGCGACAACCTCCTCGGCGAGGCGTTGCCGGGCCTGCTTCATCGCGCGGGGCTCGACGACGTCGACGTCCGTCAGAACGATCGCGTCTGGTCGATGGTCCCGCCCTACGCGACGCCGTTCGAGAAGGCGCAGGTCGACGAAGCCCACGACGCCGTCGCGCGGAATCTCGGCCTGTGGGACGAGGCGACGACGAAACGCTATTGGTTGGCCCAGAATGCCGGCGACGTCGCCGGCTTCGAGACGCGGTGGCGCGCGGCCCTCGCCTTCCGCATTCGCGTCGCCGAAGCGATCCGCGCGGGGACGTACTCGTGCGCGGGCGGCAGCCTCTCGTACCTCGCGTGGGGGCGGCGGCCGGACTGAAGGTCAGCCGAGGGCCGGCGCCGCCGCGACCATCGGCGCTTCCGGGAACGCGAGCTTGCGCGCGTACTCGCGCCTCAACAACAGCAGGTTGAGCGTCATCTGGCAGATGACCGAGGCCGCGGACAGGTACCAGATCCAGTTGAGCGCGAAGCCCGCCGTGCGCGACAGCAGATACGCCGGGATGACGGCGATGCAGGTGCGCGTGACCGAGCTCGCCAACGAAGGCCACGTGTTGCCGAGCGCCTGGAACATGCTCGAGCTGACGAACACGAGGCCCGACGGAATGAAGTTGATGGCGACGATGCGCAGGTACTCGCCGCCCACGGCGAGCACGCCCGGATCGCGGTTGAAGACGCTCACGAGCGACTCGGGGAAGAAGCGGCACACGAGCGCCAACACCGCCATCATCGCGACGCCCATGAGGGCCGCCGCGCGAAACGTTCCGCGCACGCGCTCGGGCAGGCGCGCCCCGAAGTTCTGCCCCGCGACGGGGCTGACGGCGAACCCCAGCGCGACGACGGGCATGAAGCCCGCCTGCACGACGCGAAGGCCGATGCCGAAGCCCGCCTGCGCGGCCGCGCCGAACCGCCGCGTGATCGCGTAGACGGCGAACATGTACACGCCCATGAGGCCGAACTCGAGCCCCGCGGGCAGACCGATCTTGAGCATGCGCCCCCACAGCGCGAAGCGCGGCCGCAGCTCGCTCCGCACGAAGCGCAGGATCCCGCGCGAGCGCACGACGTACACGACGAGCGCCACGACGCCGACGAGCACGGCGATGAAGGACGCGAGCGCCGTCCCCGCGACGCCCATGGGGCGCCCCGTGCCCCACCCGAACATGAGCGCGGGCGCGAGCACGACGTTGAGCAGCACCGTCGCCGACTGAACGATCATGCCCGGCTTGAAGTCGCCCACGCCGCGCAGGGCCGCGCCCGTCGCGACGATCGCGAACTGCCCCGCGAGCGACGGCACGAACCACGCGAGGTACTCGGCGGCGAGGCGCGCCGTCTCGGGATCGGCGGCCTGCCCGCGCGCGAAGCGTCCGCGCAGCGCCACCATGACGACGAGGAAGACACCGCCCACGACGAGCGCGAGGAGCTGCGACTGGTTGAACACGAGGCGCGCCTGGTCGGGATCCTTGCGGCCCGCCGCGTGCGCGACGAGGGCCGTCGTGCCGACGCCCAACATCTGCGTGAGCGCGAGCGTGAGGAACATGAGGTTGCCCGACAAGCTCACAGCGGCCACGGCGCTCTTGCCGAGCCGTCCTACGAAGTAGAGATCGACGAGGAAGTACAACGTCTGGAACACCATCCCGACGAGCATCATCGAGGTCGTGCGCAGCAGGTTTCGCGCGAGGGAGCCGGTCGTCAGGTCGTTCATGGGAGGCGCAAAGGTAGCGCGCTTCTCGCGGTCCGTCAGGGTGAGGCTCAGCGACGCGTGCCGAGGTCGACCGACGGCCAGTCCGTCGCCGTCGGGACGCTGCCGCCCATGCCCCAGGGCTCGCGCACCGACCCGTCGGCGTTCCAGCACTTCACCTCGCCGTTCGCGAGCGCCACGCAGAAATGGAAGACCGCGCCGCTCGTGAGCGAGACGGCGGGCTGGCCGAGGCGCACGAAGGGCCCGCCGAGCGAGAGGTCGTCGTTCCATACGGCGTCGCCCGCCGCCGGGCAGACGACGTGGCCGTCGGGGAGGATCCCGCAGAAGAACCATGAGGTCTCGGGGACCCCCGCCTGCACGGGCGTCGGGAGGCGTGCCGTGGGCCACCAAGGGTTGGTGTATCCGCCGCAATGCGATTCGCCGTTCGCCCACAGGCCACACGCCTTCGTGTGGCTGCCCGTGATGACGACGACGCGCCCCGCGTCCCTGTGCGCCGCCGAAAGCACGCTGCCGTTGGGGAGCTCCTGGATCACGCCGTCGTCGAAGAGCGCCAGCGCGCCGCTCGCGCCGGAGAGCTGCGTGATCGTTCGCCCCGCCGAGGCAGGTAGGTCCCGCGTGACGATGTCCGACCCCCAGCAATGCACCGATTCGTCGTCTTTGACGACGCACGCGTCGTAGTAGCCGACGGCGAGAAGGCGCGCCTTGCGCCCCATGCCGAGATCGACGCGCGGCAGGACGTCGCCGAGCTCGTCCGGGTCGTCCCCGATGAACGGGTCCTCCCGCGAGTCGCGATCGCTCCCCAGGGCTTGCGCCGCCAAGCCCCAACATTTCACCGAATCGTCGTCGAGGATCGCGCACGTCGCGTAACGCCCCGCGGAGATGGCCTTGGCCGTGCGGCCCGTGCCGAGGTCGACGGTGGGCAAGTGATCGCCCATGTCGCCGGGAGCGCGGCCACGCGGACTCTTGTCGCCCGTGCCGAGCTGCCCGTAGCTGTTGTCGCCCCAGCACTTCACGCGGTGATCGTCGAGGAGCGCGCAGGTGTGATAGCTCCCCGCCGTCACGGCCAACGCGCGGGTGCGCTCGGGCGGCAGCGCGCCCGCGTCGCTCGGGAACAACGCGACGTCGGTGGCGTCGTCGACGTGACCCGCGTCGACGTGGTCCCGGGCGTCGGACCCGCCGGGCGCCTCGAGCGCGAGGTCCGTCGACGCGACGGACACTTCCGCCATCGCGTCGTTCGCCCTCGAGCCAACGGGCGGCGCGTCGTCGGGCGTCGCGTCCGTCGCGTTCGCGTCGAACGGGCTTCCGCCGTCGGCGGCCGCGCCGCCCGGCGACACCGACGCGGCCCCGTCCTGCGCCCCCGGCGCGAGGGGCGTCCGGCGCCCACACGCGCCCAACGACAAGGCGATCAGCGAGGCGATCAGAACGGCGGTGCGCCTCACGTTGGGAAGGTCGAACGGCATGAGCCCGAATGATGGGCCATATTCGCGCCCGACAGGAGCCTCAATGAGCACCAACATTACAACTACGACATTGCGCCTCAACACGGGCGCCGAGATCCCCCAGGTCGGCCTCGGCGTCTGGCAGTCGCCCCGCGGCGCGGGCACGCGAGACGCCGTGCTGGCCGCCCTGCACTTCGGCTATCGGCACATCGACACGGCGCGCATCTACGGCAACGAGGCGGACGTCGGCGCCGCCGTCCGCGAAAGCGGAATCCCGCGGCGCGAGATCTTCGTCACGACGAAGCTGTGGAACGACGACCAAGGCTACGACAGCGCGCTGCGCGCGTTCGACGCGAGCCTGACCCGGCTCGGGCTCGACGACGTCGACCTGTACCTCATCCACTGGCCCGTCCCCGGAAAAAGGCGCGACTCGTGGCGCGCGCTCGAGCGCCTCGTCGACGAGAAACGCGCGCGCGCCATCGGCGTCAGCAACTTCCTCGAGCCGCACCTGCGCGAGCTACTGGCCGACGCGAAGCACGTCCCCGCCGTGAATCAGATCGAGCTGACGCCGTTTCTCCAGCGGCGCGAGACGCGCGCGCTGTGCGCGAAGCACGACATCGTCGTCGCGGCGTACAGCCCGCTCACGCGCGGACGCCGACTCGACGAGCCCGCGCTCGTGCGCGTCGCGCAGCACGTGGGGCGCACGCCGGCGCAGGTGTTGTTGCGTTGGGGCGTGCAACACGGGCACGTCATCCTCCCGAAGTCGACGCACCCCGCGCGTATCGCCGAGAACGGGACGCTGTTCGACTTCGTCCTCGAGGCGTCCGCGATGGCCGCGCTCGACGCGCTCGAGGAGAACCTCACGACCGGGTGGAACCCCGCGCAGCAGGCTTAGCCGCCCGGGTCGAGCTGGCCGCGCGCCAAGGCAACAGCTTCACCGCGCCGCCCGAGCTCACGAGCGCCGCCTCGAGCGTTTCCTTCGCCGCGGCGACGTCGTCGGCCGCGCGACAACCGACGCGCGCCGCCCACGCGCGCCACGGCTCGAGGCGCAGCACGTGCTTGCCGCCCGACGTGTGAATCGTCTCGGCGCGCGCGAGCAACCGCTGTTCGAGCACGCGCGCGCCCTCGCCCGCCGGCTCGATCGCTCGTCCCGCGTCGAGCTCCGCGAGCAACCGCGCCGAATCGCGCGGCAGCCCGACGAGCTGCCACGGCTCGCGACCGATCGCCACGGAAAGGAGCGCCGGCCACAGACGGCGGTGAACGAAGGTGACCTTGCCCGCGACCAGCTTCGCGGCGAGGACGTCGGGATGTTCCTCGACGCGCGTGAGGGTCTCGTAAAACGCGTTGGCGCGCGGGTGCGCCCACCACGAGCCGCGCACCGTCTGCCCCGCGAGCAACGCGACGGCGTTCGCGAGCTTGCCGTCTTGAAGCAGCAGCAGGCCGTGCTCGGCGATCGTGGCGATCAAAAGCTCGTCGGTGTTCGTCACGTCGGCGCCCCGGCCGCCTCGACCCGCGAGGCTCGCGTGCTAGCTTCGCACGCTTCTCACTCCCAGGAGGGTTTCCCATGTCCGAGAAGCTGGTGTTGATCACGGGTGCGACGGGCAAGCAGGGCGGCGCGACGCTGCGCTGCCTCGCGAAGCGTGGCGGGTTCAAGCTGCGCGCGCTCACGCGCAAGCCCGACGGCGACGCCGCCAAGGCGCTCGCGGCCTTGGGCGCCGAGATCGTCGCGGGCGATCTGGACGACGCCGCTTCGCTCGACCGCGCGCTCACGGGCGCGTGGGGCGTTTACAGCGTGCAGAACACCTGGGAGGCCGGCGTCGAGAAGGAAGAAGAACAGGGCAAGCGCTTCGCCAAGCTCGCGCGCGAAAAGAACGTGCAGCGCTTCGTCTACGCTTCGGTCGGCTCGGCCGACAAGGCCACGGGGATCCCCCACTTCGACAACAAGTTCCGCGTCGAAGAGACCGTCAAGGCGCTCGGCTTCCCGTCGTACGCGATCATCCGGCCCGTGTTCTTCATGGAGAACCTGCTGTCGCCGTGGTCGCTCGCCGGCGACAACCTCGCCATGGGCCTGTCGCCCAACACGAAGCTACAGATGATCGCCGCCGACGACATCGGCAAGTTCGGATCGAAGGCGTTCATCGACGCCGACCAGCTCAAGAACGTCGCGTTCGACATCGCGGGCGACGCCGTGACGATGCTCGAGGCGGCCGCCGCGCTCTCGCCGGTCGTGGGCAAGACGCTCGGCTATCAGGAGGTCCCGATCGACATCGTGCGCAAGCAGAGCGAGGACGTCGCCCTCATGAACGAGTGGTTCGACAAGGTCGGCTACTCGGTGGACATCGCGTCGCAGGAGAGGACCTACGGCATCCGCGCGCTCACGCTCGCGGAGTGGATCCGCACGCAACCCTCCCGCCCGTAGCCGCGAGCGGCCCCGCTCCCACGCCGCGCCGTCACTGGCACGGACAGCAGTAAGAGATCGTCCCCCCCGGCGACGCGAGACCGCCGTGGCAACCCGCGGGCGGATCGCTGATCGGGCCAGGGCCGACCGAGCCGCACTGCACGGCGTATTCGTTCGGTGCGCAGAGGTTGTGGCACGTGAACGAGACGCCCGGCATCGCCGTGTCCCCCGCGCAGTGCGTGGGATCGTCGCTGACGCACTCTTCGCCAACTCCGTTCGGGGCCAAGCAGCTGAGCGAAAAGCGCGCCGGTCTGCAGGCGCCCCGGCCGGCGTCCGCGGCATCGAGGCTCACCGGCCAGTGACACGCGACGACCGGCGCCGCTTCGAGCCCCGCGTCGCCCTGTTTGCACGTGCAGGTCTGGCAGCCGTCGGCTCCGGGTTGATAGCCGAAGGGGCAGTACGGACACTCGCCCGCTCCAATGGCGAGACACTCCGATGCGTTCGAGCACCGATGGTCGACGCATCCACACGTCGGCGGTCCCGGGAGCGGGGCCCCACAGATCGTGGCGCACACAGGGTGATTGTCTCCCAGTGTCTCCTTGGGGTCCGTCTTGGATTCACAGCTGCCGCCGCAGCATCCAGACCGAAGCTCGCAGTCGGCGAACGTGTCGCAAAAACCGAGCGCCACGGTGCCCCCCGCGCCCGCGAGCCCAGCGCCCGCGCCACCTCCATTCCCACCGCTCCCCATCGGATGGTCGGACATCGGATGGTCGCCGTCCGAAGCATCTCGCCCTGCAGCTCCCTTCGAGCCGCCGTCAGTCAGCGACGCGCCCGAGCCGCATCCGAGCGTGGTCAAGACCGCAAGGAGCAGCGCCGCGATGGCGTCCAACTCGAGCCCCTTCAAACGACGTGAAAGCATTTGCCCCCTCCCCGCAAAGAGTGTGCCTGGACTCGGAGCGTGAAACTCAGGCGTTTTCCGGCCAATTTCAACACACGCCCGCGCGATCGTCTCAGATTTTTGTTGGTTCGTGACAACGAGGTCCCCTTCGCGATCTCGAAAACGACGGTATGGTGCGGCCGATGGCCTTCCCCCCCCCGAGCCTCGAGGCGATCGGCTTTTCGCCGTTCTTCCGGGCTCAGCTCGACGCGCTCGACGGCGGCCGCGAGCCCGCGCGCATCGCCATCGCCCACGGCGAAAGCTACATCTCGTGGACGAGCGACGGCGTTCGCAAGGCGATGCTCTCGGGGCGAAACCTGGGCGTCTGGAAGACCGCGGCCGAGCGCCCGGCCGTCGGTGACTGGGTGACGGGCACGTACTCGGAGTCGGCGGGCGGGCTCGTCATCGAGCATCTGCTCAGGCGGCGCACGTGCCTCGTCCGCCGCGCGGCGGGCGAGCGCGACGAGGCGCAGGTCATCGCGTCCAACGTCGACGTCGTCGGCATCGTGAGCGCGTTCGGCGACGCCAAGGACGAGGCGCGCGATCGCCGCCTCATCAACGAAGAGCGCCTCTCACGCTACCTCGCGGCCGTCGCGCAGAGCGGGGCCGCGCCCGTCCTCATCGTGAACAAGCGCGATCTCAGCGGCGCGGCCGAGGACGTCGCGGGCACGCTCAACGGGCTCTTTCCCGGCGTGCCCGTCGTGCTCACGAGCGGCCAAGACGGGAGCGGCCTCGAGGGGCTCCACCCCTACGTGCGGCCCGGGCAGACGCTCGCGCTCGTCGGCATGTCGGGCGTCGGCAAATCGACGCTCGTGAACGCGCTGCTCGGACGCGCGGCGCAACAGGTCGGCGAGGTTCGCGCGAGCGACGCGCGGGGCCGCCACACGACGACTCACCGCGAGCTGTTCGTGACCAGCAGCGGCGCCCTCCTGCTCGACACGCCCGGGATGAGAGAGCTCGGCCTGTGGGAGGTCGCCGAGGTCACCTCATTCGACGACGTCACGGGCCTCGAGACCGCCTGCCGCTTCAGCGACTGCCGCCACCACACCGAACCGGGCTGCGCCATCCGCGCGGCCCTGGAAACCGGCGCGCTGTCCGCCGAACGCTGGGCCAGCTACGGCCAGCAGCAGCAGCGGGTCGCCGAAACAACCGCCCGCGCGCAGGCGAAGGCGGACCTTCAAGGGCGCGGCCGCCGCCGACGCTAGGACGCCCCGGAGGGGATCGCGCGCGGCGGCGCCTCACCCCGCGCGCAGTCACACGGCAGCGGCGGCTCGTGGTGAACCTCGCACAGAGGATTGTGCTGACCGTCGATGGCGCAGCGGTCGCAGTCGCAGACGAACCCCAGGCGCAGCGATGCCGGCACACCGGCCGTCGGCCGCCACCAATCCTTCGGGGTCCACGTCATGCGCGCAGTGTAGTGCCTCCGCCACGGGAACGGCGACCGAACCGACTTCACCGATTGAAGGAAAGGCGGTGTTGGGGTCAAGATGAGGTCGCTGGGGGACTGGCTCCTGGGGGGAGAACGAGGTCCATTGGACAGTCGTGACACGTACGGCGGCGACAACGGGGTCGGGAAGACGAATCGAGCCGTCGAGCCTGGCGACGAAGCCCTGAACGGGCCCGCCGTCAGTCCCGCCTCCGAGACGTGGGCGCCGTACTACGCGGCCGCCGCGAAAGAAACCGCCGAACGGGAAACCCGCCGGCTGCACCACGTCGCCACGGCGCGCACCGCCATGCGCGTGCTCCTGTTCGTCGCGGCCGCCATCGCCGCGATCTGTTACGTGGCGTTCGCCGATCGCTGAGCGCGACCGGCGACGCGCGCCCTTAGTTCGAGACGGTGTAGCTCGTCCGGCTGAACGTCGTCGTCTCGAGCTGACCGCGCACGACCGTCGTCGTGGGGCAGAAGGCGTCGTAAAAGACGTTCGTTCGCGACGCCGTGCTGTTCGACCCCGCTTGCACGAAGTACTGCAGCCCCAACTTGTCCGTGATGGCCGTCGAGCACGCGGGCACGAAGGACGTGTTGATCGTCGAGACGACGCCGCTCGCGTTCAGCGACGTGAACTTGATGTTCCGTCCGTTGGGCAGGTTCGGCCCGCCCTGCCCGTTGTGAATGATGAACAGGTTTCCCAGCGCCGTGAGCCGCGGGCCGTTGACGTCCGTGATCGTCGCCGACGTCGTGATCTGGGTCGGCGACTCGGCGTTGGCGCAGGCGAGCTTCTCGCAGCCAATGGGGAACGTCCGCAGGCGCACGGCGCGGCCGCTGTCGATGAACGGCTCCTCCTCGAGCCAGGCGAGGCCGAACTCGGAGATGTTCGGCTGATAGACCAGCGACTGGTATTCGTACATGTGCCCCGCGAGCAGCGGGAACGTCGACACGCCGCCCAAAGCGAACGCCGTCGAGGCGCCGCGCATCTGAAGACTTCCGTTGCCGAGGCTCCACGCGTAGACGAGGCGACCAGTCGCCGTCGAGTACGCCGCCTGGGGCGTGATCGGCAGGTTAGGATCGGACACGATCGTCCCCGACGTCCCGCGGGCGCCGGTGGCGTCGATGTAGACGGACAGCACCGAATAGTTCCCCGAGGGCGGGTTGCGCTGGTACGTCGCGAGCCACTTGTTGATGGGGCTGCCGACATAGATGACGTTCGCCTGCTGATCGAACGCCGTCGAAAAGTCGATGAGCGACGTCGTCACGAGCGCCCCCGTCGAGTCGACGATGATCCCGAGGATGTCGTCGTCGGTCTGGGAGTACCGGTCGCCGTAGGCGATGAGGAACTTGCCGACGCCGTCATAGGCGACCGACGGCGTGAACTTGTCGTGGGTCGTGTTCGTATAGACCTTCGCGGCGCCGAGCGACGTGCCGTTGAAGTCGAACATCTGCCCGACGACCTGCAGGCCCGCCGTCGTCTGTCCGAGCCACACGTTGAACACGCGGTCCGAGCCGACGGCCGTCGCGAGCTGCGCCTGCGAGGGCGTCGTGAAGGGCGTCGTCAACGCGGCGGTCAGGAGGACCGGCGCCTCGGTCTTGCCGGTCTCGGTCGAGCTCGGGGGGACATCGCAGCCCGCGGCGAGCCAAGCGACGGACGCGAGCGAAGTAAGCAGGAAGAGTTGGGTCGTGAGGAAGGGCGCGCGGTGCTGGCGGTTCATGTCGTCTCCGGTTGGTGTTCAGGGGAAACACCGGAGACGGCGAACTCGGCAAAAGAATCGGCGCGCCTCACGCCCCGATGACGACGACCCTCTCCTTCATCCCCTTCGCGCCCGACTGCCAACACCGCACGGTCACGCGCGCGCCCTTCATGAACCCGGTCTCGTCCAACACGCCGCGCGCCGCCGCGAACAGCGCCTCCGCGTCCGGCCCGTACAGATGAAGCGCACTCTCGCTCCCATCCATCGCGACCTCACGCGCGTCGACCTCGCCGAGCCGCCCCTCCTCGACCAGGACCTCGAGGCGGTGCTGCAGCTCGAACAGCGGCCCGAGCTCGTACCCGGCGTACGCGAACCGCACGATGACCGCCTCCTGCACGTCGACCCCCGTGACCGCCGTCGCCGCGACGGACGCCTCCGAGACCGGCACGACGGCCGTCGCGTCTTCCTCCGTGAGCGAGGCGCCACCTTTCTCTTTCCCGCCGAACAGCCGATCAAGAAGTCCCATGGCCGCCTCTACGATACAGCACCCCAACGGCCAACACGCGCCCGATGCGCGCACGAAACGCCCGCGTCCGCTTCAGCGGGCGCCTGCTCGACGCTCGTAGCGCGCCGCCGCCCGCCTCACCTCCGCCGCGACCCGCGCGCGCAATGTTTCTGGCTCGACGACCTCGGCATCCCCGCCGAACCCCAGCACCCACGCGGCGACCTCCGCCGTCCCGCGCACGTCCATCGTCAGCTCCAGCCCCGCCGCCGTCCGCTTGAAACGCTGCGTGGGGTGCCACATGACCCGCTCGACATAGCGCGCCACTTTTGTGTCGAACCGAATCCGCACGCGCGCCAGCTCGCCGCGGATCAAACCGAAAGCACCCTCGGTCACCTGCTCGGGCCGGTAGTCCTCGGGGACCTCGAACTTGTCGCCGCGAAGCCACTGCACCCGCCGGAACGCATCGAGGGCGAACGTGCGGATCTCGCCGTGCCGCGCGCTCAGCCCGACCAGGTACAGGCCCTTCTTGTAGACCATGAGCGTGTACGGCTCGAGGACGAACGTCTTTCGGCCCCCCGACACGCTCTCGTGCGTGACGCGCAGCCGCTCTTGCCGCAGCAACGCCGTGACGATGTCGTTGACGTCCTCGATGCGCCCTTCGTAAAGGTGGCGCGCCTCGTTGACGTCGAAGACCTTGCGGTCGAGGTCGCGGGCCGCGGCGAAGTCCTTGCGCTTGAGCTGAGCGCCCAGCTTCGCGAAGACCTCGTCGAGGTCCTCCTTGAAGCCCGTGCCGGCGAGGAAGTCGAACACCCGCCGCGAAAGAAAGAGCGCGACCATCTGCGCCGTCGTCAAGGTGACCGTCTGCGCGCGCGCGCTGGCCATGAGGCGCCACACCTTGCGGCGGCCCACGACCTCCTCGTACAGCGGCTCGCCCGCGAGCTGCAGCGCGCGGATGTACCGGATCGCCGTG
>JBBQJG010000060.1:0-22343 GCA_038325725.1 Polyangia bacterium | reverse complement strand
GTTGAGCGTCGTGGTGCCGCCCTGGCCGTCGGGGAGCACGATGTTCAGCTCGAGCACCTCGCCGTCGCTCGTGCGATCGACGGTGACGGTGACGTGCTGCATGTCGATCTTCTCGAAGCGGGCGATCACGGCGAGCAGCTCTTGCTGGAGCTGCGGCAGATAGTCCGGCCCCTTGCGCTGGCCCGTGCGCTCGCGCGCCACGATGATCGACAGTCGATCCTTGGCCGTCGACGCCGACTTCGGCGCTCGACGAAAGTAGTCGAGGAGCTTCATGTTTATCACCCGAAGATCCTTCCGAAGAAGCCACGCTTCTCTTCTTCGATGAAGCGGTGTTGACGCTCTTGGCCCAGGAACCGGCTCACGACGTCGAGGTAGGCCTGCGCGACGTCGGTCGTCTCGTCGAGGATGGCCGGCGTGCCCTTGTTCGAGGACTGCAGGACGGCCTTTGATTCGGGGATGACGCCGAGGAGCGGGATCCCGAGCAGCTCGAGCACATCGGCGACGCTCAGCATCTCGCCGCGCTTCACCATGGCGGGCGAATAGCGCGTGAGCAGCAGGTGGGGATGGATGGGCGGGCTGCCGGCTTCGGCGCGGCTCGTCTTCGCGGCGAGCAGGCCCAGCACGCGATCCGAGTCGCGCACCGAAGAGACCTCGGGGTTCGTGACGACGATGGCCTCGTCGGCGTAGTACATCGCCATCTGCGCGCCGCGCTCGATGCCGGCCGGCGAGTCGCAGATGATGTAGTCGAAGCCCATCTGCTTGAGCTCTTCGATGATGCGGCCCACGCCATCGGGATCGAGGGCGTCCTTGTCGCGCGTCTGCGACGCCGGCAGCATGTGCAGCGTGTCGATGCGCTTGTCGCGGATGAGCGCCTGGTTCAGCTTCGCTTCGCCGCGGATGACGTTGACGAAGTCATAGACGACGCGACGCTCGCACCCCATGACGAGGTCGAGGTTGCGAAGGCCCACGTCGAAATCGATCGCGACCGTCTTCTTGCCCAGCATCGCGATGCCCGTCGCGACGTTGGCGCTCGTGGTGGTCTTCCCGACCCCACCTTTCCCTGAAGTGACGACGACGACTTTGGACACTGCGAGCCTCCTTCACGCCGGGCTGCCCCCGGGTGCGATTTGTAAGTCCGACTTCGATCATTGAGGGCCCGAACAGGCGCGCCGCCAAATTTTTTGCCTGTTTTTGCGCGCTTTCTTGGGCGATTTCCTAGAGCGCGGTGATGCGGCACTCGCCGTTCTCGAGAAAGATCTGGGCCGGCTTGCCGCGGCGGTCGGTCGGGATCTCGTCGGCCATGACGTACGCGCCCGAGATCGCGACGAGCTCGGCCTCGAGCTTCTGGCAGAAGATGCGCGCGCCGAGCAGCCCCGACGCCCCCGCGACGGCGCGCCCGCGGAGCGGCGCATAGATGTGCACATGCCCGTCGGCGATCACTTGCGCGCCCGGGTTCACGGGCGCGAGCACGACGAGATCATTGCCCTGCGCGTAGATCACTTGCCCACCGCGCACGGGTTGATTGATGACGACGGGACCGGCGTGCGGCGCACGCTGAACGACCTGGGTCGCCTCGGCCGTCGTCGTGGGCGCGTTGGGCGACCCCATCGTCGGCGCCGCGGATTCCGCCGCCGCCGTTGCCACGGGCTCGGGCGCCGAAACAACCGGCTCGTCGGCGCGGCCTGTCGAACGCGCCGTGTGCTGCTGGGCGAGCGCGCCGAACCCGGCCTCGGTGGCGCGCGCGCGCACCTCGTCGGTGGCGTTCGAGACCGCGACCGGCACGAGCTTGCACGACCGGAGCATCTGCGCGAGCTCGGCGAAGGCCAGGCCCGCCGCGCCCTCGCCGAGCGCGCCGACATCGACGAGGACAGGCGCATCGACAAAAAGCGCCGGCATTTGCGCGATCTTCACGCGGAGCTGCCTTTCAACCAGCGCGAGGTCGGTGACCCGCAGCCGCAGCATCGTCAGGGGCGCCATCGTGCCCTTCAGGTCGAAGGCGACCTGTCGCTTGCTCCCTTGAGCGCGGGCTTCGGCGCGAGCTTCGTTGCGGGTCTGGCGCGTGGGTTCAAGCATGGGGACGCTCCGGCGTGTGCCCCATTGTCGGGCCGCAGATCGGCACGTCAAAAAAACGCGCTAAGCTGAGGCCCCCCGATGGACGTTCGCCGCGCCGCCTCCTGTCTTCTGGCCACCACGTGTCTGGCCCTCGGCCTTCACGCGTGCGGGGGCGAGCCCGTCACGGGGCGCGCCGACAAGCTGTACGGCTGCCCCGAGATCTCCCCCCCCGCGACCTGCGCCGACGCGCCGAGCTTCGCCCGCGACGTCAAGCCGATCCTCAACCGATCGTGCGTGCCGTGCCACTGGGGCGACCCCGGCCCCAACGCGCTCTGGGCGCTGACCGACTACGGCGACGTCGCGGCCTGGAATGACCTCATCAAGACCAGCTTGCTCAGCTGCGCGCAACCGCCGGCGAGCTCGACCCTTCGCTTCAACGAGACCGATCGCGCGACGATCGTGAAGTGGACCCTCTGCCACCACCCGCCGTAGGCCGGACGTTCAAAGCTTGGGGATCCGCAACGTCTTGCTGACCATGAGGGCCCCCTGCGCCGCGAACAGCAGCGCGAGCGGGTGCAGGACGAAGGGACCGATATCGTGCGCGCCGAACCACAGCGCGCCGTGCAGGTGGCCCGTGGCCGCCACGATCGCGAGGAGACCGGTGAGCCACAGGCTCGTCGGAATGGGCGCGCCCTCGAAGTAACGGACCTTGTCCGCGCCCGCCGACAGCGTCTCGGCCGTGACGTTGTAGCGCGCGAGCCGGCTCACGCCGCAGACGACGAAGACGACGAGCGCGACCCGATCCCAGCCGCCCCGCAGCCCCGCGGCGTACGCGATCGTCGCGGGCGCGACGCCGAACGAGATGACGTCGGCGAGCGAATCCAGCTCGCGCCCCATCGCCGAATGCTTGTGCCGCCAGCGCGCGACGCGGCCGTCGAGCGCGTCGAACAGGAAGGCCAACGGCCCCAGCGCGATCGCGGCGTAGAGGTGCCACAGCTCCATCGTCTCGACGTAGGAGATGGCCGCGAAGATCGCGCCCATGCCCGAGGCCGCGTTGCCGAGCGTGAGGAAGTCCGCGAGCGAAAAGTCGCGGATCATCGAAAAGTGCCTGGGACGAGGCGCGCGGGTGGGCTCGCTCATGGCGCTAGTATCATCCTCTTATGGTCTCGGTGCGCGCGAAGTAGTATTTCGCGATGAGCTCCCTCGACGACCTTTTCGCGCGAGGCGGCGGCGCGGGCGCGCATCGTCGACGAAGTGGCGGACGTCGGCATGGGTTGGTGTTGCTGTGCGAACGGATCGGCGTCGATTTGGTCGAGGCGATGCGCGCGAAGGTCTGGACGAACGGCGACCGGTACCCCGTCGAAGCGGCGCGAGGAAAAGCCGAAAGACCCTAGCCCGCTAGGACGGCCGCTTGCCGCGGGGCGGGTGCAGCGTCTCGCCGCGGGCGCACAGTGCGACGAAGGTCTCGATGCGGCGGGCGCGCGTCTCGGGGAGCTTCGCGGACTGCACGCGGTAGAGGATCGCGTAGCGGTTCGCGCCGTCGAGGGCTTCGAAGAACGCGCGCGCCTTGCGATCGCGGGCGAGGGCACGCTCGAGATCAGGCGGCACCGTCGACGTCTTCGCGCCGTCGTAGGCGCGCGCCCAGCGGCCGTCGCCCTTGGCGCGGTCGATCTCGGCGAGGCCGGGCGGGCGCATGCGGCCGCTCGCGACGAGCGCCTCGGCCTTGGCGCAGTTGATCTTCGACCACACGCTGCGCGGCGTGCGCGGCGTGAAGCGCTGCAGGAACGCCGCCGCGTCGAGCGCGCGGCGTTGGCCGTCGATCCAGCCCCACAGGAGCGCCGCCTCGACGGCCGCTGCGTAGGTGAGCGCGTGACCCGGACCCTTCGGGACGCGGAGCCACACGCCTGGTGAGCGCGCGTGATGCTTCGCGAGCCACGTCTCCCAGGAGGCGGCGCTCGCGGGGGCGATGGTAGAAGGGTCGGCCCCCTCTCCCCGTTGCGCGGGGCGAGGGAGACGGACCTTGCTTCGCGACGAGGGGGTCAGAGAAGCGACCTACGGGAGTTGGGTCTCGCCCATGAGGAACTTGTCGACGCCGCGGGCGGCGTCGCGGCCTTCCTTGATGGCCCACACGATGAGTGACTGGCCGCGCGCCATGTCGCCCGCCGCGAAGACGCCGGGGATGCTCGTGGCCTTCTGCGCGTCGACGGCGACGTTGCCGCGGTCGTCGAGCTTCACGCCGAGGTCGGTGAGCAGGCCGTCTTTTTCAGGACCGAGGAAGCCCATCGCGAGCAGCACGAGGTCGGCGGGCCACACCTTCTCGGTGCCGGGGACGTCCTTCATCGTCATGCGGCCGTCGGCACCCTTGATCCATTCGATTTGCACCGTGTGCAGCTCTTTGACGTTACCGGCCTTGTCGCCGACGAAGCGCTTCGTCACCGTGCGGTACGTGCGCGGGTCGCTGCCGTTGAGCGCGGCCGCTTCTTCCTGGCCGTAGTCCATCTTGTAGACGCGCGGCCACTGCGGCCACGGGTTGTCGTCCGCGCGATCGTCGGGCGGGCGCGCGAGGATCTCGAACTGCACGAGGCTCTTGCACCCGTGGCGCAGCGACGTGCCCACGCAGTCCGTGCCCGTGTCGCCGCCACCGATGACGACGACGTGCTTGCCCTTGGCGTCGATGAACTTTCCGTCGGCGAAGTTGCTGTCGAGCAGGCTCTTGCAGCTCTTGAGCAGGAAATCCATGGCGTAGTGGACGCCCTTGAGGTCGCGGCCCTCGACGGGGAGATCGCGCGCGTGCGTCGCGCCGCCCGTCAGGACGATGGCGTCGAAGCTGGCGCGCAGCTTTTCCGTCGGATAGTTCTTGCCGACCCACGCGTTCGTGACGAACTCGATGCCCTCTTCGGCGAGCAGCTTCACGCGCCGATCGACGAGCGACTTCTCGAGCTTCATGGGCGGGATGCCGTACATGAGCAGGCCACCGATGCGATCGTCGCGCTCGAAGACGGTGACGCTGTGGCCCGCCTTGTTGAGCTGCGCGGCCGCGGCGAGGCCCGCCGGCCCCGAGCCGACGACGGCGACCTTCTTGCCCGTGCGCTTGGCGGGCGGCTCGGCGACGACCCAACCGGCCTCGAACGCCTTGTCGATGATCGCGACCTCGATGCTCTTGATCGTGACAGCCGGCTCGTTGATGCCCAGGACGCACGAGCCCTCGCACGGCGCCGGACAGACGCGCCCCGTGAACTCGGGAAAGTTGTTCGTCTTGTGGAGGCGCACGAGCGCCTCCTTCCACTGGCCGCGGTAGACGAGATCGTTCCACTCCGGGATGAGGTTGTTGATGGGGCACCCCGAGGCGCCGCCCGGCAACATCGTGCCCGTGTGACAGAACGGGACGCCGCAGTCCATGCAGCGCGCGCCCTGCTGTTGCAGCTCCTTCTCCGGCAGGTGCTCGTG
This sequence comes from Polyangia bacterium, assembly GCA_038325725.1. Lineage (GTDB taxonomy): Bacteria > Myxococcota_A > Polyangia > Fen-1088 > Fen-1088 > DASZFV01. The sequence continues at coordinate 16,844 of JBBQJG010000060.1, read as the reverse complement.
GAATTCGTTCCAGTCGCGCACGCGAAGCTTCGGGCTGCGATCCGGCGGCAACTGCCGCTCGTACTCCATGAATCCGGTCAGCTTCCCCATGGCGAAGTTCTACTTGCCTCCGAGTCGAGCGAGATCGTGTGAGTTCAATTCGAAGGCCGCCATCTCGGCGTCCTCCTGAGACATGCCCGTCTCGAGCATCTTCTTTTGCGCCTCGAGCACGCGCTTGTAGTCGTGCGGCATGATGCGCACGAAGAACGGCAGGAAGCGGCCCCACCCGTCGAGCACCTCGCGGGCGCGATTGCTGCCCGTGAGCTGCGCGTGCCGCGAGATGAGCGCGTGGATTTCTTTCCCTTCCTCCGGGTCGTCGAGCTTGCCGAGACCGACCATCTCCTTGTTGCAGCGGGTCGCGAACGTGCCGCCTTCGTCGAGGACGTACGCGACGCCGCCCGACATGCCGGCCGCGAAGTTGCGGCCCGTGACGCCGAGGACGACGACGCGTCCGCCCGTCATGTACGCGCAGGCGTGGTCGCCCACGCCCTCGACGACCGTCGACGCGCCGCTGTTGCGCACGGCGAAGCGCTCGCCCGCGACGCCGCGGAAGTACGCCTCGCCGCTCGTCGCGCCGTAGAGCGCGACGTTGCCGATGAGGATGTTGTCCTCGGCGGCGAACGTCGACTCCGCGGGAGGAAAAACGACGATCTTGCCGCCGGAAAGGCCCTTACCGACGTAGTCGTTGGCGTCACCCTCCAGCGTCATCGTCATGCCGCGCGGGATGAACGCGCCGAAGCTCTGGCCCGCGCTGCCCTCGAACTTCAGGCGAATCGTGTCCTCGGGCAGCCCCGCGGCGCCGTACTTGCGCGTGACCTCGCTGCCCGTGATCGTGCCGACGACGCGGTTGACGTTCCGGATCTTGAACGTGCCTTCGACCTTGGTGCCGTTGTCGATGGCCGTTTGGCAGAGCGGCAGGATCTTGCGCATGTCGAGCGACGCGTCGAGCGCGTGATCTTGCGCCTCGGTCTTGTAGCGACCAACCTCGGGTCCCGCGTCGGGCTGGTAGAGGATCTTCGTGAAGTCGAGACCCTTGGCCTTCCAGTGGTCGATGGCCGGCTTCATCTCGAGGTGCTCGGTGTGGCCGATCATCTCGTTGACCGTGCGGAAGCCGAGCTGGGCCATGAGCTCGCGGGCCTCTTGCGCGACGAACTTCATGAAGTTCACGACGCTGTTGGGGTCGCCGTTGAACTTCTTGCGCAGCTTCGGGTCCTGCGTCGCCACGCCCACGGGGCACGTGTTGAGGTGACAGACGCGCATGAGGATGCATCCGACGGTGACCAACGGCGCCGTCGAAAAGCCGTACTCCTCGGCGCCCAGCAGCGACGCGATGATGACGTCGCGACCGGTCTTCATCTGACCGTCGGTCTCGACGACGATGCGCGAGCGCAGGTTGTTGAGCACGAGCACCTGGTGCGTCTCGGCGAGGCCGAGCTCCCACGGGATGCCCGCGTGCTTGAGGCTCGTGAGCGGCGCCGCGCCCGTGCCGCCGTCGTAGCCGCTGATGAGCACGAGGTCGGCGTGCGCCTTGGCGACGCCCGCCGCGATCGTGCCGACGCCCACCTCGGCGACCAACTTCACGCTGATCCTCGCGCGCGGGTTCGCGTTCTTGAGGTCGTGGATGAGCTGCGCCAGATCCACGATCGAATAGATGTCGTGGTGCGGGGGCGGCGAGATCAAACCCACGCCCGGCGTCGAGAAGCGCACCTTGGCGATCCACGGGTACACCTTCGAGCCCGGGAGCTGTCCGCCCTCGCCGGGCTTCGCGCCCTGGGCCATCTTGATCTGGATCTCGTCGGCGTTGACGAGGTAATGGCTCGTGACGCCGAAGCGCCCCGACGCGACCTGCTTGATGGCGCTGCGCCTCGAATCGCCGTTCGCGTCCTTGATGAAGCGCGACGGATCCTCGCCGCCCTCGCCCGTGTTGCTCTTGCCGCCGATGCGGTTCATGGCGATCGCGAGCGTTTCGTGCGCCTCGCGGCTGATCGAGCCGTAAGACATCGCGCCCGTCTTGAAGCGCTTGACGATCGTGTCGACCGATTCGACCTCTTCGAGAGGGACCGGCGTGCGATCCGACTTCAACCGCATGAGCCCGCGCAGCGTCGCGAGGTTCGTCGCCTGATCGTCTATGAGCTTCGAGTACTCCTTGAACACGGAGTAGTTCCCCGTGCGGCAGGCGTACTGCAGCTTGTGGATGCTCTCCGGATTGAAAAGATGATACTCGCCGTTTTTTCGGTACTGGTACTGCCCGCCCGGGTCCAGCGTCGGCGACGGCAGCGGGCGATCGGGGAACGCGCGCTCGTGGCGGCGGCGCACCTCTTCGGCAACCTCGTCGATGCCGATGCCGCCCACGCGCGACGCCGTCCACGTGAAGTACTCGTCGACGAACTCGGAGTTGAGGCCCACGGCCTCGAACACCTGGGCGCCGTGATAGCTCTGGATCGTCGAGATGCCCATCTTCGAGCACACCTTGACGATGCCCTTGTTGACGGCCTTGACGTACTTCTGTTCGGCGCGATCCGCGTCGCCGCCCGCGAGCATGCCCTGGCGGACCAGGTCGTGAAGGCTCTCGAACGCGAGGTAGGGGTTGATGGCCGAGGCCCCATAGCCGAGCAGCAGCGCAAAGTGATGCACCTCGCGCGGCTCGCCGCTCTCGACGACGAGGCCGACGCGCGTGCGCGTGCCCTCGCGCAGCAGATGATGCTGGACCGCGGCGACCGCCAACAACGCCGGGATCGGCGCGCGATCCTGATCGTGCCCGCGATCCGAGATGATGATGATGTTGTTGCCGTCAGTGATGGCCTGGCTCGCGAGCCGTCGCAGCTCGTCGACCCCCGCCTTGAGGCCGCGTCCGCCCGCCTTGACGTCGTACAGGGTCGGGATCGTCACCGACTTGAAGCCGTGCGACTCGGCCGGCGATCTCCCCAGGTTGCGCAACTTCTCGAGCTCTTCATTGCGAAGCACGGGCGACGCGAGCTCGATCTGCCGGGCTGACTCCGGCGTCGGCTCGAGCAGGTTGCCCTCGGGCCCGATCGCCGTGTCGACGGCCATGATGATCTCTTCGCGGATCGCGTCGACGGGCGGGTTCGTGACCTGCGCGAACAGCTGCTTGAAGTAATTGAAAAGCAGCTGCGACTTGTTGGAGAGCACGGCGAGCGGCGTGTCCGAGCCCATCGAGCCCGTCGGCTCTACGCCGTCGGTGGCCATCGGCGCGACGAGGACCTTCAGGTCTTCCGTCGTGTAGCCGAAGGCCTCCTGGCGACGGCGCACCGTCTCGTGATCGGGCTCGATGACGACGGGCGGCTTCGGCAGGTCGCCAAGGCCGATCATGTTCTCTGCGATCCACTTTCCGTACGGCTGGGCGGTCGCGATCTCTTTCTTGATCTCGTCGTCGCTGATGATGCGGCCCTGGCTCGTGTCGACGAGGAACATGCGGCCCGGCTGCAGGCGGCCCTTCTCGACGATGTCGCCGGGCGGGAACTCGAGCACGCCGACCTCCGATGCCATGACGACGACGCCGTCCTTCGTGACGTAGTAGCGGTTGGGGCGCAGGCCGTTGCGGTCGAGCGTCGCGCCGATGCGAATGCCGTCGGTGAAAGCCACCGCCGCGGGGCCGTCCCACGGCTCCATGAGGCAGCCGTGGAAGTTGTAGAAGTCCTTCTTCTCCTGCGACATCGACTCGTGGTTCGACCACGGCTCGGGAATCATCATCATCATCGCGTGCGGCAGCGACCGCCCCGCGAGCACGAGCAGCTCGAGCACGTTGTCGAACTTCCCCGAGTCGCTGCCGTCGGTGTCGACGACGGGGAGGCACTTCGCGAGATCGTCGCCGAAGATCTTCGAGGCAAAGAGGCTCTCGCGCGCGTGCATCCAGTTGACGTTGCCGCGCAGCGTGTTGATCTCGCCGTTGTGCGCGATCATCCGGTAGGGATGCGCCCGCGACCAACTCGGGAAGGTGTTCGTCGAGAAGCGCGAGTGGACGAGGGCCATCGCCGACTCCATCTCGTCGCTCTGCAGGTCGGGATAGAAGCGGGCCAGCTGGTCGCAGTTGAGCATGCCCTTGTAGACCACCGTGCGGCACGACAGGCTGGGGACATAGAAGGTCGCCTGCTCGGCGATCCCCGAACGCCGCACCTCGTGGCGGGCGAGACGACGAATGACGTAGAGCTTCCGCTCGAAGGCGTCGTCGGTCTCGACCGAGGCGCCGCGGCCGATGAAGATCTGCTTGATGACGGGCTGGGACTTCGCGGCCGTCGGGCCCAGCATCGACGAGTCGGTCGGGACGTCGCGCCATCCGAGGAAGACCTGACCCTCGGCGCGAACGGTCTGCTCGAAGATCCGCTGGCAGACCTCGCGGTCGGCGACGCTCGTCGGTAGGAACACCATGCCGACGCCGTAGTGGCCGGGCGGGGGCAGCTTGATGCCGAGGTGATCCGCCTGGCCGGCGAGGAACTTGTGCGGGACCTGGATGAGGATGCCGGCGCCGTCACCGCTGTTGACCTCGCAGCCGACCGCGCCCCGGTGCTCGAGGTTCAAGAGGATCTGGATCCCGTTCTTGACGATTTTCGCGGACTTGCGCCCCCGGATGTCGACGACGAAGCCGACGCCGCAGGCGTCATGCTCGTTGGCGGGGTCGTAAAGACCCTGGGGACCCGGACCGTGAATCGTGCTCATTTCATGACCTCGTGATGCGGGGAGAAGCCGTCGCAAGTGCCGGATTTTGCAGCAATGCAAGCAAACGGCTCACTGTAGCACAAGGTAGGTAGACCCCGTGTGGATAAACCGGTCGGCCGGCACCGGCTGGTAACGTGAAATCTAGGGGGGCGCGCGGATCCCCGAGCGCCCGTTTGCGCGCGCGATAATCACCCTCATGCTCGCTCCCGCGCGACGACCTCAACGGACCTCGGTCGGCTTCGTCGTCGCGGCGCTGCTCGCAGGTTGTTCGAGCGGCGGCGGTGGCGGCGCACGCCTGACGGACGCGGCCCGCAGCGTCGCCTTCGGCAACGGCCTGTGGGTGGCGCGCGTCGATTCGAACCACTGGTGGCAGACCAGCTCGGGCGAGACGTGGACGGACCTGGGCGGCGCCCACGCCGACGACGTCGTCTTCTGCGACAACCAATTCGTCGACGCGAAGGCGTGCGCGGGGCCCGCGGGCCACGACGGCGGTCGCGTCGCTTTCGGCGCTAACGTCTGGGTCGGAATCAAGAACGGAAAGATCGAACGCTCCCAGGACGGCGGCACGACCTGGAAGATGGTCTACACGGCGTCCGACGCGCTCGAAGACGTCGCGTTCGGCGACGTCGCGCCGTAATCGCGACGTCGGTGACGCTCAGCTCGCGAACAAGGCGTCGATGCGCCGAGGCGCCCGCCATGTCGGCGATGCTATTGAGCAGTTGATTCACGTTGTGAATAGGGCCGAGATGAACGCGGCACGCGGGGCAGAGGCCTCTCGATTTTCTGAGGTCGGCGCGGCGGACGGCCGCCAGTTCGCGCAAAAACTCCGCGACTGTCGTTGTTTCAGCGGCACAAACCTTGCGAAGGGTTGCCCTCATGCGATTCAAGACCCTGGTGCTGATGTCGTCGGTTGTGGGTCTCGGGTGTGGTGGGGTGTCTCTGAACAATGACGGGGGCGGCGGAATGACGGGCACCGCCGGAATGACGGCCACCGGTGGCTCGACCGGCACCGCCGGCTCGACCGGCACCGCCGGCTCCGGGGGCAGTCCTGTTCCGCATCGTCCCGTCGTGGTCAGCTGCACCCCGACGGCCAGCTCAGGGGCGGCGAGTCCCGTACCACTCCCGCCGCCGCAGGACGCGGGCCCGACGTCCTGCACCACCGATATCGATTGCCGCCCCGACGGTGGCTTTTACACCCTCTATTGCCGCAATCATGCGTGCACGTCCGACGAGTGCTCGATCGACAGCGACTGCGCGACCGGCCAAGCCTGCGGGTGCGCGAATCAGTTCGGCGGAAACTCGATCCACGCCAACCGCTGCGTGCCCACCGGCTGCCACGTCGACGCTGATTGCACGAGCGGCCTTTGCTCGCCCGCGAGCGGGTACTGCGGCAGCCTGAACGGATATCACTGTCGCGGGCCCGCCGACACGTGCCGCACGAAGGCTGATTGTCCGACGCAAACCGACGGCGGCATCACGGTCCCTCGCGACTGCCAGTTCGCGCCCGAGGTCGGCCGCTGGCAGTGCGCGCCGGCCACCGTCTGCGCCGGCTGACGAGATCGACGACCAGCCCTAACGAGCCCGCTAGGTCTTGAGCTCGCGTCTCACGGCGTCGCGGACGGCGACGTAGTCGTTGGGCAGGAGAATGGGCGCGTTCGCGTACTTCGGGTTCGGCACGGCCGCGAGCTTCTTCTCGTGGTACTGGACCTTGAAGTCGGTGAACTTGAGGCCGTTCGCCGTGCTGACGACGACGACGCGATCCTGCTTGCCGATCTCGCCGCGCGCCGCGAGCTTCTCGAGCGCCGCGAGCGCGACGCCCGTGTGCGGGCAGTTGAAGAGGCCCGTACGATCGGCGCGCGCCGCCGCGTCGGCGAGCTCGGCCTCCGACGCCTGCTCGACGACTCCGTTGAACTTGTCGATCGTGCGGATCGCCTTGCGCACGCTCACGGGGTTGCCGATCTGGATCGCCGACGCGAGCGTCGGCTGCGCGGCGACGGCCTTGAACTTGCCCCAGCCGTCTTTATAGGCGCGGTACAGCGGGTTGGCGGCCTCGGCCTGCGCGACGCAGATGCGCGGCAGCTTCTGGATGACGCCGAGCTCTTTCATCATCGTGAAGCCGGCGCCGAGCGCGCTCACGTTGCCGAGGTTGCCGCCTGGGATGATGACCCAGTCGGGAACTTCCCAGTCGAACTGCTGGACCATCTCGATGGCGACGGTCTTCTGTCCCTCGACGCGCAAGCTGTTCATGCTGTTCGCGAGGTAGACGCCCTCTTCGAGGGCGAGGCGCTGGACGTACTCCATGCAGTTGTCGAAGTCGCCGTCGATGGCGAGCACCGTCGCGCCGTTCGCGAGCGGCTGCACGAGCTGCGCCGTCGACACCTTGCCGCGCGGCAGGATCACCATGGCGTGGATGCCCGCGGCCGCGGCGTAGGCGGCCAGCGCCGCCGACGTGTCGCCCGTCGACGCGCACGCGACGGCGTGCACGTTCTTGCCCTCGGAGATCATCTGTTTGACGGTCGACACGAGCACCGTCATGCCGAGGTCCTTGAACGAGCCCGTGTGCGAGACGCCGCACTGCTTGATCCACAGCTCGGCGAGGCCGAGCTGCTGGCCGTAGCGATCGGCCCACAGCAAGTTCGTTCCGCCCTCGAGCATCGAGACGACGTTCTCGTCTTGAACGTGCGGCTGGACCCACTCTTTTTTGCCCCACACGCCCGAGCCGTAGGGCCACTGGGTGCGCAGGTAGCGCTCGTCGAAGAGCTTGATCCACGCCGCGGCGCTGCGCTTCTTCAGCGTCTCGAGATCGTGGACGACCTCGAGCAGGTCGCCGCACTTGGGGCACTTGTAGATGACTTCGTCGAGGGCGTAGTCGCCGTGGCAGCCGGCGATGCACCGAAATACAGAGCGAGACATGGGGGCCCAAATGTAGCGCCCCTGCCCGCCGAGGACCACCCGTGATAAATGTTCCGCTCCCATGAAGAAGTCCACGAAGGCGCGCCGCGCGAAGTCCTCTTACGAGGTCCACAAGTTCGGGGGCGCGTCGCTCGCCGACGCGAGCTCGTACCGGCACGCCGTCGAGATCATCCAGGGGCGCACGGGCAAGTGCGCCGTCGTCGTGTCGGCGCCGGCCGGCGTCACCGACGTGCTGCTCGGGCTCGCGCGCCGCGCCACCGCGGGCGAGGCCGAGGACGCCGGGCTGCTGCGCGACACCGAGGCGCTGCGCACGCGTTACCGCGACATCGCGCGCGCCGCCGTCGGCAGCGAGAAGGCATCGCGCGCCGTCATCGGGGAGATCGACGCGTCCCTCGACGAGCTGGTGCGCCTGCTCGCGAGCCTGCGCGTGCTCAAGGAGCTGACCCCGCGCACGAGCGACTTCATCGCGGCGCGCGGAGAGCGCCTGTCGGCGCAAATCTTCGCGGCGACGTTCGCGGCCATGGGCGGCCGCGCGCGCTACGTCGACGCGCTCGAGGTCGTGTTCACCGACGGGCCGTTCGGCGGCGCGTCCCCCAACCTCGCGCTCACCGACGCGGCGGCGCGCCGCGTGCTCAAGCCGCTCTGCGACGCGGGCGTCGTCCCTGTCGTCCCTGGCTTCATTGGCGTCGCGGCGCTCGACGACAGCTCGGGCTCGACGTCGGTCGCGACGCTGGGCCGCGGCGGCTCGGATCTCACGGCGACGCTGCTCGGCCGCGCCCTCGCCGTCAAAGACGTCTCGCTGTGGAAGGACGTCCCCGGCCTGCTCACGGCCGATCCGCGCGTCGTGCCCGACGCGCGCGTCATCCCGCAGCTCCACGCGCGCGAGGCCGCCGAGCTCGCCTACTACGGCGCGAAGGTGCTGCACCCGCGCGCGCTCATCCCGCTGACAGGCCTGGCCGCGGGGCGGGAGATTCCCGTGTTCGTCAAACCGTTCGCCGATCCGAAGGCGCCCGGCACCGAGATCTCGGGGCGGCGCACGCTCGACAAGTATCCCGTCAAGGCGCTCTCGGCCGCCGGTGGTCAGGCGCTGCTCACGGTGACGGGCAACGGCATGCTCGGCGTGCCCGGCATCGCGGCGCGCACGTTCGAGGCGCTCTACAAGCAGGGCACGAGCGTCTCGCTCATCTCGCAGTCTTCTTCCGAGCAATCTATTTGCTTCTCCGTGCCCGAGTCCGCGGCGCTGCGCGCGCGCGATCGCCTGGCCGACGAGTTCCGCGCTGAGATCGCCCGCCAGGAGATCGACGGCGTCGAGCTGCAGACGGGCCTCTCGACGCTCGCCGTCGTCGGCATCGGCATGGCGGGACACCCCGGCATCGCGGCGCGGCTGTTCGGCGCGTTGTCACAAGCGTCGATCAACATCGTCGCCATTGCTCAAGGTTCTTCGGAGCTCAACATCTCGTTCGTCGTCACGACGAAGGAGACGGCGGCCGCGCAGCGGGCGATCCACCGCGCCTTCCAGCTCTCGAAGATCGGCGGCGGCGCCGCGACGACGCCCGACCACACGGACGCCGTGCTGCTCGGCTTCGGGCAGATCGGCCGCACGCTCGCCGAGATGATGGCGAAGTCTGCGCCCAAGGCCGCCAAGCCGAATGGGTCGGGCAAGCGCAAGGGCGGCGTGCGCCTCGTGGGCGCGATCGATCGCAGCGGCTTCGTGTTCGAACCGGGCGGCCTGTCGCCCAAGGTGCTCGCGCAGCTCGCGGCCGGCAAGAAGGCGGGCCGCTCGCTCTCCCAGCTGCCGGGCGGCCGCGCCGCGCGCCCCGACGAGGCCGTCGCGCTGCTCGCGCAGCACGCGCTCATGGACCCGATCCTCGTCGACGTCACGGCCGACGACACGACGCCGCTCGTGAAGCAGGCGCTCACGGCGGGCATGGACGTCGTGCTCGCGAACAAGCGGCCGCTATCCGCATCACGCGCGGACACCGACGCGCTCATGGCGCTCGCCGAGCGCGAGGGCCGCCGCATCTTCTACGAGGCGACCGTGGGTGCCGGCCTGCCGATCTTCGACACGTACCGCAAGCTCGTCGAGTCGGGCGATCGCGTGCTCAAGATCGAAGGCTGTCTGTCGGGCACGCTCGGCTTCCTGCTCACTGAAGTGGGCCGCGGGCGGCCCTTTTCGCAGGGCCTCGCCAAGGCCATGGAGCTCGGCTACACCGAGCCCGATCCGCGCGACGATCTGTCGGGCGCCGACGTCGGCCGCAAGGGCCTCATCCTCGGGCGCCTGCTCGGCTTCGCGGGCGAGCCCGCGGACGTCATCGTCGAATCGCTCGTCCCCGAGGCGCTGCGGACACTGTCGCGCGCGGACTTCCTCGTGCGCGTGCAGACGCTCGACGCCGACTGGGCGCGCCGCTCGGCCACCGCCAAGGCCAAGGGCGGCACGCTCCGCTACGTCGCGTCCGTCACGAAGACCCGCATCGCCGTCGGCCTCCAGGTCGTGAACCCGTCGAGCCCGTTCTTCGGCCTCAAGGGCACCGACAACCAGGTCGCCTTCACGACGACGCGCTACAAGACGAACCCGCTCGTCATCACCGGTCCCGGCGCCGGACCCGCCGTCACGGCCGCCGGCGTCCTCAACGACATCCTCGGCCTCGTCGCCAGCGCCTCGACCCGCTGACCGCCGGACCAAATAGAAACGGCGGGCAACCCGAAGGTGGCCCGCCGTCGTCCTACTACGTGTTGCTTAAGAAAAGCGAGAAAAGCCTAGAACCAGGCGAGCGCGGCCAGCGTAAGCGTGGCCTGATTCTTCTTGCCGTTGGCGATGATCTGGTCCGAATTGTCGAAACGGAACTCCGGGCGGAACTCAAATCGACCCGACACCGGGATACCGGCGCCGACCGTGATCTCCTCGCCCGTCGTCTTGGGCGTAAGCGCCGTGATCGCAACTCCGGGAGTGTACTTGCCCGTGAAGAACTCGAAGCGGCCACTGAGGCTGAGGTGATCGTTGACGACGAAGTGAGCCATCGGCGCAAACCCGATGAAGTTCTCGATGCCGAGCGGCTTGTCGTTGATGTAGTCGATGTTGAGGTTGAGGCCGAGGTTGCCCATCGTGTAAGTGCCGACGAGGTCACCGAGGATGCGCATGTCCGTGCTTCCCGGCTCCTTGCCGAAGTACACCGTCGGGATGATGCCGATGCCGTTCGAGTTGATCACCGCGTTGAGACCGATCGTCTTGGCCGCATTGGCGTCGGGCTCGAAGCCGAGACCGTTCCAGTTGTTCACGACGCTGCCCTGGAGCGACAACATGTCGCTGACCTTGTAGCCAACGCGAACGCCCGTGTGGACGAGGGGGATGGTGTTGAACAGGAAGGAGCGCGAGTACAGCCAGTTCTTGTTGGCCTCGATCACCTCGGCGCCAGCGGTCGTCACGAACTTACCGAAGTCGATCGTGAGGTTGTCGACAGGCATCACAGTCGCGTAGGCCTGCTGCACGATGAAAGCGCCGCTGGCGCCGAGCGCCGTCACGGGGACGCCCGGGGAGGCGGCATTCGTGATGAGGCCGGTCGCCCCATAGCCGAGATCGAGGCGCAAGCCGACGTTGTCGGACGAAACACCGATGCCAACCTTTGCGTAGTTGAGCGTGAACGTGTTCGAGTTCGTATCGAACGCGCGGCCGGCGGTGCCGGCGTTCCAGCCCGCGCCCGAGAAGTTCCAGAGATAGTACGTATCGACGAGGCCGTCGATCGCGACGAGATCCTTCCAGGTCTTCGCGGCTGGAGCGGGAGCCGCAGCGGGCTTGTCGGCGGGCGCAGGCTCCGCGACGACGGCCGGCGCAGGCATTGCGTCCGGAGGAGCAGCCGGAGGCGCGCCAACCGGCGGAGGCTCACCCTGAGCAAACGCGCTGAGCGGCGAAAGAACGGCTAGAGCGATGACAGAAGCACGAAAAAGCATCAAAAACCCCCATGAATTGGTTTTGGCCACGAGTTGATTTGGCCCTTTTGACCGGATGATGTGCGCACCGTAACCACCCGCTGGAGACCATGTAAAGCGTCTTGGTCTGCCCTGCCAAATTTTTTGCCGAGCGGAAACTCACCAGAAATACCCTGGAAATATCCGGACTCCGCGGCCTCGCAGGTTAATAACCCCGTCGAGACGCCTACTTGAGCTTCAGGTATTCCTCGGGGACGTCCGCGAAGCCCCATTGCTTGAGCTGTCTAGCCCACGAGCCGAGCGTATCGCGCGTGACACGAACGGGATCCATTGGAACGATCGGAGGAACGTCTTTTTTGTAGAAGAGCTTGTCGACGATCTTCGTGACGCCGACATTTCCCCAGAGGTACGGCTGCTGCGCGAGCAGCACGGGCGCGAGTCCCTTTTCGACGTACGGCAGCTCGGGCGGCAGACCGTCTACGGCGACGACCTTGACCTTCGCCGGATCGAGCTCGGTGAGCAGCGTCTTCGTGAACAGCGCCCAGCCGCCCACCATGGCCCAGCCGCGCAGATCGCGGTGCAAATTGCTCACGCGGATGACCTCGGCGGCGGCGTCCTCCGGCCGCTCGACGTGGAAGAACGTGCCGACGATCTCGAGGCCCGCGTGCTTCGCCGCTTCCTCGCGCGCGCCCTCGACGCGCTGACGAAGGTTCGGCGCGCTCTCGTTTCCGGCGAGGATCGCGATCTTGCCCTTGCCGCCGAGCGCCTTCGAGAGCTGCGCGACGACGTCGCGGCCGAGGCGGCGATCGTCGACGCCGTAATAGGCGAAGCGCTTCGACCTCGGCGCGTCACTGTCGAACGTCATGACGGCGACACCGGCGTCGACGGCCGCGTCGATCGCGGGCGTGACGCGGTCGGCGTCGGAGCACGAGATCAGGATGGCGTTCGCGCCTTCCTTGACGGCCTCGCCGACGCGCTGGGCTTGGAGCTGGCCGTCTTCCTGCGGCGGCGTCAGCCAGATGACCTCGACGGGCACGCCGATCTTGCCAGAGAGATCCTTCGCGGCGGCCTCGGCGCCCGTGCGCGCCGAAAGGAAGATCGGGTTCGTCGAGCTCTTGCCGATCATCGCGATGCGGATCGGCTTGCCCGCGGGCGCGGGCGCGACGGCTGGCGGCGGGGCGTCCGCGTCGCGCGAGCGACAGGCGGACAGGCCCGACAGCGCGGCCAGCACCAACGTCGAAGCGGCGACGAGGAGCGCACGGCGCGAGCGGCGCGGAGCTGCGATCAAACCGGCTCCCCGGCGACGATCTTCTGACGAACGTCCCCGAGGCCGTCGACGCCGTACGTGACGACGTCGCCCGCGCGCAGGAACACGGGCGGCTTGTGGCCCATGCCGACGCCCGCGGGCGTGCCCGTGCTGACGACGTCGCCCGGCAGCAGCGTCATGAAGCGCGATAGGTAGCTCACGAGCGTCGGGATGTCGAAGATGAGATCCGACGTGCTCGAGTCCTGCTTGCGCTCGCCGTTGACGTCGAGCCACACGTGGGCGTTCCCGAAGGCGGGGAAGGCGTCGCGCGTGACGAGGTACGGGCCGAACGACGCGAAGCCGTCGGCGCTCTTGCCCTTCGTCCACTGGCCGCCGCGCTCGATCTGATATTCGCGCTCGGAATAGTCGTTGTGCAGCGCGAAGCCGGCGATGTGGTCGAGCGCGGCCTCGGGCGTGACGTAGCTGGCGCGCTTGCCGATGACGAAGGCGAGCTCGATCTCCCAGTCCGTCTTGACGCTCCCGCGCGGCAGCACGAGATCGTCGCCCGCGGCGTGCCACGCGCTGCTCGCCTTCTGGAAGACGATCGGCTCGCTGGGGATCGCCGCGTTGGTCTCTTTGGCGTGGCCCCGATAGTTGAGGCCGATGCAGACGATCTTGCTCGGGCGCGCGACGGCGGGGCCGAGGCGCGTCGACGCGTTGATGCGAGGCGCGGCCGCGCCGTTCGTCCTGACCCACGTCGTGAGGCGGGCGAGACCGTCGTCCCCTTGGCCAAAGAAGGCTTCGTTCCAATCCTCGCCGAACGCCGACGCGTCGAGGAGATCGTTCGAGCCCGCGAGCACGACGCCCGGACGCTCGGCGCCCGCGGCGCCAAACCGACAGAGTTTCATGAAGCCTGCTCCTCGATGAGGACGAGCAGATCGCCGCCCTCGATGCTCTCGCCGGCCCCCGACAGGATTTCGCGCACGATGCCCGAGATGGGCGCCTTGATGACGGTCTCGAGCTTCATCGCCTCGGTGACGAGCAGCTTCTGGCCGGCCTTGACGTGCTCGCCCACCTTCGTCACGAGATCGATCACGCGCCCGGGCATGGGGGCGCCGACCTCGCCCGGCTTTGTCGTCGCCTTGCGCCGCTTGGGGCCCGTGACCTTGGCGGCGTCGTCGGCGACGCGCATCGTGCGCGACTGGCCGTTGAGCTCGAACGTGAGCACGCGCGCTCCGTCGTGCTCGATGTCGCCGATCGAGAGCAGCTTCACGATGAGCGTCTTGCCCGGCTCGATGTCGATCCACGCCTCTTCGCCCACGCGCAGGCCGTAGAAGAACGTGGGCGTCGCCAGCACCGACGTGTCGCCGTGGAGCGCGCGGTGCTCCATGTACTCGCGCATGACCTTGGGATACAGCGCGAACGAGACGACGTCGCGGCGCTGGACCTCGGTGCCGGCGAGCTGCTCGATCTCGCGCTTGGACCCCGCCCAGTCGTAGGGTGGCATCGAGGCGCCCGGGCGGCCGTCAATCGTCTGAGCGCCCTTGAGGACGTTCGTGCGGAGCGGCTCGGGGAAACCACCCGGCGGCTTTCCGAGCGCGCCGCGCATGTAGTCGATGACCGACTCGGGGAAGGTGAGCTCGCCCGCGCGCGCGGTCACGGCGGCGGCGTCGAGCTTCTGCTTGACCATCCAGATCGCCATGTCGCCCACGACCTTGCTGCTGGGCGTGACCTTGGGGATGTCGCCGAACAGGCGGTTCACGTCGGCGTAGGCCTTCTTGACCGACTCCCATCCGTCGGCCGCACTGCCACCGCCCACGCCGAGCGCCTCGGCCTGCGCCTTGAGGTTCGAGTACTGGCCGCCGGGGATCTCGTGCTCGTAGACGTCGGCCGCGGGCGCGTTGAGCCCGCTTTCGAAAGGCGCGTAGTAGCGCCTCACGGGCTCCCAATAGACGGAAAGCTGCTCCATCGCGGCGGGATCGATCTTCGGATCGCGGGGCGAGCCGGCGAGGCCAAACGCGAGCGACGACAAAGACGGTTGGCTCGTCATGCCCGATAGGCTGCCAACGGCGCCGTCGACGACGTCGATGCCCGCGTCGATCGCCGCGAAGTACGAGGCGATGCTGTTGCCCGACGTGTCGTGCATGTGCAGGTGGATGGGCACGTCGACGGCGTCCTTGAGCGCCTTGACGAGCATCGTCGCCGCGCGCGGCTTGAGCAGGCCCGCCATGTCCTTGATGCACAGCAGGTGCGTGCCGCGCCGGACGACCTCTTTGGCCATGTCGACGTAGTACTTGAGGTCGTACTTCGTGCGGCGCGGGTCGGAGACGTCGCCCGTGTAGCAGATCGCCGTCTCGACGATGCGGCCGGTCTTCTGGGCGGCCTCGATCGCGACCTGCATGTTGTCGACGTCGTTGAGCGCGTCGAAGATGCGGAAGACGTCCATGCCCGCGGCGGCCGCCTCCTCGATGAAGGCGACGACGACGTCGTCCGAGTAGTTCGTGTAGCCGACGGCGTTCGCGCCGCGCACGAGCATCTGGAACATGACGTTGGGGACGACCTTGCGCAGCTCCTCGAGGCGCACCCACGGATCCTCGGAGAGGAAGCGGTAGGCGACGTCGAAGGTCGCGCCGCCCCACATCTCGAGCGAGAAGAAGTCCGACATGAGGTGCGACGTCGCCTTGGCGACCTGTGCAAGGTCGTAGGTCCGCATCCGCGTCGCGAGCAGCGACTGGTGGGCGTCGCGCCAGGTCGTGTCGGTGAAGCGCACGCGACCGCCGCCGGCGCGCAACCATTTGACGACGCCTTCCGGCCCGTGCGCCTGCAGGATGTTCTTCGTGCCCGGCGGCGGCGCCGTCTTGAGCGCGCCGGCGGGCGGCACGATCGGCTGCGCCGTGAGCACGTTCGTCGACGGCTTGGGCTTGCCGCGCACCGTGGGGTGACCGTTCACGATCGTCGAGGCGACGTAGCGCAGGATGCGCGTCGCGCGATCGCGGCGCGGCGCGTACTGCACGAGCGCCGGCGTCTCGTCGATGAACGTCGTGTGCGCCTGCCCCTCGGCGAACGTCGGGTGGTTGAGCACGTTTTCGAGGAAAGCGAGGTTCGTCCTGACGCCGCGAATGCGGAACTCGCGCAGCGCGCGCACAGCCTTGCTGCGCGCGTAGTTCCAGTCGAGGCCGCTCGCCGTCACCTTGGCGAGCAGCGAATCGTAATAGGGAGACACGCGCGCGCCGACGTAGCCCGAGCCATCGTCGAGGCGGATGCCGAGGCCCATGGCCGGGCGATAGACCTGGATCTTGCCTGTGTCGGGCAAGAAGTCGTTGCGCGGATCCTCGGCCGTGATGCGCACCTGAATCGCGACGCCGCGCTGCTCGATCGCCGCCTGGTTGGCGATGTCGATCTCGGGGTCCGACAGCTTGTGACCCTGCGCGATCTTGATCTGCGCCTGGACGAGGTCGCGCCCCGTGATCACCTCGGTCACGGTGTGCTCGACCTGGATGCGCGGGTTCACCTCGATGAAGTAGTGGCTGCCATCGGCACCGACGAGGAACTCGACGGTGCCGGCGTTCGTGTAGTTGACCTGGCGCGCGACCTTGAGCGCGTCCTGGCACAGGCGCTCGCGCAGCTCGAGCGGCAGCGACCACGCGGGCGCGTACTCGACGACCTTCTGGTGGCGACGCTGCACGGAGCAATCGCGCTCGAACAGGTGCACGAGGTGCCCGTGGTTGTCGCCGAGGATCTGCACCTCGATGTGCTTGGGCCGCAGGACGAGCTTCTCGATGAAGAGCGTGTCGTCGCCGAAGGACTTCTTGGCCTCCGAGGCCGCGCGCTCGAGCGCCTCGGCGAGCTCGCCCGCGGCGCGCACGACGCGCATGCCGCGCCCGCCACCCCCCGCCGCCGCTTTGACGATGACGGGGAAACCGACCTTGTCCGTGAAGGCGCGCGCGTCGGCGAGGGACCTCACGGGCTCCGGCGTCCCCGGCACGACGGGCACGCCCGCCGCCATCGCGATTTTGCGCGCCGCGACCTTGTCGCCGAGGGCGTCGAT
>JBBQJG010000059.1:0-22390 GCA_038325725.1 Polyangia bacterium | reverse complement strand
CGGGAGGCAAAGCAGGACCTTCTGCGCCCCGCGCTCACCGGGCCCTACACACCGAGCGGCGTCTAGCGCCGTCTAGCGCTCGGCTTCCTTGCTGCCGACCACGGTCAGGTTCAGGCCGACCTGGACTGAGAGGGTTTTGCCGTCGACGGTGATCGTCGTCTTGCCGTTGTAGTACCAGCCGAACGAGCCGGTCGAGAACTCGCGCTTGTCGGCGACGATCTCCGAGTTGCCGATCATGAGCTTCACGGGCTCGGCTGTTTCGAGGAACTGCGTCTTCGAGACGGGGCAGGGTGACTTGGCCATGGGCGGGACGCTAACCGCGTCCTTGCACGACGTCCAGGAGGACGATGTCGAGGAACGCGCGCGCCGCGTGCGAGAGCGTGCGGCCCTTCGCGTAGAGCAGGCGCACCTTGCGCTCGACGTGCAGCTCCTTGACGGTGACCTCGCAGAGCGCGCCGCGCTCGACGTCGTTCTGCACGCACATGCGCGGCACGAACGCGACGCCCTCGTTGACCTGAACGAAGCGGCGGATCGTCTCGAGCGTCGGCATCTCGACGTCCATGTTGAGCGGCACTTTGTGGCGGCGGAACTCGCGCAGCACGGCTTCTCTGTAAGGCGAGATCACGTTGTGGGCGATGAACGTCTCGGCGCCGAGCTCGGTGATCGAGACCGATTTGCGGCGCGCGAGCCGGTGCTTGGGCGACACGACGAAGGCGAGCGCGTCGGTGAAGATCACCTTCGAGACGAGCTGCTCGTCCGCGGGATCGTAGCTGACGACGCCGAGCTCGAGGTCGCCGTGCAGCAGCTCCGACGGGATCTTGCTCGATTGGCTGCGCCGCACCTGGACCTTGATCTTCGGGTGCAGGCGCCGGTAACGCTCGAGGTGCGGCAGCAGGTAGAGGATCGACGATTCGTTGGCGCCGACGCTGAGGCGTCCCGCGGATTTGTCGCGCAGCTCGGCGAGCGCGTCGGCGAGCTCGCGGCCGACGTTCTCGAAGCGGCGCGCGTGGTCGAGGACGACCTTGCCCTCGTCGGTGAGGCGCAGCTCCTTGCCCGAGCGGTCGATGAGCTTCGCGCCGAGGTCGGCCTCGAGGCGCTGCACGGCGAGCGAGATCGCCGGCTGCGTGCGGAACAGCTTCTCGGCGGCGCGCGAGAAGCTGCGCTCGGCGACGACGGCTTGGAAGACGGAGAGTGCGTAGAGATCCATGGTTCTGACCTCGCGCGGTCATAACTGACTCTTATCAATGACGCGATAATTATTAATTTGCCGCATCGGGGGCCGCGCGTCAGATTGGCCTTCATGCCCAACGCCACGAACCGCGTCTACATCTTCGACACGACCCTGCGGGACGGCGAGCAGTCTCCCGGCTGCAGCATGACCGTGCCCGAGAAGCTCCGCATGGCGCACAAGCTGGCCGAGCTCGGCGTGGACGTGCTCGAGGCCGGCTTCCCCATCGCGTCCGAGGGCGACTTCGAGGCCGTGCGCCTCGTGGGCGCCGAGGTGAACGTCAAGGTGGCCGCGCTCGCGCGCTGCATGTCGGGCGACGTCGAGCGCGCCGCGAAGGCCCTGGAAAAGACGAAGCACGGCAGTCCGCGCATCCATACATTTTTAGCGACCAGCGAGATCCACCTCAAGCACAAGCTCAAGAAGACGCAGGACCAGGTCGTCGAGGACGCCTGCCGCGCCGTCGAGCTCGCGCGCAAGTATGTCGACGACGTCGAGTTCTCGGCCGAGGACGGCGCGCGCACCGAGCCCGCGTACCTCGAGCGCGTCGCGCTCGCCGTCGTCGCCGCGGGCGCGAGCGTCGTCAACATCCCCGACACCGTCGGGTACTCGCTGCCCGACGAGTACGGCGCCATCATCGGCCGCGTCGCGCGCGCGCTGGGCGACAAGGGCATCGTGAGCGTCCACTGTCACGATGATTTGGGCCTCGCCGTCGCGAACTCGCTGGCCGCCGTGCAGAACGGCGCGCGCCAGATCGAGTGCACCGTCAACGGCATCGGCGAGCGCGCGGGCAACTGTTCGCTCGAGGAGGTCGTCATGGCGATCAAGACGCGCGCCGATCGCCTGCCGTACGAGGTCGGCATCAACACGCCGCAGTTGTATCCGGCGAGCCAGTTGCTCACCGACATCATCGGCGTCGGCGTGCAGCCCAACAAGGCGATCGTCGGGCGCAACGCCTTCGCGCACGAGGCCGGCATCCACCAGGACGGCTACCTCAAGGAGCGCACGACCTACGAGATCATCGACCCGAAGAGCGTCGGCGTGCCGGAGAGCCGCCTCGTCCTGGGCAAGCACAGCGGCCGCCACGCGCTCAACGCGCGCTGCGCCGAGCTGGGCGTCACCTTCGATCGCGACCAGCTCGACGAGATGTACCGGCGGTTCTCGGCGTTGGCCGACCGCCAAAAGGGCATCGTGGACGACGAGATTCGGACCTTGGCCGAGAGCGTCAAGAAGTCTATGTCTAAGAAAATAGCGTAATTTCAAACACATAATACAGACGTAGATTTTTACGTAAGTACCCTTAAGGCAAAGGCAGCCATGGTCGATTCTTTAGATCATGGCGCGCAAGACAGATCTCCGGATTCTGGGGCTGGGTCTGGTGGGGCTCTGGGCCTCGGCCTGCGGGGCCCCGGGCGCCGGTAGCGACCAGGCCGACCAGGTCGAGCTGACGACGGCGGCCCTCGTCACCTCGAACGCGCTGTCGATGAACGCGCTGTCGATGAACGCGTTGTCGATGAACGCGCTGTCGATGAACGCGCTGTCGATGAACGCCCTCGTCTCATCGAAGCTGAGCGATCCGCTCGCGCGCGAGTTCTTCAAATACGTCGTGTCGTGCGCGCTCGACGACGACACGACCCTCACGATGAGCATCGACGGGACGAGCTACTCGTTCCCCGGCAGCCTGGGCCTCGCGACCGAGTGGGGGAAGACGGGCGGCAAGTGCGACGCGCAGTGCCAGCGCTGGGTCTCGGCCTGTGTTCTGGCGCGCGTCGACTTCCTGGGCGTCGCGAAGCCAATCTCGCTGCGCGGCACGAACCCGGCCCTGCGCACGACGTGGAGCGAGCTGTGGGACTTCCCCGGCCGCGAGGCGACCTACTTCGGCAATCTGTGGGCGGAAGGCGCCCCCAAGTACGCCTGTCTCTCACCCGGGAAGAAGCAAATCCCGCGGGTTTGCGGCGATTCGCTCGACAACTGCCCGATGGAGGTGGTGGGTTCGTGTGCGCTGGACTGCTCCTCGCAGGGCTGGACGGGCGGCTTCGGCGATTGCAGCACGACGGGGCGCGCGCGGAAGCCTGAAATCTTTCACGAAAGCGTGACGGTCTTTCTGCCGAGGTCTGAAATGTGACAGGCAGGACGGTCGCGGGCCGCTTCGAGCTCCAGCACCTCGCGGGCTCGGGGGGGATGGGCGCGGTTTATCGCGCGCGTGATCTGCTCGATGGCCAGACGGTCGCCGTCAAGATCCTCACGGGCCGCGAGCTGCGCGAAGCTGAACGCTTCGATCTCGAGGCGGCGATCCTGGCGGATCTCACGCACCCGGCGATCGTTCGCTACATCGCCCACGGCGTCGAGGGCAGCGACCACTTCATCGCGATGGAGTGGCTCGAGGGAGAGGATCTCTCGACGCGGCTCGATCGGCAGCCGCTCGCCGTCGCCGACACGGTCGCGCTCGCGCGGCGCGCCGCGGAGGCGCTCGCCTACGCGCACAAGCGCGGCATCGTCCACCGCGACATCAAGCCCGAGAACCTGTTCTTGCCGGGGCGGTCGATCGTGCGCGTCAAGGTGCTCGACTTCGGCATCGCGCGCCTCACGCGCGGTGGCCGTCGGCTCACGTTGACAGGCTCGGTCATCGGCACGCCGGGGTACATGGCCCCCGAGCTCGTGCGCGGCGAGCGCGACATCAAGCCGCGCGCCGATGTGTTCTCGCTCGGCTGCGTCGTGTTCCAGTGCCTCACGGGGCGCGCCGTCTTCGAGGCGGAAGAGGCAACCGCGCTGCTCGCGAAGATCCTTCTGCAGGACGCGCCGCGGGTCAAAGAGTTCGCGCCCGGCATCCCCGACGAGCTCGACGACGTCGTCGCGCGCATGCTCGCGAAGGATCCGAACAAGCGGCTGCTCGACGCGAACGCCGTCATCGAGGCGCTCGACCAGGTGAGCGCGCGCTCGCTCGAGGGGATCGAGGTCGTCGATCGGCGCAAGCGCGCGCAGCCGGCGCTCACGGCGACGGAGCAGCGCATCGCCTGCGTCGTCATCGCGGGGCCGTCGCCTACGGCGGAGCAGCGCTGGTACGGGGGCACGCCGCCGCTCGGCCTGCGCGTCGGCTCGGGGTCATCCTTCCCGTCGGTCGTCATGCGCGTCGAAGAGATGGAAGCGGAGCTGTTGCGCGTCCACGGCGCGCGCATGCACGCGCTGCCCGACGGCTCCGTCGTCATCGTGCTGCCCGACGCCGGCAAACCGAACGATCAGGCGGCGCGCGCGGCGCGCTGCGCGCTCGCCGTGAGGGCCGAGCTGCCCGAGGTGCCGCTCGTCGTCTCGACGGGCCCGGGGCGCTTCTCGGCGTGGGCCGTCGTCGGCGACGTCATCGACGGCGGCATGCGCCTCTTGCGCGGGACGTCGCCCGGTGCGATCCGCATCGACGACATGGCCGTGGGCCTGCTCGACGGGCGCTTCGAGATCGGGCGCGACGGCGCGGCGATGTTCCTGCGCGCCGAGCGCGACGTCTTCGAGGTGAAGCGCAACCTGCTCGGCAAGGCGTCGGACTTCCTCGGCCGCGGGCGCGAGATGTCGATGCTCACGAACCTGTACGCGAGCGCCGTCGCCGAGTCGACGGCGTCGGCCGTGCTCGTCACGGGCGCGGCGGGGCTCGGCAAGTCGCGCCTGCGGCAGGAGTTCGTCGAGTGGGTCGGCAAGCAGCGTGAGCGTGCGATGGTGCTGTTCGGCACGGGCGACTCGCTCGGCGCCGGCTCGCCGTTCGCGATGCTCGGCAGCTGCCTGCGGCGCGCCGCGGGGATTCAAGAGAGCGAGCCGCTCGACGAGCGCCGCCGCAAGGTCGTCGAGCTCGTGTCGCGGCAGGTGAGCCGCGAGATCGTGCCGCGCGTCGCGGCGTTCCTCGGCGAGATCGCGAACGTCCCATTCCCCGACGAGAACAACGAGGCGCTCCGCATGGCGCGCCAGAGCCCGCAGCTCATGGGCGACGCCATGCGCCGCTCGTGGGAGGACTGGCTGCTCGCCGAGTGCGCGGCGCACCCCGTGCTCATCGTGCTCGAGGATCTGCACTGGGGAGACTTGGGCACCGTCGGCTTCATCGACGCGACCCTGCGCACGCTGCGCGAGCAGCCGCTCATTGTCCTGGCGCTCGGGCGGCCCGACGTCGTCGAGCGTTTTCCCGAGCTGTGGGCGCAGCGCGAGATGCAGACGGTGCGGCTGTCGCCGCTGTCGAAGCGCGCGAGCGAGAAGCTCGTGCGGGACTCGCTCGGCACGGGCGTGAGCGACGCCGTCGTCGAGCAGATCATCGTGCGCGCCGATGGCAACGCGTTCTATCTGGAAGAGCTCATCCGCGCGAGCGCCGCGGGCCGCGCCGAGGGGCTGCCCGATTCGGTCATCGGCATGGTCCAGGCGCGTCTCGACGCCGAGGGGCCGCAGGCCAAGCGCGTCCTGCGCGCGGCGAGCGTTTTCGGCGAGCGTTTTTCGTGGGAGGGCGTCGCGGCGCTGCTCGGCGGCGCGCACGAGCTGCCCGAGGTCTCCGAGTGGCTCGACCTTCTGTGCGGCCGCGAGCTCGTCGCGCGTGCGGTCACGGCGGCGCGTCCCGGCGACGTCGAGTTCACCTTCTCGCACGCGCTCGTGCGCGAGGCGGCGTACGCCATGCTGACGCGCGACGACCGAGTGCTCGGGCACCGGCTCGCGGGCGAGTGGCTCGAGGCGGCGGGGGCGGGCGACGCCATGGCCCTCGCCGAGCATTTCCGCCGCGGCGAGGAGCCCGGGCGCGCGCTGCGCTGGTACCAGCGCGCCGCGGAGCAGGCGCTCAAGGCCAACGATCTATCGGCGGCGATCGAGCGCGCGGGCCTCGGCCTCGGCTGTGGCGCCGTCGGCGAGGACGCGGGCGCGCTGTACCTTGTCCAGTCCGAGGCGCACATCTGGCGCGGCGAGTTCGCGCTCAGCGAGGAGCGGGCGCTCGCGGCGGCGGCGACGCGCGCGCCGGGCTCGGCGCCGTGGCTGCGGGCCTATGGCTCGGCGATCCTAGCGGCGGCGCGCCTCGGCAAGCTCGACGTCGTCGAGGAGCAGGTCCGCCGCGTGAGCGAGGCAACCGCCGAGCCGGGCGCGCGCGGCGCCCAGCTGTCGTGTCTAGCGTGGGCGGCGATGTATCTCATCTTTGGGGGGCGCTCGGCGGCGGCGGAGCGGGTCGTCGCGCTCGTGACTGAAATCGCCGGCGATCTGTCCGACGTCGATCCGCAAGTGCTGGCGCTCATCCACCAGGTGCACTCGGTGCGCTCGTCGGCGGCGGGCGATCTCGGCGGTTGCCTCAAGGGGCTCGAGGCGGGGCTCGTGTCGTTCGAGCAGGTCGGCGACCTGCGCAACGGCTGCTCGACGCGCGCCAACCTCGGGTACATGTATGCCGAGCTCGGCGACTTCGCGCGCGCCGAGAGTGCGCTGCGCCAGGCGCTCGCCGAGGCCGAGCGCATGGGCCTACGTGAGGTCGCCGCGGCGGCGCAGCACAACCTCGGGCGCGTCCTGGGCGTGCGCGGCCAGCGCGAGGAGGCCGCGAGCCTCGAGCGCGAAGCGATCGCGAGCTTTCGCAAGCAGGGCGAGCCGCGCCTCGAGGGCGTCGCGCGCACGTACCTGTCCGAGATCCTCGCGTCGAGCGGCGACTTCGCGGGCGCCGAGACAGAAGCGTCGCTCGCCGTCGAGGCGCTGCGGGTCGCGCCGTCGCTTCGCGTGGCGGCGCTGGGCGCGCTCGCGCGCGCGCGGCTCGGGCGCGGCGACGCCGCCACGGCGCTCGAGGCGGCGCGCGAGGCGGCCGCCGAGCTCGCCGCCCTGGGCGAGATCGAGGAGGGCGAGTCGAGCGTGCGCCTCACGCACGCCGAGGCGCTCGACCAGAACGGCTACACCGACGAGGCGCGCGCCGCCGTCGAGATCGCGCGCGAACGGCTGCTCGCGCGCGCGGCGCGCATCGAGGACGAGTCGTGGCGCGCCCGCTTCCTGCGCGACGTCCCGCTCAACGAACGTCTGCTCGCGCTCGCCGCCCAGGGGTCAGGCGCGCCGAGCCTCCCCTCCTCAGCGAGGGGTGGCGCCTCGCCCACGACGGCCGAGCGCGCGCGACGCCCGACGGGCACGGGTCCGGTCCGTCCGCCCGCGCTCTGATTCAGCCGGCGATCTGGAAGCCTGCGATCGGAATTGAGAAGTTTCGAGCGCGTGTCTATTCTGTCGCCGCCGCGGCTCCGCGGTGAAAGGGTCACACCAAGCAGATGGCCTCCGTCGACGTCCCGCTCAAAAGACTCCGCTTCGGTCAAACGGCTCGCACGGACGCGTGGTGGGCGATGCCGCTCCTCACGTTCGTCGTCTTCACGGCGTTCGTCGTCTACACGACGTGGGCGTTGCTGCAGGGAGAGAACTACTACTACGGCAACTATCTGTCGCCGTTCTACTCGCCCGAGCTGTTCTCGCCGCCGGGCCACCTGTCGCCGCACGCTTGGTTCGGCACCTGGGACTGGCCTTGGCTTCCCTTCGTGAAGTTCTCGCCGGCGATGCTCATCCTCGTGTTCCCGCTCATGTTCCGCATGACCTGCTACTACTACCGCGGCGCCTACTACAAGGCGTTCTGGGCCGACCCGATCTCGTGCACCGTCGGCGAGCCACGCTCGGGCTACCGCGGCGAGAACAAGCTGCCGCTCATCGTCCAGAACCTGCACCGGTACGCGTTGTACTTCGCGCTGGTCTTCATCGCGTTGCTGTCGATCGACGCGTGGCACGGCCTGTGGTTCGACGATGGAGCCGGCGGCACGAAGTTCGGCGTCGGCGTCGGTTCGCTCGTCATGATCGCAAACGTCGTCGGAATCGCCGGCTACACGCTCGGCTGCCACTCGCTGCGCCACCTGGTCGGCGGCTTCATGGACACCTTGACGAGGTCGCCCACCCGCAAGAAGGCCTACGACTGCGTGAGCTGCCTCAACCGCCACCACCCCAAGTGGGCCTGGTTCAGCTTGTTTTGGGTCGGCATCACCGACATCTACATTCGCCTGTGCGCGACCGGCGCGATCCACGACTGGAGAATCATCTGATGTCCGAGATTCAGACCCACGAGCACGACGTCCTCGTCATCGGCGCCGGCGGCGCCGGGCTGCGCGCCGCCATCGAGGCGTCGGCGGCGGGCGTGTCCGTCGGCCTCGTCTGCAAGTCGCTCCTTGGCAAGGCCCACACCGTCATGGCCGAGGGTGGCATGGCGGCGGCGATGGCGAACGTCGACGATCGCGACAGCTGGAAGGTGCACTTCGCCGACACGATGCGCGGCGGCCAGTACCTCAACAACTGGCGCATGGCCGAGCTGCACGCCAAGGAGGCGCCCGACCGCGTGCGCGAGCTCGAGGCGTGGGGCGCCGTCTTCGATCGCACGAAGGACGGCAAGATCCTCCAGCGCAACTTCGGCGGCCACCGCTACCCGCGCCTCGCCCACGTCGGCGATCGCACGGGTCTCGAGATGATCCGCACGCTGCAGGATCACGGCATCCACCAGGGCATCCACGTCTACATGGAGTGCGCCGTGACGCGCCTGCTGAAGGACGGCGACCGCGTCGCGGGCGCGCTCGGCTACGACCGCGAGAAGGGCTACCTGCGCGTCTTCAAGTCGAAGGCCGTCATCTTCGCGACGGGTGGCGTGGGCCGCGCCTTCAAGATCACGAGCAACAGCTGGGAGTACACCGGTGACGGCTACGCGCTCGCCTACGAGGCGGGCGCAGAGCTCATGGACATGGAGTTCATCCAGTTCCACCCGACGGGCATGGTGTGGCCGCCGAGCGTCAAGGGCATCTTGGTGACGGAGGGCGTGCGCGGAGAGGGCGGCGTCCTGCGCAACAAGGACGGCAAGCGCTTCATGTTCGACGAGATCCCCGACAACTACAAAGCGCAGACGGCCGACAGCGAGGAAGAGGGCTGGAAGTACACGCAGGGCGACAAGAACTCGCGCCGCCCGCCCGAGCTGCTCACGCGCGACCACGTCGCGCGCAAGATCAACATCGAGGTCAAGGCCGGCCGCGGCAGCCCGCACGGCGGCGTGTTCCTCGACATCGCGTGGATCAAGGATCGCATCAAGGCCGAAGGCAAAGGCGACGGCGCCACGCACATCAAGAAGAAGCTGCCGAGCATGTACCACCAGTTCAAGGAGCTGGCGGGCATCGACATCACGGCGGTGCCCATGGAGGTGGGTCCGACGACCCACTACACGATGGGCGGCATTCGCGTCGACGGCGACACGCAGATGACGAACGTCCCGGGCCTCTTCGCGGCGGGCGAATGCGCGGCGGGTCTCCACGGCGCGAATCGTCTGGGCGGCAACTCGCTGTCGGACCTCGTCGTCTTCGGCAAGCGCGCGGGCGAGCACGCCGCGAAGTTCGCCAAGGACAACGGCGCGACGCAGATCAACCCGAGCGAGCTCGAGGAGGCGTCGCGGATGGCGCTCGCACCGTTCGAGCGCGCCGCGGCGGGCGGCGGCGACGCGGAGGGCCCGTACAAGATTCAGTACGCGCTGCAAGACACGATGCAGGCCAACGTCGGCATCGTGCGGCTCGAGGCCGAGATGAAGAAGGCGCTCGAGGACATCCAGGTCCTCAAGAAGCGCGCCGACAGCGTCGCCGTCGTCGGCAACCGCGAGTACAACCCGGGCTGGCACACGGCGCTCGACCTCCGCAACCTGCTGATCTGCTCAGAGGTCATCGCGATCTCGGCTCTCGAGCGCAAGGAGAGCCGCGGCGGTCACTTCCGCGACGACTTCCCCGACAAGGATCCGGCGTTCGGAAAGTTCAACCACGTCGTCAAGAAGGGCGCCGACGGGCGGCCCCAGCTGCGACGCGAGCCCGTCAAAGAGCTGCGCGAGGATCTCAAGCTGGTCATCGAAGAGGAGAAGAAGTAGATGTCCACCGCGACGTTCCGAATCTGGCGTGGCGACAAGGCGCAGGGCGACTTCAAGGACTACAAGGCCGAGGTCGGCGAGGGCATGGTCGTCCTCGACGTCGTCCACCAGATCCAGGCCGAGCAGGCCAACGACCTCGCCGTGCGCTGGAACTGCAAGGCCGGCAAGTGTGGATCGTGCTCGGCCGAGATCAACGGCATGCCGAAGCTCATGTGCATGACGCGCATGTCGGACCTCGACACGTCGCAGCCGATCACCGTCGAGCCGCTGCACGCGTTCCCGCTCATCCGAGACCTGGTCACCGACGTCTCGTGGAACTTCCGGGTCAAAAAGGAGATCAAGAAGTTCAAGCCGCGCGCGCCCGACGCTCCCGACGGCACGTGGCGCATGCAGCAAGAAGACATCGAGCGCGTGCAGGAGTTCCGCAAGTGCATCGAGTGCTTCTTGTGCCAGGACGTTTGCCACGTCCTGCGTGACCACCACAAGCACGATGAGTTTGTCGGCCCGCGCTTTCTCACCTACATAGCGGCGCTCGAGATGCACCCGCTCGACACGGAAGATCGCACCGAGGAGCTCAAGAAGGCTCACGGCATCGGCTACTGCAACATCACGAAGTGCTGCACGAAGGTGTGCCCCGAGCACATCACGATCACGGACAACGCGATCATCCCGCTCAAGGAGCGCGTCGTCGACCGGTTCTACGATCCGATCAAGCGGTTGCTGCGCGTGCTCCAGAAGTAGCGTCGAATGTCGACGCTGCGCCGCCTTCGCGTCGGGAGCAGCACCGCGCTCGGCGTTCTGCTGCTCGCGATGGCGGGGCGCGCGACGGCGCAGACGGCGCCGGCGCCCGAGATCGCGGCGCCCGCCGTGGCGCCCGCCGGCGTCGACCCGCGCACCGACGACGTGTGGACCGCGTACCACGAGGCCTTCACGGCGCTCGTGCGGGGCGATCGGGTGCGCGCGCGCCAGCTCCTCGAGGCGATCATGCTGCTGCACCCGACGCACCCGGCGGCCGCGCTCGCGCGAGGGCTCGCGGCGACCTCGGCCTCGCCGTCGCGCTCGCTCCCGGTGGCGCGCTCCCGCAACGGCAAGACGAACGGCGCGCGCGCGGAGCTCGTCGTGTTCCAGACGCTCCACGGCGTCGCCGCCGGCTTCGAGGTGTGCGCGGCCGATGCGTGCTCTGGCGTTCGCTCCCACGCGGTGTCGCTCATGGTCATGGGTGGGCTCGGGCTCGGGCTCTCCCTCGGCCTCACGCGCGACGGCGTTCGTCCCGGCGACACGGCGGCGCTCGACGCGGGCACGTTCTGGGGCGCCTGGAATGGCCTCGCGCTCGCGCGGGCGGACGGCGCGAGCTCAGCCCACACGTCGGCGGGGATGCTCGTGGGCCAGGGGCTCGGCCTCGGGGCCGGCCTCCTCGTCGCGGTGGCCGCGCGCCCGACAGCAGGACAAGTGAGCCTGTCGAGCACGGTCGCGACGTGGACGACGACGATGACGCTGCTCGCGCTCATCGCCACGAGCGACAACCGCGGCATCGACGATGCTCATCTCTGGATTCCGCTGGTGCTCGCGAGCGACGTCGGGCTCGCCGCCGGCGGCGTCCTCGGCCACGGCTCGTCGATCTCGCGCGGGCGCGCGGCGCTCATCGACACGGGGGGCGCCCTCGGGTTGCTCGTCGGCGCCTTGATGGCCACTGGCGGCGACACGACGGCGCGGAAGGCCGGGTTCACGATGATGGCGGGGACGAGCCTGGGGCTGCTGTGCGCGATCCTCGCGACGCTGAATTGGGACGACCCTGCGGGCGCCACGGCGACGACGACATCGACATCGACTTCCTCAGGGGCGCCGACGGTGAGCTTCCTGCCGACGCCCATGCCCGGCGGCGGCGGCGCCGGGCTCATCTTGGGGGGTACTTTCTGATGCCCGCCTTCGCGTCGGCGGTCACCCTGATGGTCGTCGCGGCGTTTGGGCCCGCGGCCGGCCTCGCCCAGCCGCCCGCCGCGGAGGTCGCCGCGCCACCTCCCGCGGTTCCGCCACCCGCCGCCGCGCCGCCTCCCGCCGCGGTCGAGACGTCCGTGCCGTCGCCGTCGGTGCCCGCGGCGGACGCCGACGCGTGGCGCGCGTACGACGAAGCCTTCCGCCAGCTCGTCCTCGGCCATCGACGAGAAGCGTTTCATCTCGTCGAGGAGCTCGCGGTTCGCCAGGGCGACCACCCGGCGACGGCCCGCGCGGTCACCTTGCTGCGGCTCTGGCCGGACCCCGGCGCGTCGGGACCGCGCCTCGCGCTGTCCACAGGCGCACCCGTGGACAGCGCGGACGCCCGCGAAGACGTCAATGAGGACAACGACGAAGAAGACACGGGCGGCGTCGAACGCGCGTCGCGCGCGGCGCGCGCCGAGCTCGCCTTCTTCGAAACGTTTCACGGCATCGCCGCGGGCATCGAGGTGTGCGTCCTCGTCAACTGCAACAGCGCCGAGGCAGCGCTGTCCTTTCCGCTCCTCCTCGGAGGCGGGGCGCTCGCCATCACGCTCGGCACGACGTCCGGAGGCGTTCGTCCCGGCACAGCCTCGCTCCTCGAAGACGGCGTCCTTTGGGGCTCGTGGAACGCCCTCGCGATCGGCGAGAGCACGAACGCGCGCTCGACGCGTCTCGGGGGTGGGTTGCTGCTTGGCCAAGGGCTCGGCCTCGCCGTCGGTGGCGTGCTCGCGTCGA
The DNA here is from genome assembly GCA_038325725.1 of Polyangia bacterium. Lineage (GTDB taxonomy): Bacteria > Myxococcota_A > Polyangia > Fen-1088 > Fen-1088 > DASZFV01. The sequence goes on along the minus strand of JBBQJG010000059.1, from coordinate 9,563 downwards.
CGGTCCAACCCACCGCGGGCCAGGTCTCCCTCTCGACGACGGTCGGGATGTGGACGGGCCTGCTGGTCTGGTTCAGCCGCGGCGCCGGCAACCTGTCGACGGCGAGCGACGCCTCGCTCGCAGCGATGGTGACGACGAGCGACATCGGCCTCGCTGCCGGCGCGCTGCTGTCGGCGGGCTATCCGGTCAGCCGCGGCCACGCGCTCCTCATTGATTCGGGCGGCATCGGCGGCGCGCTGCTGGGCCTGGGCGTCGTCGCCGTCATCGGCGGCAGCGGCACGCACTGGTCCACCTACTACAAGGCGATGGTGCCGTCGACGCTGATGGGCCTCGCGGCCGCGGCGTACCTGACGCGCGGCTGGGACGTCCCCGAGCCGCCCGTCACGATGACGCTCGCGCCGGCGCCGAGCGGGGCGGGCGCCGTCGCGATGGTCGGCGGCCGCTTCTAGGCGCCTTCGCCGGGACTGCCTGCCGAGCCGTTCCGTCGCTGACTCGCGTGACGCCCGCCTTCCGCCCTTGACGCGGGGCCAGTCGGCGCGGCATACATGCGGTCCCCATTCGCCGGTGTAGCTCAGTGGTAGAGCAACGGTTTCGTAAACCGTAGGTCCTCAGTTCAATCCTGAGCACCGGCTCAGAAGTTCGGATCCCGCAGGTTTCAGCGTCCCGTTTTACGGCCTCGGGCCGTTCGGATAAGCTGGAACGCCATGATCAAACTGCGCGGTCGGCTCGGGTTCGCGGCGCTCGTGCTTCTCACCGGCCTCGGGTGCTTCGGCAAGAAGTCGTCCGGCCCCGTGGCGGGCGGCGTTTCGTGCACGACGGCGGCGGCGGATTGCTCGGCGGGCCAGTACTGCGTCTCCGGGTACTGCGCCGACCCCGGCACGTCCTTGGCCGGCGACAAGTGCCTCGCGACGCGCTTCTGCGCGCCCGGCCTGTATTGCGACCCCCTCGGCTACTGCGCCCCGGGCGGGCAGGTCTCCGAGGGCGGCACGTGCACCGCCGACGCCGTGTGCCTCGCGCCGTTGCGGTGCAACTTCGCCGGCTTCTATGGCGTGTGCGGCACCGCCGGCACCGCGGACTCGGGGGCGGCGTGCGCGTCGTCGGCGAGCTGCCTCTCGGGGCTCGTCTGCAGCCCGCAAAAGACCTGCCTGTCTCCGAAGGTGGCGTACCCGCCCTTCGCGGGCGTCACGTGCACCGACGAAGGACCGTTCCGCGTGTACTTCGAGATCCCGCGGCCGAACGCGCCGCCCAAGGATTTCTTTCGCCTGCCGTTCCCCAACGACATCCGCGTCACGGGCGGCAAGCTCGACATGTCCGATTTTCCGAAGCCGGGTCCGACGCCGCTCGGAATCGATCTCGTGCAGCTGTACGTCGACACGTGGACGGCGGACTTCGACGGCTTCTCTTCGATCGGCGTGACGACCTTTCGCTTTTCCGGTGACATCGACGACGCGACCGTCGGCAACGACGCGACCTGGATCGTCGACCTCACGCCGGGCGCGACGAAGGTCGAGTACTCGCGCAACTGGTACTACGGGACCGCGACGACGAAGTACTCGTGCGCCAACCGCTTCGTCGAGCGGAACACGACGGACGCGCCTTTCATCGGCGGCCACACGTACGCCGTGCTTCTCACCACCGCCATCAAGTCGAAGAAGGGCGAGACGCTCACCGTCGACGCCGACATGGCGGCGCTGCTCGTCGACACGCAGCCGGCCGCGGCGGATCCGGCGCTCGGGCACGCGTGGACGGCCTACAAGCCGCTGCGTGATTGGCTCAAGGGGAAGGGCGCGGCGGCGCCGACGGTCGCCGCGGCGGCCGTGTTCACCGTGCAGGACGCGCCGGTCCACATGCAGCGCCTCGCGACGGCCGTCGCCAAGGAGCCGGCGCCCGTGTTCAAGAACGTCACCTTGTGCGCCGCCGGCGTGACGTCACCGTGCGACGACGGCACGCCCGCGCGCGCGTGTCCCGCGACGCCGGACCCGGCGTTCGACGAGATCCACGGCCGCTTCAGCGTGCCGATCTTCCAGAAGGGCGCCGAGCCGTATGAGCAGCCCACCGACGGCGCGGGCGGCATCGTCGAGGACGCGGGCCTCGCGAAGGTCCAGCGCACCGAGGACGTGTGCTTCGCGATCTCGGTCCCCAAGGGCACGGCGCCCGCGGGCGGGTGGCCGCTCATGGTCTATCACCACGGCACGGGCGGCTCGATGCGGTCGTTCGTCGATGAGCTCGCCAAGCCGATGGCGACGGGCGCGACGCCGTCGGCCGTGTTTGGGTGGGACGCCGTCGAGCACGGCGCGCGCAAGGGCGGGTCGACGAAGAAGTCCGACGATCTCGTCTTCAACCCGCTCAACCCGCGCGCGGCGCGCGACAACTTCCTGCAGGGTGCCGTCGACGTTCTTCAGGCGTTCCGCATCGGCGGGGCGATGATCCCGCTGCCCAACAACAGCGGCATGGTGCCGCTTGGCACGAAGGTCACGTACTTCGGGCATTCGCAGGGCAGCACGTCGGGCGCGCTCGCCGTGTCGGTGAGCGACGCCGCGCCGGCGGCCGTGTTCTCGGGCGCCGGCTCGTTCCTCACGCACTCGCTGCTCGACAAGACGAACCCGGTCAACATCGCGGCGGGCATGGTCTATCTCATCGGCGAGCCGCTCGACGATCAGCACCCCGTGCTCACGCTGTTCCAGAGCTTCTTCGATCGCTCGGATCCCCTGAACTACAACCCACTCATTATCAACCGGCCGCCAATGGGGCTGCACGGCAAGCACGTCTACATGTCGTGGGGGAGCAACGACACCTATACGCCCGCGTCGACGCTGAACGCGAACGGCATGTCGTTCGGGTCGAACATCAAGCTGCCGCGGCCGGGGCCGGGCGAGCCGTTCCTGTTCGCCACCGGGCTGCCCGTCGCCGGCGCGGTGCCTGCGGGCTACGGCGGGGCGACGACGACGCGCCCCGTGTCGCTCAACGTCGAGAGTGGCGACGCCACGCTGACGAAGGTCACGGCCGTCATGGTGCCGTACGAGTCGGCCAGCACCTACGACGGGCACTTCGTCGCGACGAAGAACGCGACGGCGATCGCCGACTGGTCGGCCTTCGTGCAGTCGTACTTGAAGGACGGGACGCCGAAGCTGCCGTAGCGCCGAACCTAAGCGCTCGTGACGAACCCGATGATGCGGCCGGGTTTGTAGATGAACTTCGCGATGCGACGGCCCTCGAGGAACTTCGTGACGTTGGGGAGGGCGAGGGCGGCGGCGCGGGCGACGTCTTCGCTGGCGTCGCGCGGGAGCTCGACGGTGCCGCGCACCTTGCCGTCGACCTGAACGGCCAGCGTCGCTGTCGCGTCGATCGTGAGCGCCTCGTCCCACGTCGGCCACGACGCCTCGAGCAGGAAGCCCTTTTCGCCGAGCCGCTCCCACGCCTCGTCGCCGAGGTGAGGCGCGTAGGGGCCGACGAGCTTGACGAGCGTGAGGAGATCCTCGCGCGTCGCCGTCGAGCCGCCGCCCTCGGTCATGGCGTTGACGTACTCCATGAGCGCGGCGACGACCGTGTTGAACTGCATGCGCTCGAGGTCGACCGTGACGCGCTTGATTGTCTTGTGGCGCAGCGCCTTGTGCGGGTCGTTGCTCGGGGCCTTCGCGGCGTCGAACTCGTCGCAAAGACGCCACACGCGCTTGACGAAGCGGTTGAGCCCTTCGATGGCGCGCGGGTCCCAGGGCTTGGGCAGCTCGAACTCGCCCATGAACATCTCGTACAGGCGCATGACGTCCGCGCCGTAGTCGCGGATGACGTCCTCGGGGTTCACGCCGTTCATCTTCGACTTCGCCATCTTCTCGACGGTGACGACGAGCTTCTCGCCTGTCGCTTTGAGCAAAGCTTCATCGCCGCGCAGCTCGACGGCGCCAGGCTCGTGATAGCGGCCCATGCCATCCTTGTACGAGGGGGCGAGCACCGTGCCCTGGTGGCGCAGCTTCCTGAACGGCTCCTTCGATTCGACGAGCGCCATGTCGAAGAGCACCTTGTGCCAGAAGCGCGCGTAGAGCAGGTGCAAGACGCTGTGCTCGCCGCCGCCGACGTACAGATCGACGGGTGACCACTTCGCGGCGACGGCTGGATTGAAAGCGCGCTCGGCGTTCTGCGGGTCGAGGAAGCGCAGGTAGTACCAGCACGAGCCCGCCCACTGCGGCATCGTGTTCGTCTCGCGCTTGGCCGCCATGCCGCACAGCGGGCAGGGGACGTTGACCCACGCGTCGATGGCGGCGAGCGGGGATTCGCCCGTGCCAGTCGGCGCGTAGCGCTCGACCTCGGGCAGCCGCACGGGCAGCTCGGCCTCGGGGACGGAGACGACGCCGTCCTTGGGGCAGTGGATGAGCGGGATGGGCTCGCCCCAGTAGCGCTGCCGCGAGAACACCCAGTCGCGCAGGCGGTAGCTGACCGAGTGCTTGCCGACGCCGCGCTTCTCGAGCTCGTGCGTGATGGCGTGCTTGGCGGCGGCCGTCGTCATGCCGTCGAGCGTGCCCGAGTTGATGGCGACGCCTTCGCCGGCGAAGCAGCCGTCAGGCGTAGACCCGTCCTCGGGCCTCACGACTTGGATGACGGGCAGGTCGAAGGTTTGTGCGAAGGCGAAGTCGCGCTCGTCGTGCGCCGGGACCGCCATGATCGCGCCCGTGCCGTAGCTCGCCAGCACGTAGTCGGCGATCCAGATGGGGACCTGCTCGGCGTTGACGGGGTTCGTCGCGTACGCACCCGTGAAGACCCCTGTTTTCTCTTTGGCGAGGTCGGTGCGCTCGAGATCGCTCTTGTGACGCGCCTGCGCCTGGTAGGCGGTGACCGCCGCGCGCTGCGCCGGCGTCGTCAGCTCGTCGACGAGCGCGTGCTCGGGCGACAACACGACGTACGTCGCGCCGTGCAGCGTATCGGGGCGCGTCGTGAAGACGCGCAGCTCGCGCCCCGCGACGGGCGAGGCCGTGTGGAAGACGACCTCCGCGCCCACGCTGCGCCCGATCCAGTTTCGCTGCATGGCCAGTGTCGACTCGGGCCAGTCGAGCTCGGCCATGTCCTCGAGCAGGCGGTCTGCATAGCGCGTGATGCGCAACATCCACTGCCGCATGTCCTTGCGCTCGACGACGCTGCCGCAGCGTTCACAGCGGCCCTGGCTCACCTCTTCGTTGGCGAGGCCCGTCTTGTCGACGGGGCACCAGTTGATGGCGACGACGCTCTCGAAGGCGAGATCGCGCTCGAACAGCTTGAGGAAGATCCACTGCGTCCACTTGACGTACGCGGGATCGGTCGTGTTGATCTCGCGCTCCCAGTCGTAGGCGAAGCCGACGGCGTCGATCTGGCGACGGAAATTCGCGATGGCCTGCGCGGTCGTGACGCGCGGGTGGACGCCGTGCTTGATGGCGTAGTTTTCGGCGGGCAGACCGAACGCGTCCCAGCCCATGGGGTGCAGCACGGCGAAGCCCTGCATGCGCTTCCAGCGCGTGATGATGTCGGTCGCCGCGTAGCCCTCGCAGTGCCCGACGTGGAGGCCGGCGCCCGACGGATACGGGAACATGTCGAGCGCGTAGAAGCGCGGCTTGCTCGTGTCGTCGGGGGTGCGGTGCAGCTTGGCGTCACGCCAACGTGACTGCCACTTCGGTTCGACGGCGCTGTGATCGTAGGCCATGGCGGGGCCGGACTATAGCGAGGTTTTCCCGCGTCGCGGGCTACTCGTGCGCGCCGGCGTCGACGTCGTTCGTCGCCGGGACGCCCGCGTCCTCGCCGGCCGTCATGCTGCCGACGGTCTGACCGGGGATCGGCTTGCCCCACATCTCGCGACGCTGTCTGTAAAGCGGCTCGCCGTAGAGGAACTCCGACAGACACGGGTGGTATGGGAGCGCCGAGCTGTCGTCGTCGACGAACAGCTCGGACTCTTGGTCCGTCGTGACGCGCTTGATGCTCGCCCGCTCGACCCAGCGAACCTCGATCTCGACTTTCTTGGCGCCGTCGAGCTCCTCGGGGAGTCGGCGGTAGTTCTCCTTGAGCACGCGCTTGACGTTCTTGAGGAGAAAATCGCCCTCGAAGACGATCCTGGCTTTTCCACCGCGCACCGTCTTGATGCCGTCGCCGCCCTCGAGGTCGAGCGACGACACGACGGCCGGCGGCTTGGACACCTTCGCCTCGAGCGAGTCGAAGTAGTCCTGCAATCCGCACATGTCGTCGAAGCCGATCTGGCCCGGAGGGATCGCCGACAGATCGCGCTGCACGACGATGCCGCAGGCGAGCGCACCGACGGCGCTGAGGGAGACGAGAAGGAAGGCGGGACGTATGTGTCTGTTTGTAGACATGGCGGGCCCGCAGAATACGCCCGACAGATGACATGTCGCAATAAGGCGTGCGTCCGGTGACAACCGTAGGGCACGAAGGCCTGTGATTCGGCTGGAAAGTTTTCTTCGTCGTGCCCAGGCTTGCCGGTGCCCTCAATGACGAAAACGCAGCGCCATCCGCCGTCGCGCGAGCTCTGGAAATTTTGCATGGACCGGCTGCGCGAGCTGCGCGGCGTCGACACGCGCGAGCGCGATCTCGCGAACCTGCTCGGCTTCGAGCACTCGCGCGCCGTTCGCTGGAAAGAAGGGCAGATGTACGTCGACCGCGCCGAGTATCTCGTGCGGCTCGCCGACGCGCTCGAGGTCGACACGATGACGCTCGTCGGCCTCGCGGCGGGCACGACGCTCGCCGAGCAGGCGGCGCGCTCGCGGGGCCGCGTCGGCAAGCCGGCGGCCGACGCGCGGCGGGCACGTTCCAGCGGACCCACGAACGCGGCGGACGGCGCCGCCGACGTCGCGCGCTTCGCGATCGATCCGAAGCGCTTCGACGACGACCTGCGCGGGCTCGTGCTGCTCGTCGCCGCGAGCGGCGAGGGGCGCGCGGGGCTCGCGGCCGCCCTCGGCCGTCACGAGGATCGGGGCGCGGGCGTCGCCATCGGCGCTCTCGTCGCGACGAGCTTCTCGCTCGGGCTGTGTCTCGCCGAGCGGCACCGTCCCGATCTCGTGCTGCTCGATCTCGGCGTCGCGAACGTGCAGGCGTTCGACGCGTGTCACGTCGTCGCGGGGCTGTCGAGCCGCTCGCAGCGCCGCTGCCGCGTCGTCGCGGGCACGGCGGCGCTCACGCCCGACATCGAGCGTGGCGTGCTCATGGCGGGCGCGGCGAGCCTCGTGCTGTTTCCCTTCGCACCGAGCGTGTTCCAGTCGGAGATCGATCGCCTCGCCGAGCGGCTCGGGCCGCGCAAGGCTGCAAAAGAAGCGCGCCGCCACGCCTGATCGGGCGATCGCGCCGCGCTAGAAGCTCGGCAGGAACGTCACGAGCACCGTCGGCGTCGGGACGCGCCCGAACCAACGGGGCTGCTGCGGCAGCGGGCCGACGGCGCGCCCGAGGCACGTGCCGCCGTCGCCGCGGCTCGTGAGCGGGAAGGCGACGTCGATCGAGAACAGCTGCTGGTAGACGCCGAACGCGTCGTGCAGCGCGCGGAAGCTGTAACCGACGTCGGTGAAGACGCGGTCCTTCGAGAAGGAGTACGCGTCGCACGACGTGAGGGCCGCGACGTCGGCGAAGAGCGTGCCCGCGAGCGCGCGCACCTTCGTGAAGTGCAGGAGGTTCCAATCGAGTGAGGTCACGTAGTCGTCGCGCAGTTGCAGGCGCCCGATGACGTTCGCGCGCGACAGGAGGTCGGAGAGTTGGTAGCCGCGCAGCCCCGCGAGGCCGCCCGCGGCGAGGAGCTGGCTGCCGAGGCGCAGGTCGCCGAATTCGGCGCCGCCCGTGACGTCGACGCCGAGGACGTGCCCGGGCAGCAGCTCGAAGAGGCGCAGCGCCTCGAAGCCCGCGCCCACCTGTGACAGCGTCGTGCCGTCCTGAAGCGCCGTGAGGGAAGTGCCGACGCTCGCCGCGACGCCGACGGCGGTCCACGGATCGATGAAATAGTCGCGCGTGTCGTGATCGACGCCGACGTGGGCGCCCACGGTCGTGCCTGGCTGCGGCTTCTCGCCGAGCGCGAGGCCGAAGGACGGATCGCGCCGCGACACCGAGAGGCCGGCGAGCAGCGCGCTCGTCGTGCGGTTTCGGTCGGCCTGCGCGCCGAAGAACCACGCGTACGAGCCGGCGAGGCCGAGCGTCGTCGCCTCGGTGTGGTACGCGCGCAGGAGGACGGCGTGGCGCAGGTCGTACTGCGGCTTGATCGCGAAGGCCGCCGCGAAGCCCGCGGTCAGGTTGGTGACGTTGAGGAGCCCGCCGAAGCCTTGGTAGATGAAGCGCCAGCGGCGCGGGTCGCGGTTGTCGTACCGCGGATCGTCCGACGCGCGCAGCGAGCCGACGGCCGTTTCGACGAGCCGCCCGCGCGGATCGATCTCGACGGACGCGAGCCCTTCGGGCAGGTCGACCTCGAGGGTCGTTGTCGGGCCACGCGTCGTCCAAGTGAGAGTTTGTCGTCCGCCGGCGCGATCCTCGACGCGCACCTCGACGGGCTCGCGCACGTCGGCGCCCTCGCGCGCGACGTCGATCGACACGTGGACGCCGAGCGCGCGTGGCGTGACGCGCACGCGGGCGAGTCGGTAGTTCACGCGCGGGCGGGGGCCGAGCCACTGCGCCCAGAACCAATCGAGCGAGGCGCCCGCGCCAGCATCAAAAAAGACCTCGGCGGCGGCGACGCGCAGGGGTTTGCCCTCGCCGACAATCTTGCCCGGCAGCCGCGTCATGCCCGCGGGGCCCAGCAGATCGAGCAGCTTGCTATAGACGAGGCGCGGGCTCGCGTTTCCGTGCGAGAAGCGTCGCACGTCGTCGCGCACGGGATCGGCGTCGTCGACGTCGCCGAAGTACGTCGCCGACGACGCGACGAGCGGCGCGTACATGAGCTGGTCGACGGCGGGGATGAAGTCGAACGGGCGCAGCAGGTCGCGCGCGAACTCGATCTTCTTCGCGTCGCGCAGCTGATAGACGTCGAGGAGGTACGACGCGAGCACGCCGGCCGCGAGGTCTCGGTCGTCGGGCCGCTCGGTCGCCGCGAGCGCGTCGCCCATGACGGCCTGAAAGACGGCGCGCACGATCTCGAAGCGATGGTACTTGCGCAGCCGCGCCACGGGGAAGATCCCGAAGATCTGATCGGACACGAGGATGAGATCCCCGTGCGTCTGCACGAGCTCGTGGCGCAGCGGCGCCTCGACGAGCGTGAGGTGATGCGCGCCGCCGCTCTGGCCCTGCTGCGCGAGAAAGATGAGCGCGCCGCGCGCGGCGTCGAGCACGAGCCCCGCGATGTCCTCGCGGACATAAGGCAGGGGCTGGTCCTCGCTGCCGGGCGGCCGCGGCTTGCGGTGCAGGTAGTCGACGTGGACGCCACCGACGTCGAGCGACGAAGCGTAGAGGACAGGCTCGCTCACGATCGTCGCGTAAGGCACGTCGGCGCTCGTGACGGTGACGGGCTCGCTGCCGCGCCGGGGCTGCAGCTCTCCGTCGACGACGAGCGTGAGCGCGGCGGGCGCGCGCACGGTGACGCGCGCGGTGGCGCGGTCGGGCGCGGCCGCGAGCTCCCACCCGCC
>JBBQJG010000058.1:0-22495 GCA_038325725.1 Polyangia bacterium | reverse complement strand
GCGATGACGAGCTGAGCACCCCCGGTGCCGGAACAGCCGGGACCGCCGGGACCGCGGGTGCGGCCGGGAGCAGCGCGGGAAAGGGTGGCTCGTCCGGCTCCGCGGGTAGCTCGGGCAGCGCCGGCAAGGGTGGTGCGGCTGGGAGCGGTGGATCCACGGGCGGAAGCGGTGGTGCCGGAGCGGGTGGGAGCGGCGGCGCCACGGGAGGTAGCGGAGGAACGACCGGAGGGAGCGGCGGCGGAGCAGGCGGCAAGGGCGGATCGAGCGGCGCGGGCGGCTCCTCGGCGGGCGCGGGCGGCTCGGCCGCTGGAGCGGGCGGTTCGTCTGCGGGCGCGGGTGGTTCCTCGGCGGGCGCGGGCGGCTCGGCGGCGGGCGCGGGCGGTTCCGCGGTGGGTGCGGACGGAGGCGTGGCCGGCTCTGACGGCGGCGCGGCGGGTCACGACGGCGGCGCGGCGGGCACAGACGGTGGCGGCGCGGCGGGTCACGACGGCGGCGCGGCGGGGACCGATGGCGGCAGCAATCTCCCCGACGTGGCAAACGGCGGTCCCCACGCCATGGCGACGATCACGGCGACGACGGGCAACAACATTGCGGGCACGGCGACCTTCCAGGAGCACGCGGCCATCGTCACGTTGACCCTCACGGTCACCAGTTGTCCGGTGGGCGCTCACCCGTTCCACTTGCACGCGAACGCGGTGTGCGGCGCGGACGGCCAGGGCGCAGGCGCGCATTGGGTGCCGGAGGGCGAGAACCTTGGCACGCTCACCTGCGCCGCCGACGGAACGGGCACGGTCACCTTCATGACCCCGTCGAACAATTACTGGACGATCGGGAACCCCGCGGCCTCCGATCTGACCCAGCACGCGCTCGTCATCCACGGAACCGACGGAACCTCGCGCATCGGCTGCGGCGTTCCCGTCAAACTGTAGCGCTACTCGCGCGAAGAACGCCGCCGCGTCGCCCTCGGGCGGCCGGCGGCCTTTTTTTGTGCGGACCACGGATTCCGGCGCCGCCGGCCACACGCTGACGACACGCGGCCGAAACACGAAATTGGGTATTCTCGGCGCGATCGTGAACATTCCCGGCTCACCTCGCAAGACCCTGACGCTCACCCTCACCGAGCCCGAACGCACCCAGCGCGTCGAGGCCACTGATCTCCTCGTCAAGACGCTCGGGCGTTGCGAGCAGCCGTCGCCGCTCGCGGCGCGCTTCGACGTCGGCATGCTGCACCCCGTGGGCGGCGCCGATCGCGTGCTGCTCGAGGATCAAACGTCGAACGTCGTCGAGCGCGCCGCGCAGTCGTCGGAGATGCCGTCGTTCGAGCTCGCGGGCCCGCGCGACAAGATCTTCTTCGATCCGAACGAGCTGCGCGCCGGCATCGTGACGTGCGGCGGCCTGTGCCCCGGGATCAACAACGTCATCCGGGGGCTCGTGCTCGAGCTGCGGCACGCGTACGGCGTGCGCGACATCTACGGGTTTCGCTACGGCTTCGAGGGCCTCACGCGGCGCGGGCAGCCGCCGCTCCGGCTCAACCCCGATCTCGTCGCCGACATTCACCAGCACGGCGGCACGATGTTGGGGACGTCGCGCGGCGGCCAGGAGCCGGCCGAGATGGTCGAGACGCTCGTCGCGCTCGGCATCCGCGCGCTGTTCGTCGTCGGGGGCGACGGCACGCTCCGCGGCGCCATGAAGCTCGTCGCCGAGATAGAAAAGCGCGGGCTTTCGATCGCCGTTGTCGGCGTGCCCAAGACCATCGACAACGACATCCATTTTATCGACAGGAGCTTCGGCTTCGAGAGCGCCTACGCCGCCGCCGTCGAGGTCATCCGCAGCGCGCACGTCGAGGCCAAGGGCGCGCGCAACGGCGTCGGGCTCGTCAAGCTCATGGGCCGGCACTCGGGCTTCATCGCGTGTCACGCGGCGCTCGCGTCGACCGACGTGAACTTCGTGCTCATCCCCGAGGTCAAGCTCGCGCTGCAGGGCGAGGGCGGCTTCCTGCGCGCCCTCGAGCGGCGCCTCGCCGAGCGCGCGCACGCCGTCGTCGTCGTCGCTGAAGGGGCGGGGCAGGAGCTGTGCGCCGAGCCGGGCGGCGCCGATGGCGCGCCGCAGACGGATCTGTCGGGCAACGTTCGCCTCGGCGACATTGGCTACGTGCTGCGCGATCGCATCACGCAGTATTTCCAGGACCGACGCACCGAGCTCACGCTCAAGTACATCGACCCGAGCTACCAGATCCGCAGCGTGCCCGCGTCGCCGTCGGACAGCGTGTTCTGCTGGAACATGGCCCGCAACGCCGTGCACGCCGCCATGGCCGGCAACACGGAGCTCCTCATCGGCCGCTGGCACCACCGCTTCGTCCACGTGCCGCTGCCGCTCGCGACGCGCTTCCGCAAGCAGGTCGACGTCACGGAGGATCTGTGGATGTCGGTGATCGAGTCGACGGGCCAGCCCGTCAGTTTTGGCTGACGGCGTCTGTCGGCTGACGGCGTCTGTCGGCTGACGGCGTCTGTCGATCTCGCTAGTTGCGGTCGACGTCGGGCGCGCGGTAGCCGAGGAAGCGGCGCGCCTTGATGACGTCGGCGACCTCGCGCGGGACCATCGCCTCCCACGTGTGGTCGCCCGCGCGGATCTTGCGCAGCGCCTCGCGCGAAAAGATGCCGAGGTAGCTCTGGTTGATGTCGGTGAGCTGTTTGATGTGGCCGCGATCGGCGAGGTAGCCGTACAGCTTGCGCAGGCCGGGCGCGACCTCGAGCGTGTCGACGGTCGTGAGCTTGCCCGTCACCGCGTCGAGCAGCGGGTAGATGTACAGGCGCAGGTCGTTCTTGAAGAGGCGCCCGAACGATTCGAGGATGCCGCCCTCGAGCGCCGCGTAGTACTTCTCGTCGAACAGATCGAGCAGGCTCGCGGCGCCCATCGTGATGGCGATGCGCTTTTTCGTGTACTGGCTCAGGTACGCGGCCAGCCGGTAGTACTCGAAGTAGTCGGAGATGAGCACCGTCTTGCCCGACGCCGCGAGCATGTCGGCGCGCGCGAGGAAATCGGCGCGGTCGATGTTGCCGCCTTCTTCGCGCAGGTTGCGCATCGTGAGCTCCATGAGCTCGATGACCTCGCCGGGCTGCGCGTCGCCCGTCGCCGCGAGATCTTTTTCGAAGGCGGCGCGCGCGCTGTTGATCATGTCGATGTTGACGTGGCAGACGGGGCGGAAGCTGCCGCGCTCGACGAGCACGTTCTTCTTGTAGAGCACCTCCGACGGCTGCAGCACGCGGCCGGACGGGTCGAACATCGCCGCCCCCGACAAGCCCATCTGCACGAGCTTCATGCTCATGAGGAGGTTGTCGACCTGGCGGAACTCGATGCCCGAAAATTCGATCATGTCGATGGCGATGCGATTTGTCGTCAAGCCGTCGAGCAGCGATTCGATGAGCAGCTCGGGCTCGTGGTACAGCGTGAAGGCGCCGTACAGCAGGTTGACGCCGACGATGCCGAGCGCCTCTTGCTGGAGCGCGTTCTCGTTGTCGAGCATGCGGACGTGCAGGATGATCTGGCTGTCCTGATCGCGCGGGCGCGACTGGAAGCGCACGCCCATCCAGCCGTGACACTCGTTCGTGCCCTTGAAGTTGCGCGCGGACACGGTGTCGGCGAAGACGAAGAACGACGTGTCGGCGCCGCGCGCCTCGCCGAGGCGGTCCAAGTTCAGCGCGTGCTCGTGGTCGAGCATCGCCTGCAGGCGCGGGCGGCAGACGTAGCGGTCGATCTTGCCGTAGATCGCGTCGCTCACCGTCATGTCGTAGGCGGACATGCTCTTGGCGACGGTGCCGGCGGCGCCGCCGACGCGGAAGAACCAGCGGACGACCTCCTGGCCGGCGCCGATCTCGGCGAAGGTGCCGTAGCGGCGGTGGTCGAGGTTGATCTGCAGCGCTTTGGTGTGCGTATCGACGACCCGCTCGCGCCTGTCCGGAAGCAACATGGGGGGCCTAGTGTAACGGGCCGGATGTAACGGCGGGGTTTCGTCTTGGGGTCAGCGCAGCGCGCAGCCGCCGCCGGTCGCGGCGTCGAGGGCGGCGGTCGCGCGGGCGTCGAGGGCGTCGCCTTTGTAGACGATGGCGCCGGCGCGGTCGAAGACGACGATCGCGGGGATGCGGCGTTGGCCGAGCGCGTCGGCGAGCGTAAAGGATTCGTCGGTGTACTGCGGGTAGGTGAGGTGCCGGGCGCGGCAGAAGGGGCCGATGCTCTCGGGGCGCTCGCCCACGGCGACGCCCAGCACGGCGGCGCCGCACGGTCCGGCGGCCTGCGCGAGGCGCTCGAGCTGCGGCAGCTCGCGCACGCACGGCTCGCACCACGGCGCCCAGAAGCTCACGAGCGCGGGCTTGTTTCCGAGCACGGTTCCCAGCGCCGTCGTGCCGCCGTCGAGCCCGGTGATTGGCAGTCGCGACACGCCCGCACCATCGCTCGCACCCGCGGGCGCGCCGCGCGGCGTCCCCGCGCACGCGACGACGACGGCGAGCGCCGCCGCTAGAACCGGAAGCCGAGCGCGCATGTGGTGACGTGGACGGTCAGGTCGTTGGAGCGCACGTAACGTTCATATCCGAAGTCGACGTGAAGATCGCGCACGCGCGTCGTGAGGGGCAGGTCGAGCGACATGAGGCCGCCGATTGTCTGAGCGTGCAGGCGCGCGAGATCGCTGTCGGCGGTGCGGTAGCCCGTCGCCGACGGGTCGGCGAGGATCGTGAAGAAGCCGGGCGCGCTCTGGTGGTGATAGCGGTAGTTCGCTCGCACGGTGACGACGCGAAACAGCCGCTGCGTCAGCAGGACCTCGCCCGTCGCGGCGGCGACGTCCCACGAATCCAGGTAGGCGCGCGCCGTCACGGCGAGCACGCCCTGCCACGGCAGCCATTGCAGCGCGCGTGCCGCGAGCGCGTGACGAAAGCGTTGCGCCGGCAGGCGCTCGTCGCCGCGCGTGTTGTCGGTGAGCGGCACGCTCGCCCAGGTATTTCCGAGCTCGCCGAGCTGCATCGTGCCGCCGTACGAGAAGCTCGCGATCGTCGTGGGGGACAGCACCTGCGTGAGATCGAAGTTGAGGTTCGTCGTCGAGCGCGTCGCGCGCCCGTAGCGATCGCCCAGCAGATCGAAGCGGTCGAACCAATCGACGACCTGATGCCCGCTGATGCCAACGACGGTGTTGTCCTCGGCGAACGAGCGCGTCACGCCCAGACCCATGATCCACGACTCGAACGGCTCCTCGACGTGGAAGGCCGCCCGCAAAAGCACGTCCGTCGCCGCGTCGACGCGATAGCGCGTGAGCGAATCGAAGGTGCCCGTCGCCGTCCCGCGCGACGCCGTCGTGACGGCGTCGAGGGGCGCGTCGTACGGCTTGCCGAAGCGTCCGTGGTCGGGCGAGGCGGCCGTGACGGCGTCGATGGGCACCCAGATCCGCTGCGTCACGCGATCGCCGAGGCGCGCCGTGATCTCGGCCTGCGGCTGCTCGACGGCGACCCACTCGTTGCCCGGTTGCCCGACGGGGCCGGCCGCCGATTGATAGCCGTGGCCGTTCTGGACGAAGTGCGTGAAGCGCGCGCGCACGGATTCGATCACGTAGGGCGGCGGTTCGGCGGGCGTCGCCGCGAGCAGGAGCATCATGAGGAAAGGCGTCACTGGCAGGCGCAGCCTCCGCCCGCGGGCTCGCCGTCGCCGCCCGCCGCCGCCTCGCGCGTGCCGTACAGCTTCTGGTGCGCGTGCGCCTCGAGCGCGTCGGTTTGGAAGCGCATCATCGGATCGGCGAGGTACTTGCGTCGGTTCTGCGGGACGACGACGCAGCCCGCGGCGCTCGCACACGCGAGCGCGAGCAGGAGCGCGAGCGCGCGGAGTTTCACGGGCTCTCCCGCCGCGCGGGCGCGATGAGGAAGCTGTCGACGACGCCGACGGCCGCCGCGAACATCGCCGACGTCAGCAGCATGCCGAAGGGGACGCGCTCGATGTTGCGGTAACTGGGGTCGAAAGGATCTCGGTGCTCCAGGTAGACGGCCGTCGCGATCGCCGTCGCCGTCGAGATCGAGCCGAAGACGGCGGCGCGACGCCAGCGGCCCTGCACGCCGTGCGACACCCAGGGCGCGAGCGCGAACCCCGACAGCATGATGAACGTGCCGGTCTTTTGAAGGGCGATGGAATCGTTCTGCGCCCACAGCACGCAGCCCGCGACGAAGGGCGCCGCCGCCGTGATCGCGCCCGCGAGGGGCCCGAGCACGGCGCGGCGCTCGCTGACGGCGGGCGCGGACGGCACCGACGCCACCAGCGGCGTGACGGCGACGGGCTCCGCTGGGGTTGCCGCGGCGGCGCGTCCGGTCGCCAGCACGAGCAGCGCCGCGGCCCAGCGTGTCGACATGGGCGGAAGCTAACACGACGCCGAGCCGCCGCGTCGCGCGCGACGCGGTGTCGAAGACCCGCTAGAGCTTCTTCTTCAGCAGATCACCGAACGTGCCCATGCCGCCGCGTCCGGAGGCGCGGGCGGCGGCGGCGCGGCCCTCGTCGTCGACGAGATCCTCGCGCGCGCCGAGGGCCAGCGAGATGCGGCGCTTCTCGGGCTCGATCGCGAGCACGGTGACTTCGACGGTGTCGCCCGGCTTGACCGCCTCGCGCGCGTGGCGCAGCGGCTTGCCGGCGCCGAGCTCGCTGATGTGCAAGAGGCCCTCGACGCCCGGGGTGAGCTCGATGAACGCGCCGAAGGCCTCGGCGCGCATGACCTTGCCCTTGAGCAACGCGCCGACGTGCACCGTGGCGACGGCGTCGTCCCACGGATCGCGCTCGAGCGCCTTGAGCGAGAACGACACCTGCTCGGGGCGCTTCGGATCGTCGCGCTTTTCGACGCGCATCACCTGAACGGTGACGGGCTGCCCGACGGACAGCACGTCGGACGGCTTCGTGCCGCGCGCATAGCCGATCTCCGAGGCGGGCAGCAACCCTTCTATCCCACCGACGTCGACGAACGCGCCGAAGTCCTTGAGCGCCGTGACGACGCCCGACAGCACGGCGCCGATGACGAGCTTGCTGCGCGTCTCGGCGGCGCGCGTCTGATTCTCTTCCTCGAGGATCGCGCGTCGCGACAGCACGACGTTGGCGCCGCGGCGGTCTTCTTCGAAGCGGGTCACGCGGAACGCGAGCTTCTGACCGACGTAGAGGCTCGCGTCGGCGACCTGCCGCAGCTCGAGCTGCGAGATCGGACAGAACGCGCGCACGGCGCCCATCATGACCTCGACGCCGCCCTTGTTGACGGCGGTGACCGTCCCCTCGACGGGCAGCCCCGTCGCGAACGCCTCGGCGAGGCCCGACTTCGGATCGAGGCCGCGGTTCGGGCCGCGCCGTAGATAAACGAAGCCGGCCTTTTCGCCGAGGCCCACGATGCGCGCCTCGATCGCGTCGCCCGCCTTGGCGTTCATTTGGCCCGCGGCGTCGAGCAATTCGAGCGTCTCGAGCGTCCCCTCGCCGCCGCCCTCGAGCTCGACGACGGTGACCTCGTTGCCGATGGACACTATCTTGCCGCGCACGCGATCGCCGAGGGCTTGCTTCGCGCCGCGGCCGCGCGGCGCGGCCTTCTCGGCGGCGGCAAACATCGAGGCGAAGTCTTCGGCGGGGGCGGAAGCGGGCTTGTCGGCGGGCTTGTCGTCGTGGGTGCTCATCACGGCGCGCAGCATAGCGGACCGCGCGCGCGACCGGCGTCAGAACGTCGCGACGAGCTCGAGAGACGTCACGAGGGTGGCGGGCGTCGTCCCGACGGCCGGCAGGCCGCGCTCCGCGAAGGGGAGGCGGGCGAGCATCCGGGCGCGGAGGCGCAGCCGCGCCGCGAGGCGGGCCTGAAGATGCAGCGCGCCGCCGAGCTCGTTCGAGGACGCGAAGTCGCCGGGCGCGCCCGTCGGGGCATAGCGGATGGCGTTCGCCGACACGCGCGCGACCAGCTGGAGCCTGGGCGACCACCGGCTCGCGACCTGCAAATAGCCGCCGCGGCTCCAGAGCCAGCCCTGCGCGAGCGTCGCGCCGAGCCACAGGCCGGCGACGTCGCCGAAGAGGCGCGGCAGGCGCAGCTCGAGGGCGGCGTCCTCTTGGTGGCGGTTCGTGTCGCGATCGAGGTGCCAACCGCCGCTCGCGCCCGCGCCGACGTCCCCGAAGAGATCGAGCCACGCGGCCCCGGCCGCGTGCAGGCCGCCGCGCGCCGCGGGCGTCTCGCTCACGAGCAGCGGCTGGACCTCGGGCGCGACGCCGAGGTGCCGCAGCTCGACCCAGGCGCCGCCGCCCGCGCGCGGCCGCAGCGCGAGGCCCGCGTGCGCGGTCTCGAGCACGGGCGCGTGATCGACGGAGGGCGCGTCTCTCAGGCGGCCGCCGCCCGTCGCCGAGAGCGCCGCGAGCGTGAGGGCGCCGAGGACCTCGGCCTCGCGGACGTCGCCAATTGTCGGCGAGCGCCGCGTGGCGACGCGCGCCTCGACGCGCGAGAAGCCCACGGTGTCGCCGCGCGTGCCCGCGCGCGCGAGCGCCGCGTAGACGCCCGCCGTCCACTGATCGAGCTCGGGCGACAGCGAGAGCATCGACGGCAGCAGCCCGCCGTAGACGCCCGCCTCGACGGCGTGATCTTCGGTGCGGCGTCCGAGCTGCACGCCGTCGAGCAGCGGCACGCCGGGCACGTGCCACGGCCACAGGCGCCCGGCCGAGAGCACCGTGCGCGCGTCGAGCTCACGGTGCGAGACCTCGGCCTCCCACAGATACAGCTGCATCGGCGTGTCGGGGCGAAAGCGGGCGTCAGCGGGCGCCCAGCGCACGGCTGAAAGCGCGAGATCGAGCCGCAGGTCGGCGCCGAGCGGCACGTGGCCGAGGTGCACGTCGACCTCGGTCGCGGCCCACGACGCGCCAGCGCCGCGCGCGAGGCCCATCGTGACGCCCGCGGCGACCTCGGCTGAGCCGCCGCTCGCGCGCCGCGCGCGCGGGTGAAAATCGACGCGGGTCACGGGCGCGTCGGCGAGGCCGCGGGCGCGCTCGCGCTCGACGCGCGCGTCGGTGGGCGGCGGCAGCGCGGCGACGGGCGCGGTCGCGGGCGGCGCGCCGCGACGGCGGGTCGTCACGAACCCGTCGCCGCCGCGCGCGAGGGCGGCGTGGCAGGTCGCCGCGTGATCGCCGACGGCGTCGACGAGGCAGCTCGTCACCGCGACCCCGGCGCGCACGATGCTCACCGTCTGCCCGCGCCCGAGGCCGTCGTCGGCGCCGCGGTCCAGGTACGCGCGCGCGTCGGTGACGAAGCGGACGTGACCCTCCGTCGTCGACGGGGCCGCCGCCGATTTCGTCGACGAAGATGTCGCCGGCGACGCGGCCCGCGCCGTTGCGCCGAGCGAGAGCGCGCCGAGCGAGAGCGCTAGAGCCCGGGCAGCCGTTGATGGCATTCGTAGCATTTCTGGCTCACGCAGCCGTAGCCCATGACGTTGGCGTGTTGGGCGTCGCTGCGCGCGCATTGGTGGGCGTGGCAGCTGGCGCAGGTCACCGATTGCGTGCGGCACGCGCCCGTCGGCACGAGCCCGGCGACGCGGCTGTGGCACTGCTGGCAGCGCAGGCTCGCGTGCGCGCCGCCGCCCAGCGGGAAGCACGTATCGTGCGCCGCGAAGCGCGCGGGCGCGAAGCTCCACGTCGTGTGGCAGCTCTGACAATCCGTGGAGAAGCCCGCCGCGAGATGATCAATCGTCCGCGCGGCCGTGCGCGAAAAGTCCGCGGCGTGGCAGCCGATGCACGTCGTGGGCGCGCGCGAGAACGTGCGATCGCGCAGCTCGCCGTGACACTCCTGGCACGGGATCGCGGCGTGCTTGCCGAGCAGCGGGAAGGCCGTGCGGCGGTGGGCGTCGGCGCCGAAGAGCGTGTCGGTCCACGTCGTCTGTTCGTGGCAGCCCTCGCAGTGCACGCCCAGCTCACCCGCGTGGCGATCGCGGTGGCAACCGGCACACGTGGTCGCGACGCGCGCGCGGAAGTCGGCGGCGTGGCACGCGCGGCACGAGGCCTTGGCGTGCGCGCCCTCGAGCGGGAAGCCCGTGCGCGCGTGCTCGAACGAGACCTCGCTCCAGCGGCTCTGCGTGTGGCAGTCGCTGCACTCGCCGGTGGCGGCGCGCTTGGGCGGCGGTGTGTCCGCCTTCGTCTCCTTCGCCGCCTTCGCCGCCTTCGTCTCCTTCGTCTCCTTCGCCGCCTTCGTCTCCTTCGTCTCCTTCGTCTCCTTCGTCTGCTTCGCCGCCTTCGGAGGCGCCGGGCGTGGTCCCGACGGCGCGGCGGCCGCCGTCGACGTCGATGCGAGCGCGACGAGAAGCAGGAGCGCGCGCCTCACGGTCGGAACCCCTTGAAGTCGCCCTTGTGGAAGTCGACGTGGCAGCCGCTGCACGTGCGCGGCAGCGGTCGGTAGCGCACGGTCGTCGCGCCGTCGGCGAGGCGCACGGGCTTGTGGCACGCGCCGCACGCGAGCTGCGCGTGGCGCCCCTCGAGGGCGAACGTCGTCGCGCGTCCGTCGTCGTGGCGGAAGGTCGTCGCCGCGAAGGTCGTCGCCGCGTGGCACGCGCCGCAGTCCTTGGCGTCGTCGCGGCGCTTCGCGGGCGCCGCCGCATCGTCGCGCGCGACCTGCCACGTGAACTGCCCCGCGTGGGGATCGCGGTGGCAACTCCCGCAGCTTCCGTCGAGCGGCCGGTAGCGGACAGGCTCCACAGCCTTGTTCGAGCCCGCCGCGCGCGTGTGGCAGCTCGCGCACGCGACGCGCGCGTGGGCGCCCGCGAGAGAAAACGTGCTGTCGCGCGCGTGGTCAAAGGTGATCGCGTGGAACGACGCCGTCGTGTGGCACGCGGCGCAGTCGCGCGCCGCCATCGCCGTCGTGAACTGGCCGGCGTGCGGATCGGCGTGGCACGACGAGCAGCGCGCGAGCGTTTCGTGGGGACGCAAGACGGCCGCGCTCACGAGCAGCGGTCTGTGCTGTCGCTCGAGGCGCGCGCGCGTCGCCGCCGGCACCTTCTCCGACAGATGTCCGTCGAGCGGGTGGCAGGCGCGGCAGGCCACGACGCGGTGGCTGCCGTCGAGCGGGAAGCTCGTCGCCGCGTGCTGCTCGGCCTCGAAGCGCGCGGGCGCGAAGGTCGTCACCGAATGGCACGCGCCACAGTCGGCGGCGGGCGCGCCCGGCCGCGCCGCGAGTTGGCCCGCGTGCGCGTCGGCGTGGCAGTCGCCGCAGCGACGAAAGGCGAGCCCGCGGAAGCGCGCCGGCTCGCCGCGGAACGGGCCGTGGCACGCGCGGCACACGACCTCGGCGTGCGCGCCCTCGAGCGGGAACGCCGTCCGATCGTGAAAGCTGCGCTCGGCGTGGGTGGCGCCCCCGCGCACGCGCCAGCCATCTTCCGTGTGGCACTTCGCGCAGCCGGCGCCGAGGCGGCCCTCGTGCGGGTCGGCGTGGCAGCTCGCGCACGTCGCGTGCTCGACGGGCGCGAAGCGCAGGAACGTCGTCGCGTGGCGGAGCGGCAAAGCGGGTGCGGGCGCCGTGTCCGTGAGCGCCTTGTGGCAGGCCGTGCAGGCGAGGCCGCCGTGCTTGCCGCGCAGCGGGAAGTCCGTCTTGACGTGCTCGAAGCGCTCGGCGGGCCGCCAGCTCCGCTCGTCGTGGCAGCGCTGGCAATCCCCGGCGCCACCCAGCTGCCCGCGGTGCTCGTCGAAGTGGCACGCCCCGCAGCGCTTCGTGAGGCCGAGGAACGTCGTGCGCGCGGACTGCGCGCGCAGCATGCGGACGATCTCGGGTGCGACGACGTGGCGCGCGTCATGACAGGACGCGCAGCCGAGGCGCGCGTGCGCCCCCGCGAGCGGCCACCCCGCGCGCGCGTGGTCGAACGCCTTCTTGTCGCCCGACCAGTCGATGAGCGCGAACGAGAGGCCCCGGTGATCCGGGTGGCAGCGTGGGCAACGATCGCGCGTCGCTTCGGGCAGGCGTCCGTGCAGGCCCGTGCCCTGCGCGCGCCCCGGCGCGAGCTCGACGTGGCAGGCGATGCAGCGGCCCGCCGTGTCGTGCTGATTCTGATCGTGGCAGCGCTCGCAGCCCTTCATCCCCTCGAGCGCCGCGTGCGGCCGCGCGAGCTTCCCCGGCGAGAAGAACTGCGCGTGCGCCGGGCGCGCGGCGAGCGCGAAAAAAAGAAGGATGAACGCGAACAGCACACCGACGAGTGCTGCGCGCGCTCTCACGACCACAACCACTTGAAGCCGAGCCGCAGGCTCAGCCACACGTGCAGGCCGATGAGCGGCACGATCGTCACGGCGAGCAGCACGTGAAAGACACGCCACGCGCGCATGAGCCCCTTGAAGCGCGCATGAAACTGCTCGTTGACGTAGAGGTGACGCAGGCGCAGCGCCTCGTCGCGGAACACGCGGTACGAGCCCGTGTCGAGAAATCGCCCGCGCGTCGCCGCGAGCCCGCGCCGAACGGACCACGCCTCGCCTGGACGCCCGAAGAAGAGTGAGGGCGCGCCCGCGCGCGTGGGCGCGCCGTCGGCGAGCGCGAAGACGTGCGCGAGCGCCGCGGTCTTCGGCGTGCCCTCGGGCGCGAACGTCGACTTGCAGCGCTCGAGCGTGCGCCCGACGCGCTCGCGCAGCGCCGCGACCTCGGCGGCGTGGTCGCCGTCGAGCTTGAACCACCCATAGATGTAGCGGCCCACGAGGCCCGTCACGACGACGACGACGAGTGACACGTACGTCATCGTCGCGAGCTGGTTGCCCCACTGAAACGCCGAGTGAAACAGGATCGTCAACGGGCTCATGATGCCGACGAAGACGTGGAAGCGCAGCCACGGCCCGATCTCGGAGCGGCCCTTGAACATCGCGAGCCGCTTGCGCGCCGAGTACAGGAAGTTCGTGAACATGAGCAGCGTCGCGAGGATGCCAATGCCGTGGCCCCACAACCCCGATGGTTTGAGCAGCGCGTGCAGGGGCGCGTCGTATCGGAGCGTGCGCGGCAGGCGGTAGTAGTCGGCGCCCACGACGGCGAGCGCCGCCATGACGATCGAGCCGACGGCGACCAGCTTGAGCGCGCCGAGCCGGCCACGCCGCGCGGTCGCGCGGTGCGCGAGGGCGGGGTTCGCCATGGCGGTCCGCCCGTCGTGGCGGCGGATCTTCACGCCGGCCGCCTCGAGGAACTGCGTGGGCAGCTCGCCGCCGAGGCACGCGATGATGTAGTCGATGGGCAGCGACCAGCGGCGCGCCTTCGTCTGGAGCGTGGCGGCGTCGGGCGCGACGGAGATGACCTCCGTCGACAGCAGCACGTTCACGCGGCCGGCTTTGACGAGCGCATCGAGCTTCTGCTTGTTGAGCGGCCGGCAGCGCGCGAGCTCGGGGCGGCGGTAGCAAAGCGCGATCTTCGCCGAGCTCTCGCCCGCGAGCTGGATCGCCGCCTCGACGGCCGAGTCGCCGCCGCCGACGACCAGGACGCGCCGGCCCTCGTACTGCCTGGGGTCGATCAAGCGATAGGTGACGTTCTTGCCGTTTTCGCCCGGCACGCCGAGGGGCCGCGGCGAGCCGCGCCGCCCCGTCGCGAGCACGACCCGACGCGCGTGCAGCGACCCGCGCGTCGTCGCGAGGCGAAAATCGCCCACCTCGCCGTCGATCTTCGTGACCTTGGCGCCCTCGTGCACGCGCACGCGCGCGCGCTTCTTGAGGACGAGCATCTCCGTGAGCAGCTCTTCCTTCGACATCGAGCTCTTGCCGAAGCTGCCGTAGTACGGCAGCTCGACCATCGACGTCATGACGATCTTGTGGCGCGGGTAGTGCGCGACGGTGCCGCCCAGGGTGTCCTGCTCGATCACGCGGCAGGACAAGCCCGCGGCCCGCGCGCCCGCGGCGGCGGCGAGCCCGGCGGGGCCCGCGCCCACGATCGCGACGTCGACGATGCCCGTGCGCCGCTCGGGCCGCGGCGTCAGCTGCGCGGCGATGCCCGCCGCGACCTGCAGCCCCTGCACGAGCGCGTTCTTGATGAGCCCCATGCCGCCGAGCTCGCCCACGACGTAGACGCCCGGGCGGCTCGATTCGAAGCCGGCGTCGACCTCGGGCAGCTCGACCCCGCGGCGCGCCGAGCCGAAGACGAGCTTGATGGCGCCGACCGGGCACTCGACGGCGCAGCGCCCGTGGCCGATGCACGACGACGCGTTGATGAGCGTCGCGACGCCGCCGATGATGCCGAGGATGTCGCCCTCGGGGCAGGCTGACAGGCACGACCCACTGCCGATGCAGACGTCGGGATCGATCACGGGGTGCAGCGACGTCGGCAGGTCCAGCTCGAGGCGCGCCGCTTCCGCGAGGCGCTGGCGCGCGCGGCGATCGCGCCACCACGCGTGCAGCCGCAGCAAGATGAACGCGCACGCGAACGCGCCACCGACGGCGAACGCCGACGCGCCCGACGAGAGGCGCTCGAGAGTTTCGATCACGACGAGGTCCCCGCGGCGCTATCCCTTGGGGTGGCACCCGTAACAGGCGAAGGAATCGAAGCGGTAGCTGGGGGTCGTGGCGTGGGGGAGTTTGAGGGCGTCATTGTCGGCGTGGCAATTCGTGCAGGTGAAGGTCTTCGACGTCGTCGCGAACGGGTGACAGTCGGCGCAGGCCGCCTTGGCGTGCGACCCCATCGCGATGGGGAAATATTTCGCGCTGTGGTCCTCGGGCGAGATCGCGGCCTCCTGGCCCGTGGGGTGGCACTTGAGGCACGCGTTCGAATCCCACTGATAGCCGGTCGTGATGAAGGTGTGTCGCGCGGCAGCGGCGTCACGATCGTGCGCGTGGCACGACGTGCACGTGAACGTCGCGAAGGTCGCGTCGTCGCCGTGGCAGTTGTTGCAGGAGAGCGCGACGTGGAACGTGCCGGCGCCGATCGGAAAGAACGAGCCGTGCGACTCGCGGTTCACGGGCGGGCTCGTCGTGAGCGCGGCGCCGTCGGTGGGAGCCGGCGCGTCGCAGGCCGCGAGCGTCGTCGCCAAGACCGTCACGACGCGCATCGTGAACATCGCGCGCGCCAAAGGGCGCACGATCTTGCTCGGCTTCGTCTGCTGGTGATTGCCTCCGTCGACCACGGCCCTTCGTCTTCTTTCTCGGCGGTCCCGGGCGCGTGACTATCCCACGCGCGCGCGACGAGCAACGGTAGACCGAACAAAGTTTCTCGACCGTCAAATCTCGCTGATCGGGACGAAATGTCGCACCGACGTGGGCTGCCTCGCGGTGCGTCGCGTGACATGCCCAGGTCGGATCGGTAAGCTGCGCGCCATGTCGGCCGAACCGGGGGGACAGCTCGTCGAAAAGGCGAACTTTGGATTGCACGATGTCGTCGTCAAGACGCTGCGGGCCGAGCTCGGCGATCGTAAGGCACGCATCGCCGATTTGGGCGCCGGCTCCGGAGCGTGGGCCGGGCGCCTCATGGCCGAGGGCCACACGCTCTACCCCGTCGAACGCGACCGCGCGTCCTTCGCGCTCACGACGGTCGACCCCATCGTCGCCGACCTCGACGAGCCGTTCGCGCACCTCGTGCCGAGCGGGCTCGACGCCGTGACGGCGCTCGAGATCATCGAGCACCTCGAGAACCCGCGGCACCTCTTGCGCGAGGCGCGCAAGCTGCTCGCCCCGAACGGCTTCCTCATCGTGACGACGCCCAACATCGAATGCGTGCCGGCGCGCCTGCGGTTCTTGGCGGCGGGGCAGCTCCGCGGCTTCGATCGCGATCCCAAGTTCAACGACCTGACGCACATCACGCCGATCCAGACGTACCTCTTCGAGAAGATGGCCGCCTCGACGGGCTTTCAGATCGTGCACCACGGCTTCAACCGTCCCGACGCAGCGAACTCGAAGTCCGTCGTGCGCTTCGTCAGCGCGCTCGTCGCGCCGTTCATGCGCGGCATCAAGGGCGGCGACAATCACATCTTCGTGCTGCGCCCCGACGCGGCCGCCTCGAAGTAGGCGAGCAGGCGCGCGGCCTCCGTCGGGTGATCGCGCCGCGTCGACACGGCGAACGCTCCCGCGCGCAGGTCGTCGGGCAGGTCCATGGCGTCGAACAACGCCTTCAGCGCGGGCGCGACGGCGGCGCGCTCGTCGGCGTCCAGCGGCCCCGCCGTCGGTGCGAGTCGACGTCGCTCGCGCGCGAGGCGGCGGCGCACGGCCATGTTGAGCTTCATCTTGAGCGCCGCGAACAGAAATACGGCGGAACCGTTCATGTCCGAGACGACGTAGTCGCGATCGACGCGCCACGTGTCGTCGAGCGCGGCCTCGAGCGCGCGCACCTCGGGCGCCGCGAAGGCGCGCTCGACGGCGGAGAAGAACCCGACCTGCCCGGCGTGATGCTCGGGCGTGACGAACTTCTCCAGGTGACACAGGTCGTGCAGCGCGAAGGTGAGCCCGTCGGGGTGGCGCGGATCGCCGTGCGCGCGCGCCGCCGCGTCGTCGAGCAAGCCGACGCACCGCCGCCCGCGCGCCTGCCGCGCGAGCACCTCGAACGCCGTCGGCACGACGAACAGGAGATCGACGGGCCGTTCGCCTCGCTCCCATGCGAACAGCCCGCGCACGACGTCCTCGGGGATGCCGCGCACGCGCCGCGCGGCGAACACGGCGAGCGCGGCACCCGAAGGCGGCACCGGCGGCAGGACGCGCGCCTTACCTTCGTCCCACTTGGGCCCGCAGGCCGCGCGCACGCGCTCGAGGAGAAACGCCGCGGTCGTCTCGGCGTCGGTCGTCGTCATTCGACGCGGAGGTCGTCGATGACGATGCCCAGGGTGGGGGGCGGCGGCAGGCCGCACCAGCTCGAGCCGCCCACGCGGTCGAGGAAGACCTCGCCGTGGGTTCCGGCCGGCAGCGGGAGCTCGGCCTTTTCCAGAGCGGCGCTGACGTAGACGACGGTCTGGGGCGAGAGCCGGAATTCGGTTCTCGGCTGGGTGTCGGCGGGAAGGACGCGCCCCGCGACCGGCGTGCCGGCCCCGGCGACGAGGAAGGAGAGCACCGCGCCAAACGGCGAGCTGTTGAGCCCCACCACGCGGTACGAAAAGCGGATCACCGTGTCGCCGGGATTCACGGCGAGCCGCAACGCGAGCTGGGAAACGGGCCCCTCGCCTCCGCCGGATGGTGGCACGTAGAGGCTGCGCTTACCGGCGAGGACCGGCGCGTTGGTGCCGTCGGCGACGATCGCGCCGCCGAGCGTCTGCGCGGCCACGGACTCGAAACCATCCTCGACGATGAGCGGAGGCGCGGGGCGTGTCGTGAACGACGGTCCGGCCTTCGCGATGTTGCCGGCGAAGTCGGTGAGACCGGCCTCCGCGACTCGATACGTCTCGCCGTACTTGAGCAAGACCTTCGGGAGGCCGAAGCCCGAGAACGAGAACGTTTCCATGTACCGCGCCGTCGGCGTCAGCGGAGACGACTCGCCGCCGGCGGTGAGGAGCACCGGTGCCGCCGCGAGCGTCAGCGGCTCGGACGCGACGAGCGACGCCGGGATGAAAGGATCCATCGGATCGGTGCTCGGCGAGAGCGTGAGCGCGGGCGTCTGATGATCGGGCATGCCCTCGAAGGTCGCCGTAACCTTGGCGTCGTTCAGCAGATCGCCTGTTGCGTAACTGACCCGGCCCGAGGCCGTGCCGACGATGCCGCCGTTCGCCGAGGGCGTGAGCGTGAGGTGGTCGTAGGTGATGCCGTTTCCGCAGATGTCGAAGCTGAAGCTCAGCGGGGCTTGGAGCTCGACCGTGCCTCCGTTCTTCACCTGGATGCGGCTTTCGCCGCCTCCTTGCGCCGAACCGGCCACCGCCCAGCCCTTGTCGAGGTCGAGGACGAGCGTGAACGTGTGCGTCGCGGGGAGCGCGAAGCCCGCCGGAACTTCGTACGCCGCATTGACGACGAACGCGTGCCCCGACAGCGCCTCGATGAGCTGGTCGCCGCCGCCGTCGAAGACCGAAGACGCCTCGGGCGCGCCTCCGACGTCCGTTACCGCTCCGTCGGCCGCGGGCGCCGCGCCGTCCTTTCCGAGAGACAACCCGC
Organism: Polyangia bacterium; assembly: GCA_038325725.1. Classification (GTDB taxonomy): domain Bacteria; phylum Myxococcota_A; class Polyangia; order Fen-1088; family Fen-1088; genus DASZFV01. The sequence goes on along the minus strand of JBBQJG010000058.1, from coordinate 4,474 downwards.
GGCCGCCACACCCCGCCACGGTGGCGATCCCGACCACTGCCCAAAGCCTCAGCGCCTTCATGGGCCGAGCTTACCCCCCCACGTCTCTTCGCGGGCACGGGCCCACCGACGGAGAAAAGGGGGTAAAAAATTGGCGTCGGGTTTCCAGGCATGGGATCGATCTTGTCGAGGAGTCTCCACATGCTTGAGCTCGACGACGAAGCAGCAGGTCCGGGGCGCCCCGCCATCAAGGTCATCGGCGTGGGTGGCGGTGGCGGAAACGCCGTCAACACGATGATCGAGGGTGGCATCGAGGGCGTGGATTTCATCGTGGCCAACACGGATGGCCAGGTGCTCGAGACCAGCATGGCCGGCACGAAGGTGCACCTGGGCCGCAACCTCACGAAGGGGCTCGGCGCGGGCGCGAACCCCGAGGTCGGCAAGGCTGCGGCCCTCGAGGACGCGTCGCGCGTCGCCGAGGCGCTGTCGGGCGCCGACATGGTGTTCGTCACCGCGGGCATGGGCGGCGGCACGGGCACGGGCGCGGCGCCCGTCATCGCTCAGGTCGCGCGCGATCTAGGCGCGCTCACCGTCGGCGTCGTCACGAAGCCGTTCATGTTCGAAGGGTCCCAGCGCAAGAAGAAGGCGCTCCAGGGCATCAGCGAGCTCGCGAAGTCCGTCGACGCGCTCATCATCATCCCGAACGATCGCCTCGTGTCGATCGCCGGCATGAAAACGACGTTGAAGGACGCCTTCGCGATGGTCGACAACGTTTGCTTGAACGCCGTGCGCGGCATCAGCGATCTCGTGATCGCGCCCGGCCTCATCAACGTCGACTTCGCCGACGTACGCACGATCATGACGGGCATGGGCCGCGCGCTCATGGGGACGGGCCGCGGGCAGGGCGACAAGCGCGCCGTCGAGGCCGCGCAGGCCGCCATCAGCTCACCGCTGCTCGAGGACGTCTCGATCAACGGCGCGACGGGCATCCTCCTCAACATCACGGGCGGGCCGGATCTAACACTCGCCGAGATGAACGAGGCGTGCAGCCTCATCGCCGAGGCGGCCGACCCCGACGCCAACATCATCTTCGGGTCGGTCATCGACCCGCACGCGGGCGACGAGGTCCGCATCACCGTCATCGCGACGGGCTTCCAGACACGCGACGCCGCGCAGGTCGGCCCGGGTGTCAGCATGGGCCGCAGCATGGTGGGCGCTCGCGGCGTGCGCGCCGATCAGATGGCGCTGCCGATGCAGCCGACGATGTACGCGCAGGCGCCCGTGGGGCCGCCCGCGGGCTTCACGCCGGTGGCTCCCTCCGCCGCCAGTGCTCCGCCGTGGGCGCAGCCGACGGCCGTCGCGCCGCGCGGCTACGCGGTCGCGCCGGGGCGCCAGGTCGAGGGTCAGGCCGAGGCGGGCTTCTACGACGAGTTCTTCGAGAGCCCCGACTACGGCACCGCGCCCGCGACGGCCTCGCCGACGGCGCCCGGTGGCTTCGGTGTCGCGACGGCGCCCGAGTGGACGCCGGCCGAGCGCCCCATCATCAGGCCGCCCGTCTCGCAGCAGGCGGCCGCGACGGCGGCTCCTCCGAACCCGCCGCAGCGCCGCCAGATGGCGCGTCCCGCGGACGAGCTCGGCGTCGAAGAGTCCGAGTTCGACAAGCCGACCTATCTCCGCCGCGGCATCTTCGCGCCGGAGTAACGCCGGCCGGGCGCAACCGCCGAGCGGAGCCAAAACGGCGACGTTCCATGTCGCCGGAGAAATCCTCGGGGGGGCCACGCAACCGTTGGCGCGCCTCTCCGACAAGAGGCGCATGACCTTCGGCGCTCTCGTCAGTGAATCGTTGCAGCTCCTGTGGCCGGCGCGTTGTACGGCGTGCGGGCGCGTCGTCGACGACCTGTTGCGCTTCTGTTCGGACTGCGCGCCGACGTTGAACCCGATGTTCGACGCGTGCCCTGGGTGCGCGTTGCCGCGCGAGCGGCGCGCGTCGGGCGGCGAGCGCTGCGGCGTGTGTCGGCGCGTGCCGTTCTTCTTTCGCGAGGCGCGCGCCGCCTACGAGTACGGCGCCGCGCTCGCCGACGCCATCGTGCGCATGAAGCACGGCCAGCGGTACATGGCGCGGCGGCTCGGCCCGTTGTTGTCGACGGCGCTCGTCGACGCGCTCGCGCGCGGCGGGTTCTCCTCAGAGGATGTCGTCGCGCCCGTGCCCCTGCATCCGGCGCGATTGCGCCAGCGCGGCTTCAACCAAGCGCTCGAGTTGCTGCGCGCATCGCTGCGTGACGTCGCCCGAACGCCGGCGCTCACGCGCGCGCTGCCGCGCGGGTTGCCGCGCCTCGATCGCACGCTGCTCCGCCGCACGCGCCCCACGAAGCCGCTCGGGCACTGGGGGCCCGCGGCGCGCGTCGCCGAGATCGCGGGCGCCTTCGCCGTCTCCGAGGCCGAGCGCGTGCGCTACCGCCGCGTCCTCCTCGTCGATGACGTTCTCACGACGGGCGCCACCTTCAACGAATGCGCCGACACGTTGTTGCGCGCCGGCGCCCGCGCCGTGCACGTCGTCGCCCTCGCCCGCGCCGTGTGAGGCACGCGTGGGTGATTGACTCATGATGGGAGTCAATCATACTCATATGATGAGTACGCGCCTCCAGGTCGTCCTCGACGACGAAGAGCTTGCCGCGATCCAGCAGGTCGCGCGAAAGCACCGCATGACGACCTCGGAGTGGGTGAGGCAGGTCCTCCGAAAGGCGCAGCGCACGGAGCCCCGGGGTGACGCGAAGAAGAAGCTCGCCGTCGTGCGCGCCGCGGTCGAGCACACGTTTCCCGCGGGCGACGTCGATCAGATGCTCGAGGAGATTGAGCGCGGCTACCTCGACGACGGTTCGACATGATCTTCGTCGACTCCAACATTCCGATGTATCTCGTCGGCCAACCGCACCCCCACAAGGCCGATGCGCGGCGGCTCGTCGAAGCTGCCGTCAGCGACGGTGAACGCCTCGTCACCGACGCCGAGGTCCTGCAGGAGATCCTGCATCGTTACGTGGCGATCGCCCGTCGCGACGCCATCCAGCCCGCCTTCGACGCGCTGCTTGGGATCGTCGACGAGGTCTTTCCGATCTCAGAGGCCGACGTCGAACGCGCGAAGTCCATCGTGCTCGGCAAGAAGCGCCTCTCGGCGCGCGACGCGGTTCACGCCGCCGTCATGCACCGCCAGGACGTCACGCGCATCATGACGTTCGACGTCGCCTTCGACGGATTGCCGGGCATCACACGTCTCGGGGCTTGAGACGCGGCGCCACTTCGTGACGACGCGCCAGAAGCCCTTCTTGAAGGTCGAGGCGAACAAGAGGCGGGGCCGACGTCTCGGCGCCGCCGCCGCATCCGGCGCGCACGAGGAGGGAGAGGGCACCGACGAGGCGAGCGATGACGATTCATCGCGAATCAGGTACCGCGAAAGGTAACGTAGCGCCGTGGCCAAGCCGGCAGGCGACAAGGACAAGAAAGCAGAGACGAAGGTCCTCGCGCGCAACCGCAAGGCGCGGCACGTCTATCACATCGACGAGACCGTCGAGGCGGGCATCGTGCTCGAGGGGTCCGAGGTCAAGTCGATCCGCGACGGCAAGGTCACGATGGTCGACGCGTTCGCCGAGATCGACAAGGGCGAGGCGTGGCTGCACCAGGTCGACATCAGCCTGTATTCGCACGCGCACGGCCGCAATCACGAGCCGCGCCGCCGCCGCAAGCTGCTGCTGCACCGGCGCGAGATCGATCGCCTCGAAGGCAAGATCCGCGAGAAGGGCTACACGCTCGTGCCGCTGTCGCTCTACGAGAAGCAGGGCCGCGTCAAAGCCGAGCTCGCCCTCGTCCACGGCAAGCAAGAGTGGGACAAGCGCGAGGACTCGAAAAAACGCGAGACCCAACGCGAGATCGATCGCGCGATGTCCGTGCGGCGGCGGTAGTCGGCGAACGCGGGCCGATCGCGCACTGTCCGTCCGCCGTCGCTACAGGCTCCAGTACTGGATGCCGCGCACCATCTTCGTCGGGGCGAAGACGCTCTTGACGTCGATGAAGCAGCCGTTGTCGCGCACCATGCCGAGCAGCTTGGGCTGGCCCAGCTGGATGTATTCCTTGTGGCTCACGGCGACGACGAGCGCGTCGAGGTCCTCGTAGGCCTCGAGCGGCGCGAGCGTGAGGCCGTACTCGTGCTGGGCCTCGGCGGGGTTGCCGCGGCTGTCGTGGACGAGCGGCTCGATGCCGAACGTGCGCAGCTCGGCGATGACGTCGGGGACGCGGCTGTTGCGCAGATCGTTGCAGTCTTCCTTGAACGCGAGGCCGAGGACGCCGACGCGCGCGCCCTTCACGGCGACGCCCTGGTTGATGAGCATCTTGACGACGCGCTGGGCGACGTACGGCCCGACGTTGTTGTTGATGCGGCGGCCCGCGAGGATGACCTCGGGCTGATAGCCGAGCTGCTGCGCCTTCATCGTCAGGTAGTAGGGAT